>JAKFDW010000175.1:0-51778 GCA_036675955.1 Orrella sp. | reverse complement strand
GACCCCGAGAAAGGCATGCAACTCGCATTGGGCATGACCCAGAACACGCAGCCATCGAACCACCTGGGTCTATGTTCGATCTCGCTGCCGCTGCCTGTCGACGGCCTGCCTATCGGCTACCAATTGATGGGCGCGCCTAATACCGACCTGAAGCTGCTTGAAATCGCGGTGGAGATTGAAAAGGCTTTTGCGGCTCAGAGCTAAAGCACGCGGCTGGGCTTCCGCGGTGCTGTTGCTGCGTGATCATAAGCACTCGCGGCAGCCATGACGACGAAAGCCCAGCCGGGCCATTATGAGGAAGAAGGCTTTCTGCGGGCTTGTGCGACCGGGCACACCGGCGGACCGTAGGCGAATGTCGGCCGCACAATGCATGCCTTGAGCAGGCCGGGGGCGGGAGCGGTGGAAGCCAGTAAGGCCGTCATACGGCAGTTTGCAGGACTTCCTTCGTATGGTCGACATGTTGTTCCAGCAGTTTGATCGCAAGATCCACATCCCGAGCCATGCATGCTTTTAGAATCTCCCTATGCTCTGATTGGGGCGACTTCCGGCCCGTGCGGTAACTCTGTAGCGCACGAAGGTGCATGGCAATGCCGCGCACCATCTCTTCTATCATCTTTAGCAAGCGGGGCAGTGCACAAGGCCGATACAGACACATGTGAAATTCCAGGTTGAGTTCCGCCCATTCCCGCGGCAAGTCGCTTTGGTCGTATCTGGCAAGGATTTCCTCAGCCGTGGAAAAATCCGCTACCTGCATGTTTGGTATCGCCAGTTTCAGGGCGCGCGTCTCCAGGCCAATCCGGATATCCAGCGTTTCCAACAGCTGCGGTATGGTCTGTCCGGCAACGATCGATCCTTGATGCGGCGTATGTTCTACCAACCCTTCAACTTGCAGGCGCTTCAGCGCTTCGCGCACAGGAATGCGGCTCACGCCAAACCGCTTGGCGAGCGCTTCCTGCTTCAACTGCACGCCGATGGAATAACTGCCAGACAAAATCATGTTGCGCAACTCCAATGTGATTGCATCCGCGGACAAAGCGCGGCCCATTTCCTCTGTCATGGATGATTCCTTTCTATGTGGCTAAGGGTTTCTGAAGTGCGATGATAAATTGAATCCCACAAAGGATCCAACTCCGGTGGCGTCTTTGCCACGATGATTTTGGTTCGAAATAACAGCATTGACATTTGGATCCAATAACGGATACGATTTCCAAACTCTAACTATATGCTCGGAGAGACATGAACATCAACCCTCAAAAAAAATTCGACGTGGCAGTGATCGGCGGCGGCGTGATCGGATCCTCAGTCGCCTATTTCCTGCTGAAGGAAGACCCGCAACTATCCGTGTGCGTGGTCGAGCCCGATTCCACCTACGAATATGCTTCGGCATTGCGATCCTCCGGCGGCTGCCGCGTGCAGTTCACCGGTGAAGAGAACATTGCCATGTCGCTGTTCAGCATCGAATTCATTAAGAACTTCGAAAACACCATGTCGACCGATAAACACCCGGCTCATGTGGACTGGGTGGAAGGCGGCTATTTGTTCATCGTGCCGCCCGAGCATGCCGCTCAGATCGAGAAGAATGCAGTTTTCCAGCGCGCCCAGGGCGCCACGGTTGACGTGCTGTCTCCATCTGAACTGAAAGAAAAATTTCCCGCCATGCATGTGGACGATCTGGGCGCCGGTGCACATACTCCGCATGACGGCTGGTGCGATCCAAATGGTCTGCTATGGGGCTTCCGTCGCAAAGCGGTTGAACTTGGCGCGACCTACATTGCGGGGCGGGTCACTGACGCCCAAGCGACGAGTGCTAGAGCGGTTTCCGTTAGCCTCGACAACGGCGAAACTGTGCGTGCCGATGCCTTCGTCAATGCCACCGGAGCATGGTCTGGGGGCATCGCAAAAATGTTCGGTATGAACCTTCCGGTTTCCCCTGTGCGCCGGTTCGAACACTACTTCACGCCGGGCACGCCGGTTGGGCATCTACCCTATGTGAAGGACCTTTCCCGCTTGGCGTTCCGGTCGGAAGGTCAGGGCTACTCCGGCGGCTTGGTCGATGGCAACGCCACACGCGGATACAACTTCGATGTAGATCACGACTATTTCGAGAACGTCGTCTGGCCCGCTGTGGCCCATCGCTTTCCCGCCTTCGAGGCCGCCAAATGCCATCGCACCTGGTCTGGCCTTTATGAAGTGAACGAACTCGACGGAAATGCGGTCATTGGTGCTTGGAACTCCAGGCTGCCCAACTTGTACACGGTAGCAGGCTTCTCGGGACACGGCATGATGCACGCACCCGCTGCTGGAAGGGGGATCGCTGAGCTCATCATCAAGGGGCGCTACGAAACTGTCGATCTTACCCGCCTGGGTTACGAACGGGTGGAGAATCAGCAACCCTATCCCGAACAAGGCATTCTTTAATCATGATCGGGGGAGACGCCGTAATGGATAACACGTTGGTCCTAAAGAACGGAAAATTACTTGATCCGCGCCAGGCCCGCTTGCTTGATGGCTACGAAATCGCCATCAAGGACGGTTACGTACAAGAGGTAAGGCAGGGAAAAATAGATTGCACAAACGCGCAAGTCATCGACCTCCAGGGCAGGACGGTGATGCCGGGACTTATCGATGCGCATGTGCATATCTACATGAACGAGGCGAACATCGCCGGACTGGGCCAAGTAAGCCCCACTTACATGGCAGCCAAATCCACCGTGGTATTGCGGGGAATGCTGCAGCGTGGTTTCACCACAGTACGTGACGTGGCGGGAGGTGACTACGGCATGCGCGATGCCATCGAGGCACAGTACGTGGAAGCGCCGCGATTATTCATGGGTGGACGCGCGGTAAGCCAGACTGGCGGCCATGGCGACTTCCGCGGACGGGCCGAAAATGGTTATGGCTGCGCATGCTGCACAGGCCTTTCCCTATTCAGCGTCATGGCAGACGGCGTCCCGGAGGTAGTCAAGGCAGTGCGTGAAGAGCTACGCAAAGGCGCTGATCACATCAAGATCATGCTCAGCGGCGGCGTCGCTTCTCCCAATGACCCTCTCTACAGCCTACAGTATCGGGAAGACGAAATCGACGCGGCGGTTCAGGAAGCCAATCGCTGGGGTGCCTATGTTTGCGCGCACGCCTACTCGGACGTAGCGGTTCGGCGCGGTGTAGAGCTAGGTGTGAGAACCATTGAGCATGGCAACTTCCTATCGCCTGAAACCGCCTCCCTCATGGCAGAGAAAGAAACATTCCTGGTTCCAACCTTGATCGTCTATGACGTCAACAAACGATTAGGGCCAGCATCGGGCAAGTCGCCCGACAGTCTCGCCAAAAATGAGCTGGTCCATGCCGCCGGCCTGAAGTCACTGGGCATTTGTGAAAAGGCGGGTGTCCGTATCGGATTCGGCACAGACCTTTCCATGCATACACAGCACTACCAATGCGAAGGCCTGGCAGTTCAGGCAAGGGCCCTTTCCAATGTAGCGGTCATTGAATCTGCCACCTTAGTCAATGCCGCCATCCTGAAACAGGAAGGCAAGCTGGGGGAACTGGTTCCGGGCGCATACGCTGACCTACTCGTCGTCGACGGAAATCCGTATGAGGACATCACCGTGTTCGATGCGGAAGGTACAAATCTGCGCGTCATCATGAAGCAAGGCCGCTTGTACAAGTTCGATCTATAGATATAAAGCTCACGCACCCTAACCACTGTGCCGGGAACACAAAACACTTCAGGAGACATACCGTGAAACGAATAACCTCAATATTGCTGGCCTTCCTTTTTTGTAGTGGGCAAGCATTCGCCGAGTATCCAGACCACCCCGTAAAAATGGTCGTTGGCTTCGGTCCCGGAAGTGCTACAGAAACACTGGGCCGGATTATTGC
This sequence comes from Orrella sp., assembly GCA_036675955.1. Classification (GTDB taxonomy): domain Bacteria; phylum Pseudomonadota; class Gammaproteobacteria; order Burkholderiales; family Burkholderiaceae_B; genus Pollutimonas. The sequence continues at coordinate 47,899 of JAKFDW010000175.1, read as the reverse complement.
TTCCGACCTGAAGGATGAGCTCGGCCAAACCATCGTGGTTGAAACCAAGCCAGGCGCAGGAACCGCTGTAGCCGCCGGGTACGTTGCCAATAGCACGCCCGACGGCTATACCATGTTGCTGGGGTCAAACGCAACATTCGCCGTCAATCCCGTGCTTCACAATAAACTGCCTTACGATGCCAAGAACGACTTCGTGCTGATTGGTCATGTCGGCGACATGCCCAGCTTCTTGATTGTATCGAGCGAATCGCGCTTCAAATCGCTGGCCGATTTCATCAAGCATGCCAAGCAGCACCCCAACGCGCTGACCTATGCGTCTTCGGGAGTCGGGTCCACGGGGCATTTGGTAGGCGAAATGCTTGCCCATGAAGCGGGCGTCAAATTGCTGCACGTGCCCTATAAAAATGGCCCCGACGGTCTGCGCGCAGTGGTTGCTGGCGATGTTGACGCGATTTTCTATACATCCACAGCCGCCGCGCCCATGATCAACGCTGGCAAAGTGAAGCCTCTTGCGGTGAGTACCAACTATAGGACCAAAGACCTGCCCCAGGTGCCCACCATTGCCGAATCCGGATACCCCGACTTCAATTTTGTAGGTTGGATCGTTTTGGCTGCACCGGCAAAAACGCCTGACACGGTGGTCAAGACGCTTCGCAGCGCGCTGGATCGCACGACATCCAAGCCTGCCATTATTCAAAAACTGGAAGAGATCGGAATTCCACTGCCACAACGTACTCACGAAGAGTTCATGACTTTCGTCCGAAGCGACCAAAAGAAGATGGTTGAACTCGGGAAGGCGGCCGGACTTCCAGCACAGTGACACGAGAAACCACAACGCGCGAGATATTCAATCAACACAATGGGACGGCACTCATGTCAGCAGAACAGCGCAATGAGCATATCGAAAGTATCGTGCATCATCTTCGCGGGGTTGGAGCGGCGGCAAGTTGTCGACTCAGCGTGCAAGACCTTGTCTGTCTGGTTGCCGCGATTTTTGTGCGGGCGGGCGTGCCAGCAGAGCAGGCGAACATCCTCGCTCAAACCTGCACTCACGCAGAAAGAGACGGTGCCCACAGCCACGGACTGCATCGGATACCGGCCTACCTGGCAACGCTGACGACGGATTGGGTAACGCCTGGCGCAGCGCCTGAAATTCAAGAAGCCGCAAGCGGCACCCTGCTCGTGGATGCAAGAAACGGCTTTGCTCAACCCGCTTTGATACAGGCCATGCCTTTGCTTATGCGCATGGCTAGTGAGTCAGGTGTCGCTATCCTGCTCATGAAGAACTCCCATCATTTTGGTGCCTTGTGGCTGGATGTCGAACCCCTGGCAGAAAGGGGTTTCGTCGCATTGACGATGGTGAACTCCACCAGCCATATGGCTCCCATAGGCGGCACCAAACCTGTCTATGGCACCAACCCCATGGCATTTGCGTGTCCCAGGGAAGGCCATCTTCCCATAGTCTTCGATCAGGCAACAAGCGTCATGGCGAAAGGAGACATCCAGCTCGCCGCCAACAGTGGCCGGCTGGTTCCGCCTGGAACCGGCCTGGATAAATTCGGTAAACCCACGGAAAACCCGGCCGACATCCTGGATGGCGGCACCTTGCTGCCGTTCAGTGGGCATAAAGGCTCGTCAATCGCCATGATGGTGGAAGTCCTGGCGGCAGCGCTGACAGGCGGAAGCTTCTCGTGGGAAATCAATAAGTCTGGCTATACCAATGCCCACACTTCAAGAGCAGGCCAGTTCTTGTTGTGCATTGACCCCGGAGTATCCGGGCAAAGCGCTTTCACAGCCCGAATCGACACATTGGCCCGCATGCTGCTGGATAGCGGGCAATCCAGAATGCCTGGCGAACGGCGCTACGCCAACCGGAAGCAGTCCGAACGCGATGGCGTCGAGGTAAATCCGATTCAGTTGTTGTCTTGGTATGACTCGGCCCGCCCTTACGGGGCGTAAGCCGAATCATTTCCGAGCCGCCGGTCAATTCACACGCGACACAATACAATAGAGGAAGACAAAATGAAAACACGAACAGCCCATACTTTTCTGAATTGCTGCGGGCTTATGGCCTTGGCCCTGGCTACACCCGCCAGTCACGCAAGCGCAGCGAGCTTTCCCACAAGACTGATCAGCATTGTCGTGCCGTTTTCAGCCGGCGGAGGCAGCGATACCGTGGCGCGTATTCTGGCCGATGGGCTCAGCAAGCAGCTGAACAATCCGGTAATCGTGGAAAACAAGACCGGCGCAAGCGGTAATATTGGCGCCGATTACGTCGCTCGGGCCAGACCGGACGGGTATACGCTGCTATTCGGTAGCATGGGGCTGATGACGGTAAACAGTCATCTATACAAAAACATGCCGTTCGATCCATTGAAAGACTTCACGGCGATCGCGCGTCTCTACGACACACCGCACGTAATTGTTGCCAACGCCAAGCTCCCCATCAATTCGCTGCAAGAATTGATAGACAATGCCAAGGCGCGACCGGACCAAATCAGCTTTGGTTCAGCGGGTGCGGGCACCTCCACTCACCTGGTGGGCGAACTATTCATGCATGAGACGCAGGCAAAGCTGCTGCATGTACCCTACAAGGGCAACGGCCCCGCCCTCACTGACGTCGTCGCAGGCCATATCGATGTCATGTTCGATCAGGCGACCAACTCAGTCAGCCACGTTAAGGCGGGGAACCTCCGCGCGCTTGCAGTGACGTCGGGAACGCGTGTCGGAAATTTGCCGGATGTGCCCACAGTTGTCGAACTGAAGTTCCCCGAGCTGGAAACAACGTCGTGGACGGTCCTTGCCGCCCCAGAGGGCACGCCGGCGGCTGTCGTCCAAAAGTTGTCGGAGGCGGTCAAGGCCGTATTGGCCGACGAGAAGATCCAGGCCAAAATTCTGGAGTCTGGTGGGGTGGCAAATTTCCAAGGGCCGGAAGCCGCCAACAAACTGGTCCAATCCGATAGCAAACGTTGGGGCGCGCTGATAAAAGCTGCCGGGATCAGCACCAATTGAACACCATTCAGCCCCGCAAACCGTTGTGCATGCGGGGCTATCGCCACTTACATAGCGCTGTGGCCTAAGCCTGATGGACACTTCAATATCCGTTTAAAACCGCCCACTAAAAGCCCATGTGGGGATAGCCGTACTCGGTGGCAGGCAGGAAGGTTTCTTTAACTGTCCGGGGCGATACCCAGCGCAAGAGATTCAAGGCGGAGCCCGCCTTGTCGTTGGTGCCGCTGCGGCGGGCGCCGCCGAAGGGCTGTTGTCCGACAACGGCGCCAGTGGGCTTGTCGTTGATGTAGAAGTTGCCCGCCGCATAACGCAAAGCGTTGTTCGCATCGCTGACTGCTTGCCGGTCCTGCGCGAAGATGGCGCCGGTCAGCGCGTAGGGGCTGGTTGTATCGACAAGCTCCAGTATGTCCGTCCAGCGGCTATCTTCATAAACATAGAGCGACAGCACCGGACCGAAGATTTCTTCTTGCATCAGCGTGTGGCCTGGGTCGTCGACCTGCACGATGGTCGGGGTGACGAAGTAGCCGGTGCTGTCGTCCGTGTTGCCGCCGATCAGGATCTTTGCGCCGCCGCCTTCCTGCGCTAATTCGATATAGCGTGCAATCCGGTGGAAAGCCTTTTTGTCGATGACGGCGCCCATGAAGTTGGACAAGTCGAGGACATTGCCCATCTTAATGTCCGCGACCATTTCCAGCAGCCGGGGGCGCAGCACGGGCCATATCGATGACGGTATATAGGCACGCGAGGCGGCACTGCATTTCTGGCCCTGGTACTCGAAGGCCCCGCGCAGCAGCGCGACGGCGAGGGTGTCGATGTCCGCCGACCGATGCGCGAGGATGAAGTCCTTGCCGCCGGTCTCACCCACCAGGCGAGGGTAGCTTTTATACGATTTCAGGTTCTGGGCGGCTTGCAGCCATAGCGAGTCGAAGACCGCGGTGGAGCCGGTGAAGTGCAGGCCGGCGAAATCCGGATGCTGCAGGACTTGCGTGCTGATGTCTGAGGAGCTCCCAGGCACGAAATTGATAACACCTGGAGGTAAGCCCGCTTCTTCTAGCAGCTGCAGGAAAGTGTAATTGCTGAGCGCCGCGGTGGCCGCTGGCTTCCAGATGACGGTGTTGCCCATGAGCGCCGGCGCTGTTGCCAGATTACCGCCGATGGCCGTGAAGTTGAACGGCGTTACTGCGTAGACAAAGCCTTCAAGCGGCCTGTGGTCGGTCAGGTTGCGCAAGCCTCTGGACGAGTTGGGTTGCTGGCCTGCGATTTCCTGGGCGAATTGAACATTAAAGCGCAAGAAGTCGATGAGCTCACAGGCCGAGTCGATTTCCGCTTGTTGGATGGTTTTGCTTTGGCCCAACATGGTGGCGGCGTTCAGGTGCTGGCGGTACTTGTCGGCCAACAAGTCAGCGGCTTTCAGAAAGACAGCCGATCGGTCCTGAAGTGATCGGCGGGACCAGTCTTCACGGGCCTTGATTGCCCTGTCAATGGCGAGTTTGATGTCTTTGTCTGCCGCCTGACTGATGGTGGCCAGTTTATGGCCGTGATCGTGCGGAGAAGTGAGGTCAACGCGCGTATCGGTATCGATGTGTTCGCCGCCGATGACTAATGGAATCTTGATTGCACTTTTGCTTTGGCATTCGAGTTCCCGTTGCAAGGCGGCGCGTTCGGGAGAGGCGGGAGCGTAGGTCAGGACTGACTCATTGTAAGCTTTCAGGACTGGCCCGATCGCGCTGTCGAAGGAAGGAACGCTGCTATTCATTGTTGGCTAGACTCACTGGAAAAAGTTAATGAAAAGAATGTATTGCGCCGTTTCGGTGCGATAAGTGAACTGTGAATGCTTTTATATTTTAGATATTATTTATATAAATAGTATACGATTTGTTGAAATATAATAAATTATTGTCGCTTCAATACGGTGGAGAGTATGGCCGGGCGGTATAGTACGGCGGTGTAGCCGGCGTGCTGGCTAGTCATGGACTGAGCTATTGATATGATGAATTCTGCTAATAAGAAAGCCACGGCAACCGATCGGGTGTACGGGGTATTACGCAAACGGATCCTGGACGGGTCGCTGGCCGAAGGAACCCCTATACGCCAGGACGACATTGCCGCCGAACTTGGTCTGAGCAAGATACCGGTGCGGGAAGCGCTGATGCGGCTGCAGTCGGAGGGGCTGGTGTTATTCACGCCGAACGCTGGGGCAACGGTCGCAGTGTTGACGGTAGCGGATTATGTAGAAATGCTCGACATACGCATCGCCACCGAGTGCCGCGCGCTTGAGCTCGCCGTGCCGAATATGGCTGAGTCGGACATCGCCCATGCGCGAGCACTGCTGGATGCCTACGATACCGCTATTACTGAAGAAGGCTGGAGCGAACTGAATGCTCGTTTCCATGAATGTCTGTATGCGCCCGCCCACCGGCCTCGGCTTCTCGCGCTCATCAAGTCAGTGCAGGATCAAATGGGCAAGATCATGCGCCAGCGTGTAAGCGCGGTGGCGGGCCACAAGCGCTCGCATGGCGATCACGTAAAGATTCTGGACGCGTGTGAGCGTGGGGAGGTCAATGAGGCGGTGTTGCTTTTACGACGGCACATCGAAAACACCCAACGAGAGGTGCAGGCCTATTTCCGGCGCAAGGCCGCCGACGAGGGTTGATGAACCACGGTGGAGGGGCGCTCGTCGTTACATCTGCGGATCGCCGAGGCGCTTCATTAGGTGCTCACGGAAGAAGGTATCGTTAGCGGCGAGCCAATCAGCGCAGCTCTACTTTGCGCCCAACGACTGAGTAACTTTTGCAGCTTCTCGCTTGAGCATCTCGGCGACTTCCTTGCGCCGCTCGATATTCATGCGGCCATGGGAGGCGGCGATACTTAGGGCGGCGGCAGGCTGTTTGGCTAGATATATCGTTACGCCAATTCCACACATCCCTTTCAGCAAATGCCCGGGGTTGAACGCGTATCCGCGCTCACGCGCGTCGGCAACCGCCATGCGCAGTGCATCGATACTGACGCTGGGGTAAGGCGCCAGGCGGTGGCTGTTGCGCCTCAATACGTTTTCGACCTCATCGTCGGGTGCCGCTGCAAGCAGTGCAAGGCTGCCAGAGCCGACACCCAGTGGGCGTCTTGTCCCCACATTTTGAGTCAGCACCTTCACAGGGAAGGAGCCTTCACGTCTATCGATACATACGGCATCAAGGCCGCTGCGTATCGTCAGCATGACGGTATCGCCGGTAGCGAGCGCAAGACGCTCCAGGCTTGGTTGCGTCACTGCCCTGATATCCAGCCGATTGGCCGCCCGCTCGCCCATGGAAAGAAATTCCAGACCAAGGTAATAGACCCGGCTACCGGCAGCCTGTTCGACAAATCCTCCGATTAAAAGCGACTTGAGCAGGCGATGCAGCGTGCCTTTGCTTAAACCGCTCTGTGCTTGAAGGTCAGAAAAGCGCATACCCGACGACGATGCATTGAACGACAGGATATGCAGGATTTCGAGCGCACGTTTGACGCTCTGCACCGTATCTGATGGCGCCGTGGTGTCGCCAGCTGTTTTTTCTCTCATATAGACAACCTTGTTCTATATTGCGGGACTTTTGTTCCATCTGACGGAACTTCTAAAGACTCTAACAGGACTTTGGGTCATAGCCTAGTAGATTCTCCAGCACAGGCAGATGTGCCTGGCAGGTTCAAAGGAGACAGTTGTGAGCGCGATACACCCGCAGCCTTATGAATGGAGCCGGAAACTATGGCGCGATATCGTCGGCGCCGGTTTCCTGGACGAACTATGCGCCGCGGTAGCGGCCGACGTACTGCCGTTTGCGGATCAAGTAGATCGCGAGGATCTCTACCCGACAGAGTCCATAAAGCGGTTGGCACAAAAAGGCTATACATCGCTGACGCTCGAGGAAAAATGGGGTGGGCGCGGCGCCAGCTTCACTGAGTGCGCAGCCGTCTTTGAAGAGTCGTCGTACGCGAGTGCGGCGGTCGGCATCAGCTTGATTACCATCCTCCAGGCGCAAACATTGATCAAGCTGTTTGGCAGCGCATCACTGCAGCAACAGGTGCTTCCTCAATTCAGACAAGGCCTGATCACCTCGTATGCCTTGACCGAAGCCAATCATGGCAGCGACATCCGTAGCCTGGATACCAAAGCGACAAAAACTCCGGATGGCTGGAAAATCAACGGGCGCAAATCGTTCATTACCTCGGGGTCGGCGGCGGAAGCCTATATCATCCTGGCCGAAACTGACGTGGGCGTGTCGACTTTCTTCGTGCGCAACGACATGCCGGGCGTATCCACAGAACAAGGCCCCAACGCCAGTACCTTCGGTTTGCGCAATGGCCCGCATGTCGATCTGATTCTCGACGATGTGCTGCTGCCGCCAGACCATCTTGTCGGTGAAGAAGGCAAAGGTGTGCGTCAGGCAGTGACAACCTTGGATTTTTCGCGCACGGTGGCGGGGGCGATCAGCATTGGCATTGCTCGGGCAGCATTTGATCGAGCACTTGCTTTTGCCGCAGGCAGGACGGCATTCGACCAACGAGTCATCGGATTTCAGGGCATCCAATGGTATTTCGCCGACATGATGGCTGAAATCGACGCGGCTCGTCTACTGGTTTACGAAGCATGCCGCGCACTGGATCGTCATGAGGATATTGCACGGTACTCGAGCGAAGCGAAGCTCTTGGCAAGCCGTGTCGCAACACGAACAGCGGAACAGGCGGTACAGATATGCGGGGCCTATGGCGTGACCGAGAATGCGCCCTTCGGACGATATCTGCGCGACGCCAAGGCCTACGAAATCGCCGGCGGGTCCTCAGAGATTCTGAAGAACACCATAGGCAAACACCTCTTCAAATTCAGCCAGAGTATTGAACAGGATAAAGACCAAACAACACAAGAGAGGAAAACGGCTTGATCACCGACCAGTTATATGTGCATGCCGACAGTCAGCCTGAGAAGATCTTCCTGGTTTATGGAACGGAGGAAATAAGCTACGGCGAAATGGCAGGGATGGTTGCCGCCTTTGCCAAGCGGCTTCACGATATAGGCATACGTGCCGGAAGCCGTGTCGCGCTGTTGTGCGGAAACCGTCCCGCCTTCCTGGTGAGCTGGTTTGCCATCAGTGAACTGGGCGCCATTGCCGTGCCGCTGAATGTCAGCCTCGTAGGAGAAGGACTCCGGTATACGCTAAGCCAGAGTGAAGCGCATCTGGTGCTGATCGAGCCAGAGCTTTACGAGGCGAAACGCGATGTCATCGATGGCTTGGCAGATTGCCTGCGCAAAGAGATGATCGACGCCGCACTGGATGTTCCCTGCTTAGACGCGCCGGCGCGCTGGCGGCGCGACCGCGAACCCGAGCCCACGTCCGCCAACAGCATTCTTTACACCTCCGGAACCACCGGTCTGCCGAAGGGCGCGGTGCTGCCGCATCAGGCGTATGTATCGGCGGGCAACGATATGGTGCGTTCGCTGGAAGTCTCGTCAGACGACCGCATCATGGTTTTCTTGCCGCTGTTTCATGCCAATCCTCAAATGTATGCAGTGACATCAACACTGATGGCGGGTGCCACCATGGTGTTGTTGCCTAAATTTTCAGCCAGCCGGTTTTTCGAAGATGCCATTGCATACGGGGCTACCGGGTTTACCTACGTAGGTACGGTATTGTCCATTCTCGAAAAACAGCACCCTGGAGAACGGCGCGGCCACCAGCTCAGATGGTGTGTCGGTGGGGGTGCCCCGGACCGTGTGTGGCGAGAGATAGAAAGCCGTTTCAGCATCAGAGTGAATGAGCTATATGGCATGACGGAGACGGGCGGCTGGGTCACGATGAACACCGCGGATGAAACACGTCTGGGCTCCGTTGGCCGGCCACGTCAGGGTGTCGGGATATCTATCCGCAACCCCGAAGGCCAGCCACTGGGCGTCAGGGAGAAGGGCGAGATCACAGCGTCATCGTCCGTAGAGGGCATGTTCTTCACCGAATATTGGAATAATCCCGAGAGCACCGCGGCCACGCTCAAGCAGGGCTGGCTATATACCGGGGATCGCGGTTATCTGGACGAGGATGGCTACCTATATTTCGACGGCCGGGTGAAAGAACTGATACGCCGCGGCGGCGAAATGATCGCACCCACCGAGATAGAACAACAGTTGCTCAAGCATGCCGCCGTCAAAGACTGCGCGGTGCTGGGCGTGCCAGACGAGATTATGGGTGAAGAGATCAAGGCGGTGATTGTAACGTCCCAGCCCGTAACGCCTGAGGCGCTGCAAAACTTTCTGACAGGCCGCATCCCCGACTACATGATTCCACGTTTCTTCGGGTTCGTCGATGAGATCCCGAAGACAGAAACTCAAAAGATCAAGCGGCATGAGCTCATGCGCCTTACAGGCGAGACCGTTGACACGCGCGCCGCAACACAACATCAGAGAACGCTTGCAAGCTAAAGGAGAATGACGTGACAAGACGCTGGAAAAACAGGCCCGAAGGCTCGAACTGGGGCGAATTCGGAGACGACGATCAACTGGGTCGACTCAACTTGCTGACATCCGAAAAGATACTGGAGGCGGTTGCAGAAGTGAAGGCTGGGCGGGTTTTTAGCCTGAGCCTGCCCCTGGACCTGCCTGGCGGCAATGTGCTGAATCCGGCCAGACATCCGCCCAAGCTTACCGCCACCAAGCGCGTCGACGGCAAGTCCGTCTTTCTTCATTCTTTCGAGCACGACCACAATACTACCGACGTCGCCTGCGACGATATGGTGACGATGAGCCTGCAGTACTCCACCCAGTGGGATGCTTTGTCGCATATCGGCTCACACTTCGATGCCAACGGCGATGGCGAGGCAGAGACGGTTTTCTATAACGGTTTCCGGCCTGAAGATGATTTCTCACATCCTGACCATACAGTCGACGGCTCTTCCAAGGCCCATCGGCTGGGCATCGAGCATATGGCGGCTCACGGAATACAAGGGCGTGCCGTCATGCTGGATTTGCGCCGCCATTTTGGGGACGCACGAAGGCTGGTGGGTTACGAGGATTTGATGTCCGTCATAGAGAAGGACCAGATCGACGTACGACGCGGCGATATGGTCTGCCTGCACACGGGCTTTGCCGACTTGATTCTGTCCATGGGCGGCAAACCGGATGCCGATAAGCTGGCAAATTCGTGTGCGGTTCTGGATGGAGCCGATAGCAGGCTGCGGGAATGGGTGGATCAAAGCGGGCTGGCTGCTTTGATTGCCGATAACTACGCGGTGGAGCATCGGCCTTACGACTTCCACGGAGATGGCTGCCATGCGCTCTTGCCTTTGCATGAACACTGCTTATTCAAGCTGGGCATCCATCTGGGCGAACTCTGGCATTTGACCAAGCTCGCCACTTGGCTTCATAAGAACGGTCGCCATGCATTCATGCTGACCGCCCCTCCGTTGTATTTGCCCGGAGCAGTCGGTTCTCCGCTGAATCCGATTGCAACAGTGTAAAGAAGTCCTCATAAAAACTTCCTAAAAATTCTGGAGTGAGACATGAATAAAACCACACGTACATTTTTATCTTTCGGCGCTGCGTCCGTGTTGATGCTGGCTGGCATGAACAGTGCCCTTGCGACGACTAAATGGCCCGAAAAACCCGTACGGCTTCTTGTCGGATTCGCACCCGGCGGACCAACGGATAATGTGGCTCGTATCCTTTCCGAACAGATGAGCAAGGAATTGGGGCAGACCATCGTGGTGGAAAACAAGGCCGGCGCGGCAGGCAATATTGCGGCGGCGTCGCTGGTGCACGCGCCCGCCGACGGCTATACCTTGCTTTACAACACCTCGTCCATCATCATCGCCCCGTGGGTGTATAAGGAGGTGGGCTTCGATCCCTTGAAGGATTTCGCCGCCGTCGGCCTTACTGCTGCGGTGCCTTTGGTACTGGCAATCAATGCCAAAGTCGAGGCCAAAACGCCCAAGGACCTTATCGCCTTATTGAAAGCCTCGCCAGGCACATACAACTATGCTTCGTCCGGCACAGGGGCCATCGAACACCTGACCGCCGCGCATATCCTCAGCGCCGTCGGGGGCGAAGCAGTGCACGTGCCCTACAAAGGCACAGCCCCGGCACAGGTAGATTTGATCGCCGGCGCAACGCAGTTCACAACGACTACGCTAAATACAGCGATTTCGCCGGTGAAGGCCGGAACATTGAAGGCCCTGGCAGTCACCAGCAAAAACCGCTCGAACGTCATGCCGGATGTTCCCACCGTATCCGAAAGCTTGATCCCGAATTTCGAGAGTCTTGCGTGGCAAGGCATAGTGGCGCCTGCAGGTACGCCACCCGAGGTGATAGAAGTGCTGAACAAAGCGATCAATAAAGCGCTGAAATCCGAAGCAGTCAGTAAAAAACTAGAGCAACAAGGCACAATCGTCTTGGGCGGCAGCGCGGAGGACTATAAGGCCTATATAGAGAGCGAGTATGCCCGCTGGGGTGAAGTCGTCAAGGCTGCCAACGCGGGTAACAAGTAAGTCCCCGGCTTGCCACGGAAATCGTGGGCGTGCATAGGGATGGCCCTGAGTTTAGCGGCCATCCCTTATCTACACTCGGCGGGCACTGTGGATCCGCTTAGTGCAATTGAGCTTCACAAGGACAAAGATGATGAGCGATGTACAAATGCTTGGCCAGGGCGTTTACTGGCAGGATATTTCTGAAGGCCAGCGATTCAACACGTTTCGCCGCACGATCACTGAAACCGATTTAATCAACTTCATCAGCACCACTGGCATGCTGGAAACGATATTCATCGACACCACTTTCGAGCATGGCGCGATGAACGGCAGGCCTGTGCCTGGCGCGTTGACCTATGGACTGATAGAGGGTTTCATCATGCAAGGCATGATCCAGGGCACGGGCCTGGCTCTTTTGGAAGTCCACAAGAAGATGCTGGCACCGGTCATGGTGGGCGACACAATTCGGGCCGAAATTGAAATTACGTCCATCCGTCCGACATCGCAGCATAATCGTGCCGTTGTGGTGTCGAAGATCGATGTAAAAAATCAGCGAGAAAAAGACGTTATGACCTATACCGCTACGCGGCTGCTTGCGGGGCGGTAACAACGTTACCTTGAGTATCGTTCGGCACTGGGATTTGAACGCAGATCCATTTCATGCGGCCAGTCCGCGAGAGAAGAAAAACTGAGATAGCTGGCTGCAGTCTGCGCCAGTTCTCTTCCAGCGCGAACCTTGGTGCCAAGCCTTGGAACCTCGCCCAGCAAAGGCGCCGCTATACGCGAGGCAAGCGCCTCTATGGTGGCGTTACGGTTAAGTAGCTCGTCATCCACAATATTGGCAACCCAACCGGCCAGGTGCAATCCACGCGCAGCAATCGCATCTGCGGTCAACAGTGCATGATTAATGCAGCCCAGGCGTATACCAACCACCAATATGACGGGTAAACCCAATTTTTGCGCCAGATCGGCGCTATCAAAAGTTTGGTTCAATGGCACCCGGAATCCGCCGACGCCTTCAACCACCACTGCTTCGGCACGCTTGGCAATCTGCTTGTAGCAATCCAGTATATGTGGCAAATCTATCGTCAAGCCTTCCGATTGTGCCGCGATATGCGGAGCCGTCGGCTCACGAAGCAGATAAGGCGTCGTCAGCGCGGATGGCAGCGTCACACTGGCCTGTGCGGCCAGCGCGTCCGCGTCTTCGTTATGCCATGTGCCTTGGCGAAGTTCCGCGCCCGCGGCGACTGGTTTCATGCCCGCAGTACGTACTCCGATTTGGGTGAGCGCATATAACAGGCTGCTGGCGAACATCGTCTTGCCGATTTCCGTGTCTGTACCAGCAACGAAGTATGCGCATTTCAGACTATGCATAAGCAATCACCTTTTCAAATACGGCTGTCGTGCGGGCCGCCAACATGTCGCATTCGTTGTTGTCCAGAATATACGGAGGCATTAAGTAGACGGTTCGCCCTATCGGCCGAAGGAGCAGCTCATGCGCGAGCGCTTCGACAAAAAAACGTTTTGAAAAACGGGCTGCTGCGGCGGCTCCATCTATCGCGGCATCGAACGCCCAAATCATGCCGCGTTGCCTGAAATTTTGAACATATGCGTGATGAGCCAACGGCTGCAGCGCCGCCGTAATGCGGCGTGCACGCTCCCGATTCATATTGAGCACATCGTCTTGCTCGAATATTTCCAAGGTGGCCAATGCCGCGCGACACGCCAAGGGATTGCCGGTATACGAATGAGAATGCAGAAATCCCCGGGAAATATCCGTATCGTAAAACGCCTGATAGATCGAATCCGTTGTCATGACCAGCGACAAAGGCAGGTAACCACCGCTGATGCCCTTGGACAAGCATACGAAATCGGGCCAGACGCGGATTTCTTCGCCCTCCAAGGCAACTGCCTGTTCAGATGCAAAAAAAGTGCCGGTACGGCCGCAACCCACCGCAATTTCATCAAAGATCAAGTGCACCTGATAGTGATCACATAAAGCGCGCACTTCTGACAAGTAGTCAGGATCATGCATGGCCATCCCGCCGGCACATTGCACCAACGGTTCGATGATGACCGCAGCCACTTGTCGTGCCCGCTGCTGCAGCAGCGTCTTTAGCGAGCCTGCCGCGCGGCGCGCCACGTCGGCCGCCGTTTCACCGTCTCGAGCAGCACGCGCATCGGGCGACATGACAACATGTGCGGGCTGCAGCAATGCACCATAAGCATCGCGGAACAAAGCCACATCGGTGACTGCAAGTGCACCAATGGTCTCGCCGTGATAACTGCCTTTCAGGCAAACGAATTCCCGCTTGGCGGATTGCCCGGCATTACGCCAGAAATGCGCACTCATTTTCAATGCAATTTCTACTGCTGAAGCCCCGTCTGAAGCATAAAAGCAATGGCCGAGTGCATGGTCCGTGCGCGCTGCGAGTTGCTCCGATAAACGGATCACTGGTTCATGGGTGAAGCCAGCCAGCATCGCATGTTCAAGCTTGTCCAATTGTTCCTTGATTTGCGCGTTGATACGCTGATTAGCATGGCCAAACAGATTTACCCACCAGGAGCTAATGGCATCCAGATAACGCTTGCCGTCGGCGTCGTATAACCAGGCGCCGCGACCATGGCTAACAGGAACGAGCGGCACGGTCTCATGATGTTGCATCTGAGTACAAGGATGCCAAACGCTTTTCAGGCTGCGCTTGACCATATCCGAACGCCATGTTGACGATATGCTGGAAGAGTTATCCGACATGCTTCATCGCCAAGCCTTGCAGCGCTGCAATAAGGCGTCTCACGTGTTCGCTGGTGTGCGCGGCAGATAGAGATATCCGTAAACGGGCAGTGTGTTCAGGTACCGTCGGAGGCCGAATTGCCGGTACCCAAAGCCCTTGCTCGAGTAGCGCTTGCATCAAGTCGAGCGCCAACGCGTTGTCTTTCACGACAAGCGCCTGGATCGCCGTTTCTGACGGCAATAGACGCCATGGCAGATTTGCCAAGCCCTCTTGCAGCTGCCTGATCAACCGGCGCAGGTGTTGGCGCCGCGTGTCGTAGGACTGCACTACCCCCAATGCAGCCAGTAAAGCACTGGCCAGCAACGGTGGACTCGCCGTGCTGAACACATATGTACGGGCCCGTTGCAACAACCATTCAATGAGCGTTGCGTCGCCGGCCACAAATGCGCCCGCGACTCCTGCCGCCTTCCCCAGAGTTCCCATATATAAGACGCGCGGCGAACAGAGATCGAAATGGGACAGGGTGCCGCTGCCGTGCGTACCCAGCACGCCAAAACCGTGTGCGTCATCCAGCAAGAGCAGAGCGTTGTATCGTTCGCACAGCGACAGAAGTTCTGGCACGGAAGCGATATCGCCGTCCATGCTGAATACACCATCAGATAAGATCAACTTGCGCGTACCGGTATTTGTCGCGAGGAGATGCTCCAGTTGCGTCAAATCGCCATGCGTATACACGCGGATTTCCGCATTCGACAAACGGGCTCCGTCGATCAGGCAAGCGTGGTTCAGGCTATCGGAAAATACGGTATCGCCGGAGCCGACCAGCGCCGGAATTATTCCCACGTTTGCCATGTAGCCGTTGGAGAAATAGAGGGCTTTGGGCATGCCTACAAACGCCGCCAGGGCCACTTCCAGTTCTTCCACGACACGACTGTGCCCGCAGATCAAGGCTGATGCACCCGCGCCCACTCCGAATCTATCAAGACCGGACCGTGCGCCGGCGATCAGCGCAGCGTGATTTGCAAGACCGAGATAATCATTGCTGCAAAATGCCAGGTATTGACGCCCATCGACAGTCAAGAGAGGTCCTTGAGCACTATCGACGGTACGCCGCTGGCGTAGCAGCGTGCTCTCTTGCAAACGCTGTAATCCCAAGGCCGCCTCATCGACCGGCGTGTTCACGGACATTCTTACCCCTTGCTTGCATCCTGAAGATCGCATGGTAGGAGTCAACGCTGTGATTGCGCAATCCGGAGGGCCGATAAATGGTGAAATCGAAATAGCCGAATTTAGGCGCCGATACTGGCTTAATCGCGCTGCAGACATGCAAATTTCTAAAACACGCCACTATCCTCGAAGCATAACGAAATTGTATTTATTTGAGACGGAGGCACCAAAATCGACAAATGACTTAGGCATCCATCTAACCGGGCCATGGATAGCGAGTTGGCAGCTCAGGCTCCAGACCCTTCCTGCTCCCGGATTGAAGGCGCCAACGGATGTAGCGCTTGTGAGAAGGAGCGGGCGATGAGCTCCCGGTCTGATCCTAAATTGAATATGCGTGCGCCACGCCGGACCCAGTAGTCGTACTCAGCTCCGGCCTTATCAGCGTTGAGGCTGCTTAGCCTTGCCAAATAAGGAACGCCCGCGCGTTTGCATTGGTCTGCAAACAAATCGAATCTTTCTGACATTTCTTTACCATAGCGGTCGCCCTTCAGGCCCATTTCCTGGGCGAGGTCGAACCGACCCATAATGATGGTGTCGATGCCTGATGTCTGCAGGATCTTGTCGAGATTGTCCAGGCCCTTTTGGCTTTCTATCAGAAGGCTGAGAACCGTATTTCTATTCGACCAATCTACATACTTGGGCCACTCGGATGCTCCTCGAGATCGGGCAGAACGTACTGTGGGGCATGCGCCTCGCAGCCCTTTGGTTTCAGCGCTACGGAACTTAACCGCTGCGACCGCCGCTTCTGCTTGTTCGGCGGTTTGGATATCCGGAACATATACGCCAAGGGCTCCGGCTTCAAGCGCCTTACGGATTTCTGACGCACAGTTGTGGCTGACGCGAACTACCGGAACAATTCCGGATGCTTCAGCGGCACGAATCATCTGCAGCATTTCCGAATAACCGAAGGAGCCGTGCTCGCGGTCCAGAATAATGTAGTCGAAGCCCGCAGCCGCCGCCATTTCTACGTTGTCGGGGCTTGCAGTCTGGATGTACAAGCCGTGGATGCACTTGTCCTGCGCGAGTTTTTCTTTTAGCGGATTACGGTTGGGATACACAAATATTCCTTGATGAGCTCTGATCACTACGTGGCCGAGAAGTACGCTAGCGTTTCTCAATGCCCAATTTTTGAGCAACCTGTTTGAACCGTTCGATTTCTTGGATTTGCAGAGCCCTCATTTGCTTGGAGGACAGGGGCACGCCTTCCGTTCCTTTTGGGCTGTAGAAGTTATTAACGGTGTCTGGGTCGGTCATGACCTGTTTGATCGCATCAGCCAATTTGGCGCGTATCGGCTCGGGAACTTCCGAGCGTGTAAAAAACGCATTCCAGCTATAAAGCACGTAATCCGATGCGCCACTTTCTTTCACGGTCGGTACGTCCGGAAAGTCAGGGCTTCTTTTTTCGCCCGTTACTGCGATAGCGCGTATTTTTCCTTGGCGTAACAAGGTGGTGGCACCGCCAAGATCGATAAGAGCAAGATCGATTTGCTTGCCCATCAGATCGTTAAGGACTTGTGCCTGCCCTTTGTACGGTATGTTGGTGAATTTCAAGCCCAGGGAGTCACCCATCCAGGAGACGGCAAGCTGCAACGTCGTTGAAAACGTGCCTACATTCAGCGACTGATCAGACGCCTTCACCGTTTCCTTTAAATCCGCCATGTTCTTGATGTTGGATTCGGCCGGCGCCGCCAATACATTCATGTTTCTTCCATACCCCAGCAATGGTACGAAATCACTAATAGGGTCATATCCCAAGTCCTTGACCAGGACGGCGTTGACGACGCTTGGCGAGATACCGCCCTGGACGAGGGTATAACCATCCGCCGGAGCTTTTTTTGCAGCCATCATGCCAATGGCGCCTGCGGCCCCCGGTTTGTTCTCGACGATGATGCTTTCGCCAAGGATTCGACCCATTTTTTCGCCAAAGTAACGCGCGGATGCATCCGATCCGCTGCCACCGCCGAACGGCACGATAATTGTTATGGGCCTACTCGGGAAGTCCTCAGCTTGTGCCTGTGCTGTTGCAGAAAAAAATGCCGCTAAAAAAGCGCTGACTGCAATCGAATATAAGGTTTTCATTTAGCCTCCGTGTAGTTTTTTATAGTTTGCTGCCTTGGCTGTCGATGGGGCAATCGGAACCCTTCGTTTTATCGATCAGATTCCACATATGTGGAATCTGGAGGGATGTTTTACACGGAGTTCTTGAGTATGGACCGGCGCATCGTTACTGTTTTTCCAGTCCCCTAGATCCATCTGCGACATGAAAGGTACCCATAGCGATGATTACTGAAGCATATGACTTAAGAAGCCGTCTTGACTCACCGGAGCCATTGGTTGTTCCGGGTTGCTACGACACCCTGAGCGCTCTTATTGCCCAGAAATCGGGTTTCGAAGCAGTGTTGGTTTCAGGATTTAGCGTGTCCGCATCGCTACTTGGCATGCCGGATGTCGAGCTCTACACAGAGTCGGACATGGTGGATGTCGTGCGTAGAGTGTGCGCCAAGGTATCGATACCCGTCTTCGCCGATGGCGATAACGGGTACGGGAACGCAATCAACGTGATGAAAACGGTTGCTGACTTCGAAAAATCAGGTGCATCAGCGGTGACTCTTGAAGATCAGCGCTCTCCCAAGCAATGCCCACTGCTTAATAACCACCCGCCTCTAGTACATATCGATGAGGCAATAGGAAAGATCAAAGCCGCGGTCGCTGCGCGCCGCAATAGGAATATGTTGATCATTGCCAGAACAGATGCAGTCGATCCGCAAGAGCTTATGGCACGGGCTGTGGCTTACTCCGATGCGGGTGCCGATGTCATAAAACTCATCAGCCCAGCGGTCAAGGACATCGATATACTGAAGGCAGTGCGCCAACAAACGGCGGCCCCGTTGATGTTGGCTAACCTTGGTTGGCTTAGTTCCATTGATCCGGCGCAGCTTAAAGGAGTCGTGAGTATCATCACCCATCCCTTATTGGCCTTGAAAAGTTCCGCTATGGCCGTCATGGAGAATCTGCAAGTATTGAAAGAGAATGTGGACTCAGGCCAGCGTATTCAGTTTCCGGCCAAAGTAATGGCCCAGGAGACGCTTGAAGGTCTGCTGGATCTGGATGTGATCCGCGCTTTAGAGGCTCAATATCTGCCTGCAAATAGTCGGACAGGACAGCGTTAAATTGTAGATCGTTGGAGAGGCCGTGGATAATGTCAAAAGCGCAGTGCGTACTCTTCAGCTATTGGAGTTGTTCGATCGGGTGCAAATGCCGCTCACGCTCAAGGAGATCGTCCAGCTCACCGGTATTCCCCAGTCAAGTGCCGCCGTCCTATTGAACACGTTGGTGAATTTGTCGTACATAACCCATGATCGAAGGGCGCATGAATATGCGCCCACTACGCAAGTGGCGCATCTCGGGAAATGGATAGGGGACGATGGCGTGGCTTCTGATCCATTTGTGGCTCGAGCAGTTGCTCGGCTCAACCAGGTCACTGGTGAAACAGCCGTGGCAGCGGTTCGCCGCGGCACCTATGCTCGTTATGTATTGGTCAAGCAAGAGAAACGCTCTACGGTTGTACCTACGGTGGCCGGTGTGCTGCGTCCGATTTGTACATCGGGTACCGGTTTGGCGTTGCTCAGCAAACTGGATGAAGCCGAGCTGAAGAAAGTCGTGCATCAAGCCCAACGAGACCGCCGAGGATTGGTAAAGAAAGCCAGTTTGAAACAAGTGCGGCGACAAGTCGAACACTTGCGACAATTTGGCTTTGTGGCGTCACGCAGCGGAGTGTTCGAGGGAACAGGCATGGTCGCCGCAGTGCTACCGACTCCCATTAATGGAGATATTGTTGCGCTGGCTGTTGGGGGGCCTTTGAGCCGCCTGGATGCCAAGATGAGCACGATTGTTCAGCACTTACGGCAGTCGGTTGGAGCTTTCGCTTAGTTTGCCAGTATCGTCCGACATGGACGTATCATGGTCTCAACTGGGAGGCAAACGGTCATGGCAGCCGTTTCCGAAGATCTTAATGAGAATCATTGCTATTATCTCAGAATAGGATTATCTTCGATCCCGGCTAACCATTTATTCCATATTCATCATGCATAAAATCCTCGTTTCGATCTTTTTAACCCTTAGCTATGGCGTTGCGCACGCACACCAGATCTGGCTGGAACAACCAACTGGCCAGTCTGCTGTCATTCAGTTCGGCGAATTTGGCGATAACCTGCGTGAGGCCTCGCCGGGCCTGCTCGACAAGTTCGGCAAGCCCACAGCCACGCTCGTTTCCAACAAAGGCGAGCAGACTGCCGACGGCAACAAGACTGGAGTTGGCTTTACGCTGCCCTTCAAAGCTGCGAAGGGAGACTCGATCGTGGCCGAGGACGCAGCCTATCCTTTGTACATTTCCAAGAGGAACGGCACCGAGTCGAAGAACTGGTACTACCCGGCTGCGCGGCTGATTACCGACGTCGCGGCACAGCAGCCAAAGCTTGCGTTCGACATCGTGCCGTCAGGTAAGTTGGGCGAGTTCAAGATCTTTTTCAAGGGCAAGCCCATGCCTAAGGTCAAGGTTGCGCTGGTCACGCAGTCCGGCTGGGCCAAGGAAGCCTATAGCGATATGCAGGGCCTTGTGATGTTCGACATGCCGTGGGATGGCACGTATGTCGCCGAGGCAAGTCATACCGACCGCACGCCGGGCGAGCGCGAAGGCGCCGGCGGGTCCGAGCGCTACGACGGTGTGAGCTACGTAACTACACTTACGTACGTCAAACCCGACGGCGTGGCAGCGATACCGGCTGGACCGGCCGCAACGCCAAACAAGTGAGCACCTTTTCGGGATCGGTGTTCCTATGGATAAATCGACGTTCTAGCAGCCTTAGACATTCTGCCCGTCCGATAGCCCGGGGATACACCGATCGTCACATTGCCCGCTGGCGGACGGCGCTGGACTATGACGCCGCCCACTGGCGTTGGGCTATGTGATTTGCTTCGAGGGGCTTTAGTTCAATTGCGCAAGAAGGGCGTCACAAGGTATTCGGATCGGGCTCATTAATCTTCTTGTACAGGTGAGAGCGAGATATGCCCAGATATTCCGCGGCTCTTTTCTTGTTGCCGTCAAATCGCAGCAACGCGTCCCGGATCATATCGAGCTCGACGCGGGACTTCGCCTGACGCACATCGGCCGGTTCAGTTGCAGTAAGAGGGCCGGCCGAGCGCACCGTCTCGCGGAACATGTCATTTACCTCGAAATCGGTTCCTGAACCTACCTCTAGGGGCACCTCGCAGTCCTCGCAAGAAATCTCATTCTGCTCGGAAAAAATCGCGGCGCGTTCTATCGTGTGCTGCAGTTGACGAACATTGCCGGGCCAAGGCAGCGATTGCAGATACTCCATGACGCCGGTGCCGAAAAATTTCCCCTGAACATTGTGGCGGCGCATGAATCGCTGCAGAAATGTGTCCGCCAGCAGGGGTACATCTTCCAGTCTTTCGCGCAGTGGGGGAACCCGGATGGTGACCGCGCTTATGCGGTAAAAAAGGTCTAGCCTGAAGTCGCCGGTGTTCAGCATGCGCTGGAAGTCCCGGTTGCTGGCGGAGATAAGGCGAAAATTGGACCGGCGCTGAGCGCTGCTGCCCACACGTTGGAAACTGCCATCCTGAAGGGTGCGCAACACTTTGACCTGTATGTCCAAGGGCATGTCGCCGATTTCATCCAGAAAGAGCGTAGTCTGATCCGCCTCTTCGAACTTGCCGGTGCGGCCGCGCTTTTCTGCGCCGGTGAAAGCGCCGCCTTCGTAGCCGAACAACTCTGCTTCGACCAGATCGCCGGGAATGGCTGCGGCGTTTACCAGCACCATGTCCCTGGACCCGCGTGGACTGAGTTGATGGACGGCATGGGCGACGAGATCCTTCCCGACGCCGCTTTCCCCAACCAACAGCACGGAAACGTCGAGAGGGGCCACCTTCTTGATGCGCTCCTTCAATTTCCTGATGGCATCGCTTTCACCCACGAGGGATTCCATTCCCTGCGCATTGCCGCGCAAACGGGGGAGTTCTCGTTCATAGAAGCTGATCTCCTGGCGCAGACGCCTGATTTCCGCCCCCAATGATTCCACAGCCGCCGGGCTCTTGAACATCACCTGTCCGATAGCGCCGACAATACGGCCCTCGGCGTTAACGATGGGTGTGCGGCTGACGACCCGGCTCTTTCCGCGCATGGTTTGTACCTGGCCGACTTCTGTTTTGCCTGAGCGCAGAACCGCAGGAAGGCGGCTATTTTCGATTACCGCGTTGACATCCGCGCCGGAAGCTTCGCCCCGCTGGATGCCGAAGAATTTTTCGTGAACCGGGCTCATGTAGCGTACGCGGGCCTGGTCGTCGACGACAGTCATGGCTTCGTATGGATCGGTGACGAAATGGCGAAGGATGTCGGCCGAGAAATCGACGCTGCTGACGAATTCATACAGCGGGTCGCCACCGTCATGCCGGTATAGAACAAAGCAGCCCGTGCCGGCTGCTACAAAGGACACTACCGTCATGGGTTCGCTGGTTCCCTCGAGGGTGAACATTGCCGACATCGGGCGTACGTCGCGGTCTTCCCATAAGGTGCCGAGCTTGTCCTGGATATGAGCGTCAAGCCCGGTTCCCGAGGCAAAGACTGCTGCGCCGTCAGGACCCAGTACAAGAACGCCACTACGAGGATTTTGGATTTGTCTACCGTTCTTAGAGTACATGTCTTCGCTCGCAACACGCTGCACAATTTCAGGACACTTTACCACCTTTACTTCGGATGACAACAGGGGCCGGCAAGATGGCATGAATCGTGCTTAAGCGTAGATAGCGATCCGACACAAGGTAATGAATATGCTGAAAGACACGGGTGAACCGCCGTTCATCAAGCTGCCCCGGATGGAAGATGCAGAAGGTCCTGGCTTGTTGAAGGACATGCAGGTCGTAGACCTGAGTACGTCCATTGCGGGTCCTTATGGTACGCAGTTGCTGGCGGATCTTGGCGCGACAGTTATCAAGGTGGAAAAGCCCGGCCTGGGCGACGATGCGCGTCATTGGGGACCGCCGTTTCTGCATGGCGAATCCCCGTGGTACTTGAGCGTGAACCGTAACAAGCACAGTCTGGTCCTTGATCTTACCCGTCCGGAAGGCCTGGACATCCTGGAAAAGCTGCTGGCGCAAGCCGACGTGCTGGTAGTGAACATGACGGAGCGGGTTCAAAAAAAACTGGGCATAGACTATGAGCGACTGGGAGCCATGTTTCCTCGGTTGATACACGCTACGCTGACCGGTTTCGGCTTACTCGGCAAACGCAGCCACCTGCCGTGCTACGACTTGATTGCAGAAGGCTATTCCGGCGTCATGGACCTGACCGGCGAAGCACAGAACGATCCCCAGAAGGTCGGCACGCCAGCGGCCGATTTACTTGCTGGCCAGGATGTGGCAATGGCTGTACTGGCTGCCCATTCGGCCCGTGCACGGACCGGCAAGGGCGTGCAGATCGATGTCTCCATGCAGGCAAGTATGACGCGATTCATGGCTCCGCGGCTAAGTTCCTACCTCAGCTCGGACGAATTGCCGCGGCGCTCCGGCGGCAAGGATTCGGTCATCGCCATTTATCAGGTTTTCGATACCGCTGACAAGCAGATTTCGCTGGGCCTGGGCAATGACGCGATATGGCGCCGCTTCTGGAGCGCTGTGGGCCAGCCTGAGGTAGGCGAAAACCCGCGTTATGAGACCAATGCCCAACGCCGCACATATCGGGATGAGATCGTTGCCCGGATTGCGGACATCCTGCGCAGCAAGTCCAGGGACGTGTGGCTGGACATATTTGGACAGCACCGGATTCCGGCAGGCCCGATCAACGGGCTGGATGAAGTGGCCAGGGACGATGACCTTCTGGATCAGAAGTTTCTGTATCAAGCTCAGTCGGCAGGCGGTCCGGTTCCGCAAATCGGCCTGGGTATTGCGATCAATGGCCAGACTGCGGTACACCGGAAGGCTCCGCCCCGGCTGGGCGAAGACACTGACGCGATCCTGACCGAGATGCTGAAGCTAACGCCCGACCAGATCGAACAATTAAGGAATGCGGGTGCAATTTAAGTCTTGCGGTCGCACGTTGAATCATACTCATGAAGGAGTGTCATGAGCACCATTCTGACTTTGCACGACCCACAAACCGCCCGGGATAACTACCTGAGCGGCGTGTGGCATCAGGATACGCTGTATACCCTGGCCAGGGAGCATGCGCGGGTCAGGCCCAACGCCTGCGCCCTGCGCGATCCCTACCGTCGGCTGACCTGGCGCGAAGTGCTTGCCAGCGTCGATGCCATTGCGGAGGAACTGTATCAGCGCGGTCTTCAACGCGGCGATCGGGTGGCGATCTGGCTGCCCAACCGCATTGAGGCCGTACTGATTTTCCTGGCCTGCTCGCGAAATGGCTATGTCTGCTGCCCCTCGTTGCACCAGAACTATACCAACGCCGAGATCGTCAAACTGCTGTCGCGCATACGCTGCAAAGCCCTGTTTACCCAACCAGGCTACGGTGCGGATTCAGACCGCTATTCCATTTTCGAGAAGTCGGCGGGCATTGCTACGCTGAAGCAGTTGTACGCCTTAATGCCGCAAGGCGGAGACGCGCACAGCGAGCCGCTTCCGGAGGGGGCGCTGCCATTCCCTGATCATGCCGGCGGGGAGGGCATTACCAGCGCTCCTGTGCTGGATCCCGACAAGGTGGTGTATCTGGCGTTCACATCCGGCACGACAGGAGAGCCGAAAGGCGTGATGCACAGCGACAATACCTTGCTGGCCAATGGCCGTGCCCTGGTCAGTGACTGGAAGCATGACTCGTCGACGATACTGCTGGCGCTAAGCCCGATGAGTCATCATATCGGCACGGTGGCCCTGGAGCAGTCCCTGGTGGCAGGGATGGAGCTGGTCTTGCACAACCCTGCTCCCAACCGTTCGGCTCTCGACTGGGCGCTGGAGTCCGGTGCCACCTACGTGATGGGTGTGCCGACGCACGGCATGGACATGTTGAGCGCCTTGCGTGAACGCGGTCTGAACCGGTTGGGCAACGTCAATGTCTTCTACATGGCCGGCGCGCCGATACCCCGGGAGGTCGCCAAGCGCTTCCTGGACTTGGGCGTCAAGCCGCAGAATGTTTATGGGATGACCGAAAACGGCTCGCATCAGTACACACTGCCCAGCGATGACAGCAACACTATCGTTGCCACATGCGGGCGGGCCTGCAAGGGTTATGAGATCCGGATCTTCAGGCAGGACGATCCGGATGTGGAAGTGGCCCCTGGGGAAACGGGCGAGATCGGAGGAAAGGGCGGCGTACTCACGCTGGGCTACTACGACAACCAGGATGCCACTGAAAGCTCATTCAATGCGTCGGGATGGTTCTTGAGCGGAGATCTCGGTGTAATCGACGAGAACGGTTGTCTGCATGTCATGGGGCGCAAAAAGGATTTGATCATTCGCGGCGGACACAATATCTACCCCTCGCAGATCGAGGACCTTGCCCACCGTCATTCGTCCATCGTGAAGTCCGCGGCCTTTCCGGTGCCTGACGACAGGCTGGGCGAAAAGGTCTGCCTGGCCGTGATCTGTGCGGCGGGCGAGCCCTTGGACGCCATGCAGGTGCTGCAACATCTTCATGATGCGGGCCTCTCGAAATACGACATGCCGGAGTACTTTGTCGCGATGGATACGTTTCCGCTGACGCCCAGCGGCAAGATCCTGAAGCGTGAATTGATTATCTGGCTGAAAGAAGGCCGAATCAAGCCAGAGCCCGTGCGCTGGAAGGCCAGCTCGGCATCCAACAATGAAGGGGTATCCGCATGACGGTCCTGCTTGAATTCGACGGCGACTTCGCCCACATCACCCTGAACCGTCCGGAAGTGTTGAATGCGCTGTCCTTCGGCATACTCAAGGAAATAAGTGACGTTCTGTCCACTGTGGCGGATTCCGGAGCGCGCGCGCTGATCTTCACCGGCGCCGGAGAAAAGGCGTTCTGCGCGGGTGCCGACATTCCTGAGCTGATGAACCGGCCGCTCATGGACGAGCTGCAGGGAGCTGCCCTCGGACAAGCGGTATTCAATCAAATCGCAGATCTGAAGATTCCATCGGTGGCGGTCATACAGGGCTATGCGTTCGGAGGCGGCCTGGAGCTTGCCCTTTCATGCACATTCCGTGTCGCCACGAATCGCGCGCGCATGGGCCTGCCCGAGGTAAAGCTGGGCCTGATCCCGGGGTATGGCGGTACTCAGCGCTTGCCTCGCCTGGTCGGGGAAGGCCGTGCGCTGGACATGATCATGTCCGGTAGGACTGTTGCCGCGGAAGAGGGCGAACGCATGGGACTCGTCAACCGGATAGACAACGATGGCAGTCCTCTGGACATCGGCAAGCGCTTCCTGGAGCCCTATCTGAAGCACAGCCTGTGCGCCCTGTACTTCGCGCGTGAAGCGGTGCAAAGAGGAGGACGTGTCAGTCTTGCAGACGGCCTGCGTATCGAACGGGATCTGTCCACGCTGGCCTATCGCAGCGACGACGCAGCCGAGGGCCTGAGCGCCTTTGTCGAGAAGCGTTCCCCCACTTTCAAGGATTGCTGAAGCATGAAGCGTGAACTTATCTACGTTACCGGCGCCAGTCGCGGCATCGGGGCGGTGATCGCCTACGAACTCGCCAGCCGCGGCTTTGAGGTCGGCTGCCTTTCCCGGTCCGGCGACAAGCCCCACGTCGATAACGCAACGGACGAAATTGCCGCGCGCTGGCACCCGGTAGGCTGCGATGTCATGGACGGCGACGCACTGAAGGAGGCGATGGCGACGCTGCGCCAGACGCTGGGCGTTCCCGTTCGCGGGCTGGTGAACAATGCGGGCCTGCATACCGAGGCGCCCACGATCGATCTGCCCATGGATGAATTCCGCAAGCTGATGGACATCAATGCCGTGTCGCTGCTGCGCGCCTGCCAGCTTGTGCATCCCTTGCTGGTGGAGAACGGCGGCGGCCTGATCGTCAACATCGGATCGTTCTACGACAAGATGGGCGTCAAGCGCAATGTGTCTTATTGCGCTTCCAAGGCGGCGGTGGGCGCCATCACGCGCTGCCTTGCGGTTGAATGGGCCCGGGACGGCATTCAGGTCATTGACGTGGCGCCCGGCTATATCGCCACCGACCTGAACCGCGACGCGATGGAAAGCGGCCCTTTGCGGGCTTATCTGGAAAAACGGATACCGCGCAAGAGCCCTGGAGACGCCAAGGATGTCGCCGTGCTGGTTACATCCCTGTTCCAGGAAGGCATGGGGTTTCTGAGTGGAGAGACGATCTATATCGATGGCGCGCAAAGCGTGGCGCTATGACGTGCGCGCTGGCGCATGAACATGGAAGGTTAAAGGAGAAAGTGTGAATATTCTAGAACGCCTGGATGCCGGCCTGTCCTTTTCGGACGAGGAGCGCATGCTGCTCGATTCGGTACGGTCGCTGGCCGCCACGGAGATTGCCCCCAGGGCTGCCGCGTACGATCGCGAAAGCGAATTCCCTTGGGACAACATCAAGGCGATCAACGCCCTTGGGCTGAACGCGATGTTCATCCCCGAGGAATATGGTGGAATGACCCTGTCGTACCGCTGCTACCTGGCCTGCGTACGCGAGATCTCGAAGGCCTGCGCATCGACCGGCATCATCTGGGCCACCAACTTCCACGCGATCAAGCCGGTCATCCAGTATGGGTCCGAAGAGCTGAAGTCCCGCGTGCTGCCGCGCATCGCCGAAGGCGGCCTGGCTTCGCTTGTCATCACCGAGGCTACTGCAGGCTCGGATGCGACCGGCATGAAGACGCAGTTTCGTGAAGACGGCGAGGAAATCGTGGTCGATGGGCAGAAAATCTTCATCAGCAACGGTGATGTGGCGGATGTTTACGTGGTGTTCGGCAAGTGGGCGGGTGTGGACAGCGCAAAGGAAGCCATTGGCGCTGTCATCATCGAAAAGGGCGCTCCAGGGCTGACCGTCACGGGCACTGAGCACAAGATGGGCACGCGCGCTTCGGGAACGGCTTCCTTGTCCTTCGAGGGCTGCCGCATTCCGCGCAGCAACGTGCTGGCATGCGCGGGGGAAGGGCTGCGCGTATTGCTGGGCTCTTTGAACAAGTCGCGCCCCAGTGTCGCGGCGCATGCATTGGGCATCGCGCGCGCGGCATTCGAGGATGCAATCGCCTATATCAATGACCGGCGCCAGTCTGGCCGGCGCATTCTGGAGTTTCAGGGAATCCAGTTCATGGTGGCCGATCTGGCGGCCGAATTGGCTGTCTGCGAGAACTGGCTTTGGCATGTCGCCGATCTGGTCGATCAGGGCGTGGAAGACATGGGGATCGAGGCTTCGATACTGAAGCTCAAGGCGACGGACCTGGCCATGCGTATGACGACTGACGCCGTACAGTTGCATGGCGGCTATGGCTATTGCCAGGATTTCCGCGCCGAGCGGCTGATGCGCGACGCGAAGATCACCCAGATATGGGAAGGCACGAATCAGATTCATCGGCAACTCATCGGGCGCAGCTTTTTGAACAAGGAGAAGAAATGAGCGAGATCAAAACAGTCGGTATTGTCGGCAGCGGAACAATGGGCACCGGCATCGCCATTGTTATAGCTCGTGCCGGTCTGAAAACCATAGTGCTCGATGCACGGCAGGAAGCGCTGGATCAAGCACGCAACCAGGCGGCAGCCTTCCTGGCGAAGTCTGTCGCGCGGGGCAAGCTTGAGGCAGGGCAGGATGACGCCATCATGGCGCAGTGGAAGGGCACAACGCAGGCGGAAGATCTGGCGGAATGCGACCTGATCATCGAGGCCGTGTTCGAGGACCTCAAGGTCAAGCACGATCTGTTCTCGCGGCTGGACAAGGTGTGTCCGTCGCACACGATTTTCGCATCCAACACCTCCACCATCTCCATCACGGAGATCGCCGGTGGCAGCGGCCGTGCCGATCGCGTGGTTGGCATGCACTTCTGCCTGCCGGCCCAATTGATGAAGCTGGTCGAAATGTCCCCCGGACTGGTCACCTCCGATGACACCTTCAACAAGGCCTGGGCTTTTTGCGAAGCGTTGGGGCAAAAGCCGGTCAGGACCCGCGACACGCCGGGGTTCATCCTGAATTACTTCCTGATTCCCTGGCATAACGACGTCATCAATATGGTGGACCAGGGCGTCGCGGAGCCGGCGGATATCGATTTGGCGGTCAAGACGGCGCTGGGGTATCCGCTGGGGCCACTGGAACTCCTTGACATGGTAGGTATGGATACCCAGAAGCTGCTGGCGGAGGCCATGCATGGCCTGACCCATGAACCCAGGGCGGCGTGCCCGCCGCTGGTCAAGCGCATGATAGGCGCCGGGAAGCTGGGCAGGAAATCGGGCGCCGGCTTCCATGTTTATGACAGCAACAAGATTTTCGGAGCGTGATCCATGAGTTATCAGATCATTCAGCATGGCGAAAGCCTGTCTTTTCCCGAAGTACATCCTTTTGTGGAGTTCGCCGCGAATGACGGCGACGGCGTCGTGCTGGTCGGCAGCGGAGCCGCGAATGCATGGCGGCAAGGCGTCGAACGGGCAAACAAGGCATCCTTCATAGCCATTGAACTCGACACAGAATGCCTGGGCGTGCACACGGGGGAAGACGAAGGTCCGGCCAACGTGGTCGGATTTGCGCGGTTCCGCCTGGGCGACGATGCGCCCACCAATTTGGTCGAACTGGTCAAGAAGCCTTACACGGATCCCGCCACAGTCCAGGCGGCCCGTGCCGCCTTCGAGGCCGCGGGCTTGGTCGTGGCCGTGTGCAACGATTTTCCTGGACGCATTCTCAATCGACTGCTGCGCCCTTATTACAATGCCGCACTGCGGCGCTTGGATGAAGGGCTGGCCACGGCCGCGGATATGGACAAGACCCTGTGTCTGGGCCTTGGCTACCCGGAAGGGCCGATCTCGCTCTTGAACCGTAGCGGCCTGCATCACCATTACCGGGTCACGCAGAGCCTGTACCAGGCGCTGGGCCAGGAAGCCTATGCGCCGGCGCGACGCGCGCAGGTTGCCTGGGCGCGCCACAATCAGGAAAGTTCATGACGCAGCCGCTTGCAGGTATCAAAGTGCTGGATTTCAGCACGCTGTTGCCGGGCCCGATGTGTACGCTGATTTTGGCCGAGGCAGGGGCAGACGTCATCAAGCTGGAACGAGCCAGTGGCGACGAGATGCGCAGCTACGCGCCGCGCTTTGACGATGACAGCGTGAATTTCGTGTTGCTGAATCGGGGGAAGCGGTCAGTTTGTCTGGACTTGAAGGCTCATGCCGATCGGGAACAGCTGCTGGTGTTGGTCAAGGATGTCGACGTGGTGGTCGAGCAGTTCAGGCCAGGCGTCATGCAGCGACTGGGACTGGGCTACGAGACCCTGTCGGCGATCAATCCTGGACTGATTTATTGCTCCATTACCACCTATGGCCAGCATGGGCCCAAAGCGCTGCGGGCCGCCCATGACCTCAATTTTCAGGCCGAGACAGGCATGCTCGCCTTGTCGGCGGACGCCAGCGGCGCACCCATCGTGCCGCCCACGCTGACCGGTGACCTTGCCGCAGGAACCTATCCCGCCGTGGTCAACATTCTGCTCGCCCTGCGCCAGCGCGACGCGGACGGCAAAGGACAGCATCTTGATATCTCCATGACGGACAATCTGTTCACCTTGATGTACTGGGGACTGGGAAATGGATGGAGCCAGGGCCAGTGGCCTCAGCCGGGCAAGGAACTGGTTACCGGCGGGTCAGTGCGTTACACCATCTACAAGACGTCCGACGGACGCTTTCTTTCAGCGGCGCCGCTCGAAGACCGCTTCTGGAATAGCTTCCTGACGCTCATCGGCGCACCTGAACTTGCTCAGGAACAGGACGAGGAGAACATCCGGGCAGAGGTTGCACGCATTATCGGGGCGCAATCGGCGTCGTACTGGACACAGCGTTTCGAGGGGCACGATGTATGTGTATCGGAGGTCGTCAATCTTGAACAGGCGGTGCAGGACCCGCACTTCAAGGCGCGTGGCCTGTTCGATCGCGAAGTCGTGAACAGCAATGGCCGCCCGATGCCGGCATTGCCCGTGCCGGTGTGCGCGTCGTTCAGGTCTGCACGCACTCGCATTGCCGCCCCCGCGCTGGGCGAGCATACGAGCGAGATTTTGGGCATCACTACAGGAGACAATAACTTATGAAAGCCGTTGTTATTCATGAATTCGCCGAGCCCGAGGACCTCAAGGTCGAGAATGTGGCCGAACCCAAACCCGGCGAGGGACAGGTGCTTATCAATGTCACCCACGCAGGCATCAACTTTCCCGACATCCTGGTCATGACCGGCAAGTACCAGAACCTGCCGGATCGTCCATTCGTGCCCGGCAAGGATGCGGCCGGGACCATAGTCGAGGTTGGCTCGGGCGTCGTGGGCCTGCGCAAAGGGGATAGGGTGGTCGCCCAGGTCGAATTCGGCGCCTTTGCCGAGCGCCTGGTCGCCTCCGCCGCGTCGTGCTACCGCTTGCCCGAAACGATATCCGACAGCGACGCAGCGGGAATGGGCCTGGTCTACCAGACCGCCTATTTTGCGCTGGTGGAACGCGGTCAATTCAAGACAGGCGAGACAGTACTCGTCAACGGCGCCGCAGGCGGAGTGGGCGGAGCCGCCATCCAATTGGTCAAGGCGCTGGGTGGCACGGCGCTGGCCGGTGTGCTGGGCGAAGAGCAAGCAGAAGCAGCGCGCGCGCTGGGTGCCGATCACATCATCGACTTGGGCGCGGCCAACCTGCGCGAATCGCTGAGGCAACAGGTCTTCGCTTGTACCGATGGGCGGGGCGCCGACGTCGTGCTGGACCCGCTGGGCGACGACATCTTCGATGCGGCCCTCAGGGCGGTCGCCTGGTGCGGACGGGTGGTGTGCATCGGCTTCGCGGCAGGGCGCATTCCAACACTGAAAGTCAACTATCTCCTGGTCAAGAATATCGCGGTATCGGGTTTGCAATGGAGCGATTATCGCGATCGCCAGCCTGAAAAAGTCAGGGAGGTGCAACAGCGGCTGTATGAGCTCCACGCCAAGGGCGCGTTGCGCCCGCAGATTACTGACGTGCTGCCGCTAGAGCGCTTCGCGGAGCCTCTTCGAGTGCTGGCCAATGGGAAAGGGCGCGGGAAGTATGTCTTGCGGCTTGCCTGAGAGCTGTGTTTCGTTGTGACGGCGGGTGTTGCGCCGTTCTTGCATCAAGAAGATCGCCGGCTTGCCGGCGATTTTTTTTTGCATTTGGCATGGCGCAAAAGTCGTTTTAGGAATCACAAACGATTGCTTTGATAAATGCAAATTGCGATATCCGTCCGGATGCTCGATGCTGTCAATCATGCTTCGAAGACGCGGCAGCTGCGAGTGAAGGGCGTTCAGCGAAGATAGTGTGCTCGTTCCAGACCAAGATATTAGCCACCAGGAGACAGCATTGATGCGCAATGACACCCGGTTCGCAGGAAAGGCCGTGCTGGTTACGGGCGCCGGGGG
Source organism: Orrella sp. (assembly GCA_036675955.1). Lineage (GTDB taxonomy): Bacteria > Pseudomonadota > Gammaproteobacteria > Burkholderiales > Burkholderiaceae_B > Pollutimonas. The sequence goes on along the minus strand of JAKFDW010000175.1, from coordinate 15,890 downwards.
TGGCCTTGGGAGTGTTCAGGCGCAGTTGTTCGCAATGGAAGGAGCCACGGTGGTGGTGGCCGACACGTGTCCAGATCGAGGCGAGGCCGTTGCCGTCTCCATCCACGAACGCCGCGGTCGGGCAACGTTCGCCGAAGTCGATGTGACGTCTGCGGCGAGCTGGTCGGCGCTAGCGGAACGGGTCAAGCGGGACATCGGTGCGCTTCATGTTCTGGTCAACAACGCGGGCATCGTGAGCCGTACGGGCGTATCGGCGATTTCCCAGAGCGAGTGGCAGCATGTGATCGACGTAAACCTTACAGGTCCAACACTGGGCATCCAGGCATTGGCGCCGCTGATACGCGATTCAGGCGGAGGCTCTATCGTGAACATCTCTTCCACCTCGGGCTTGATTGGCCATCCTGGCGTTGCCTATGCGGCCAGCAAATGGGGCTTGCGTGGTGTCACCAAAAGCGCCGCCCTTGAGCTTCTGGACTGGGGCATCCGCGTGAATTCGGTCCATCCCGCGCAGGTATCCGAGACGTTGATGACGTTGGCCTCGACGCCGGGGTGGCGCCATGCCAATGAACGAGCCATGCCCGCAGGACGTCCAGCCAGGCCGGACGAAGTTGCACAAGCCGTGTTGTTCCTGGCCTCAGAGGAATCGAGTTACGTCAATGCGACCGAGCTCGTCGTGGACGGCGGGGCGGTATCCGTCGGCTTGGCACGTGTGCGTGCGGGCCTTGAAGAAGACTTCAATAAAGGAGAAGGTATTGATAACGCGTAGACACTTCCTCATGGCAACTGCGGGGATAGCAGCCCCCAGGATTCTGTTCGCGCAGAATTATCCAACGCGCCCATTGTCCGTGATTGTGGGATTCTCGCCGGGCGGCGGGACCGACGTGACGGCGCGTATCGTTTCGACGAGGATGTCCAGTGCATTTGGACAGCCTATTGTGGTGGAGAACAAGCCCGGCGCGGCAGGCACGCTGGCGGCGGGTCAGGTTGAACGATCGGCGCCGGACGGCTACACCATCTTGATGAACGCGAGTGGCGCCTTCATTCACTCCATTCTGAAATCCGATTTCAGCTACGACCCTCTCAATGTCTGCACTCCCATAGCGGGAGTGACCAAGACTCCTGTGGTGATGCTCGTCAACAATGCATTGCCGGTCAGTAACGTTGCCGAGTTTGTGAAGCTTGCCCGGGAAAAGGCAGGTGGCCTCAGTTACGGGTCGGATGGCGTTGCCGGGACGACTCAACTCTGCGGAGAATACTTCAATACATTGGCGGGGATAAAGTTGCTTCACGTCCCTTTCAAAGGGGCGGGTCCAAGTGTTGTGGCGACGGCCGCAGGGCAAGTGGACGCAAATTTCCCGACGCTGCCATCCGCATTGAACATGCTGCGAGCAGGAAAGGTCAGAGCGCTGGCAGTCAGTGGCTCCGAGCGGTCAAAGATTCTTCCGGATATCCCTACTTTCGAGGAGCTGGGCTATAAGGATTTTGACTTCCTGTGCTGGTTCGGCTTTGTGGGGCCGAAGAGCGTGCCGGCGGATATCGTTAGAAAGCTGAATGACATCACTCAGCAAGCCCTGCAAGATCCGGCAATTCAGGAATCCATCGAAAGCCAGGGTATGGAGACCATGCCCGGATCGTCCAAAGAGTGGCTGGACTTCATGGTAAGGGATGCGGAAAACATCAAGCGGATGGCCAAGGTGTCGAATCTGCAATTGTGATGGCGCTACCCACATGAATAAGGACCTTTTCCTTGCGGACTTGATCATCGTCGGAGGAGGCTTGGCCGGACTCACGGCCGGCGTCCGTGCCGCGCAACTCGGTTTGCGCCCACTGGTGCTGGAGCAGGGTGATGGGGAAGATTACCCTTGCAATTCAAGGCAGTCCGGCGGGATCCTGCATATCGGCTTCCATGACCCTTGCCGACCCACGCAGGAACTCGTCGACATCATAGCCCGGCTGACTGGCGGCGAAGCCAAGCCTGAACTTGCACGGGCGTTGGCGCAGACCGGTGCACGGCTTATCGCGTGGCTGCAGGACCAGGGCGGGAAGTTCATGCGTTTCAATCCGCAAGAAGGCTATCGCTGGTGCATGTCTCCACCGCGCGCCTTGCGTGCCGGGGTCGACTGGAAGAAGCGTGGTCCGGATGTGATGTTGTGCCAACTGGCAAGCACGCTCGTCGAGATGGGCGGAAAGTTGCAACTGAGGGCGCGCGTAGAGGGTCTTCTGATCGAGAATGGGCATTGCGTGGGCGCGCACGGTATGTGCGAGGACCAGCCATATGAATGGCGCGCCAGATATTGCATACTTGCTGATGGTGGTTTTCAGGCCAACCGGCTATTGGTTGAGAAGTACATTACGCCTCGCTTCGACGCGTTGTTTCAGCGCGGCGCGAGCACGGGCCGCGGCGACGGTTTGCTGATGGCGCAAGCGGCCGGCGCGGCGTTGACGGACTGCAACCGCTTCTACGGCCACTTGCTGTGCAGCGACGCGAAAAACAGCGACCAGGTTTGGCCGTACCCGGAGGTCGACGCCATTGCCACGGCTGGGATTGTGGTCGATGGCTCGGGTCGACGTTGCGTGGATGAGGGCAGGACCGGTGTGAGCCTGGCCAATGAGCTGGCCTCCCAGCCCTGCATCGAAAGGCTCTTCGCGGTATTCGACGCGTCAATCTGGAATGGGCCCGGGACGACGGCTCGAATCCCCGCCAATCCACTATTGGAACGGGCAGGCGGAACCATCTTGCGCGCCGACTCGGTGGCTGAGCTGGCACAGAAATTGAATGTGCCCCCTGCTACCCTCGCTCAGACACTTGACGACTACAACCATGCCGTGGAGGCGGGGTCGCTTCAAAATCTGGAGATACCCCGATCGGACAAGACCCAGCCCTATGCCATTCGCACTCTGCCCTTGATGGCGATCCCGATCTGCCTTGGCATTACCTACACGATGGGTGGCATCGAAATCAATGAGCACGCAGAGGTGCTGGACAAAGGCCGGCAGCCGATCCCGGGGCTTTTTGCGGCAGGCGCGACGACGGGAGGGCTGGAAGGGGGAAAGGGTTCTACCTACATCGGAGGCCTTATCAAAGCGGGATGTTTCGGTTTGCTGGCCGCCGAACGGATTGCCTGCTTGGAGGGCAAGCCGTTCGCGGTAGAGCATCGCGGGTCGGTGGATACCGGGAACGAGACAAATGATGCCAACGTCGCCAAACACGCCGGCCAGGCCAGCCACACCGATACGAATCGGGACGATCATGTTCGTGGTCTAGCGCGTTTCCCTATCCTCAATATGGTGGTGCGCCATGGCAAGGCTATCGGACTGATGGCCGGCGCGGCGACGGCCGCCATCGCAATGGCGCTAGGGTGGAACTCGATGTCCTGGTATGTGGCGCCTATCGCGCTGCTGCTGGCGGTCATCGTGTTCGTCGTCGTGCTCGGCGTTGCCGAGCTCGTGACGCTGGTGACGGAATTCCTGATGCCCGAATAGCGTTGTTCTGCTTTGTGGGCCGAATCGCCCATATCCACTTATTAAAAGGAAAACTAATGTACGGTTGGCGAGGAAGAATAGGTCTGCTTGTCCCTTCCATCAATACCACGATGGAAACGGAGTTCTGGAAAATTGCGCCCGCGGGTGTTTCCGTTCACGTCGCCCGGATCGCGGGCGGCCGACACGGTACGCCCGACGAACTGCGCAGCATGGAAAGCGCGAGCAAGAAGGCGGCAGAAGAAATAGCCATGATCGAACCCGATGTGGTGGTGTACGGCTGCACGAGCGGCAGCTTTTTCGAAGGCCCCGAATGGAACGCGCGGATATGTAAAGAGCTGATGGAAATAACGGGTGCGCCCACCGTCACCACTGCAGGCGCCATGGTGGCAGGGTTGAACGCCGGCGGTCATAAGAAAGTCGATATCGTCACGCCTTATGTCGATGTGACCAATGCCCGATTGAAGGAATTCCTGAAGCAGCATGGCATCGAGGTCGGCAAGCTGTCGACCTTCGACATGCTCGACATGTTCGACCACGCCAAGATTCTTCCCGAAGAAATCTATCAGAAGGTCAAGGAGACCATCACACCTGATTCCGAAGCCGTGTTCATTTCCTGCACTCAGCTGCGTGCTCTTGAAGTCATCGATATGCTCGAAAAGGATCTGGGCAAGCCAGTCTATAGCGCCGTCCAGGCTTCCGCATGGCAAGCCTACGACCTGATGCATATTGACCCGGCCATTGCGGACAGCGGACGCCTTTTGCGCAGCCTTTCCGGTTCCATTCAATACACATAACCGGGTAGTGGCCCCGGCTCGACGTTTGTTCCTGTGCATATACATACATGAAGGAGACATATGATGAAAAAAATCTGGAAGAATTTACTGCTGCTTCTGGCCGCCGCCGTGATCGCCCCTGCCGCAACGGCTCAGAGCTATCCCGACCGGCCCATCAAGTGGATCGTTCCCTGGCCAGTGGGCGGGGGCGCCGACGTGGTGGCCCGTTTGTTCAGTGAAAAGGTCTCGGAGAAATTAGGTCAACCGGTCATTATCTTCAATCAGGGTGGAGCCGGCGGCAATATTGGCGCCCGCGCAGCCGCCGATGCGAAACCCGATGGCTACACCATCGTTTTTGCCTATTCCGGGACGCACTCAATCAATCCGCACATTTACAAGAAGATGCCGTTCAAGCAGAGCGACTTTGCCCCGGTGATTTTCCTGACATCGGTGCCGCAGCTATTGGTCGTCAACGCCTCGGTGCAGGCGCACAACGTAAAGGATCTAATTGCATTGGCCAAGGCGTCGCCGGGAAAGTTGAGGTTTGCGTCCAGCGGTAATGGAGCCATCAACCATCTGGCGGGAGAGCTGTTCACCAACATGGCGGACGTCCAGTTGATGCACGTACCTTACAAGGGCGGCGGCCCAGCGGCGCTGGCTCTGCTTGGCGGAGAAGTCGACATGGTGTTCGGCGAACCGTCGACGCTGCTGCCCAATATCGAGGCGGGAAAACTGCGCGCCATTGCGACGACCAGTAAGAATCGCTCGAAAAGCCTGCCCGACATTCCCACCATTTCGGAGTCTGGCGTGCCTGGCTATGACGTCACGTCGTGGAATGGCGTACTCGCACCCGCTGGTACGCCGCCCGAGGTCATTGCCCGCTTGAACAAAGCCTTCAACGACGTGCTGGCCGATCCGGATATGCGCAAGCGTCTGCTTGCCATTGGCTATGAGCCCGTAGGTGGCAAGCCCGAAGCCTTTTCGAAACAGATACAGGACGAGCTCGAGAAGTGGGGCCCTATCGTCAAGCAGACCGGTCTGCAGATCGATTGAATATCGCCCTCGGCGTTTCATGACTTTTTCTATGGTGCAGGGGCATTCAATGATTTTTATGAGCCAGAGCGGACTCCTCGATCATAGCCGGGAAGCGGAGTGGGATGAATGGTACGTCGAACATTTGCGCATCATGGAAACGGTAGACGGCATCCATTCGGCACGGCGATACAAGTCCGACAGTCAAGGTCATCCGCCTTCCCTGGCCATGTATTCCGTGGACTCCATCGCGGTCTTTGATGACCCCTATTATCAAAAGATCCGGGGAATGGGCGAGTGGCTGCCGCTGATCGACAGGGCATTTTATCGCCGCAACCTTTTCGAAGGCATGGTTGAGCCGCCGGAGGTTCCAGCGGATCATGTCCTCTGGTTGGTCGATCGGGAAACTCCTGATCTGGTGCTGGCTGATATCGGCTTTACCTGGTTGAGATCCGTCGGCCTGGATCGGTCCACCGCGTACCGCGGCATTGCTGTCGTGCCTTCAAGCGCGGATGCGGCCCTGGCGAGTGGCGCCAGGGTGGCGACCTATAAACCCTTTACACTATAGCGACTTTCGATGGCTCAGAATCTTGTTTTGATTGCGGGGGCAACGGGCCAGATCGGTGCTTCGGTTGCGCGCCATTTAATGCGCACTACTGGCTGGAACCCTGTCGGACTATCCCGTCGAGCAAGGCCGGGCGAGCCCTTCCCGATGCTTGCGATCAATCTGCTCGATGCCGAAGACTGCCGCAAGAAGCTGCGGGAGCACAAGGTAACGCACCTTGTGTATGCAGCCCGCTATGATCATGCCGGCGGAGAACTGGAGTCGGTCGACATCAATCTGCAGATGCTGTCCAACTTGTTGGCGGCGCTCAAGGACCGGCCGGAACTGCGTCATGTCCACCTGGTACATGGAACTAAGTACTACGGGCACAATGCCGGACCGGGCCCAGTTCCTTATCGCGAGGATGCACCGCGCGCCCAGCGGCCGGTTTTCTACTATGCGCAGCAAGACTTCCTGGTCAGGCAACAGAGCGGGCAGGCATGGGATTGGAGCATTTCACGTCCTCATACATTCTGCGATCTGGTCCTTGATGAACCGCGCAGCATCACGCTTCTGGTTGCCGTCTATGCCTCGATCCTCAAGGAATTGGGCCTTCCACTTCGGTTTCCGGGAACGCGGAGTGCATTTGACGCTAAAACGCAGTTCACCTGGCTGCCGATGCTTGCGCGGTCCATTGAATGGATGATGTCCGATCCGGCCTGCGCCAACCAAGCATTCAATGTCGTGAACGGAGATCCGGAACGGTGGAGCACATTGTGGCCGGCCATCGCCGATTATTTCGGCATGGAATGCGGCGAGCCTGCTTCCGGGTCCGAGTCGCTTTCGCTTTTTCCAGAAGGTAATACCGGCATGTGGCGCCGCATGGTCGCCGATCGCCGCCTGTGTCCGTCCGATTTGGCTACGATTGCCCAATGGGCTTATGGGGACTATGTCTTTTCCCCGGAGTGGGATGTGGCTTCCTCGATGGACAAAATCAGGGCGTACGGATTCACCGAGAGTGTCGACACCAAGCTGATGTGGCGGGACAGCTTTGACTTTTACCGCGCCCATAAAATCATTCCTTGATCTGGGGAAAAACTTATGATGCAAGGCAGGGCAGTGTTGGCACTTTGGATCGACATCGATCCTGCAGTTCGCGAGGAATGCGACGATTGGTACGTAAACCGGCATATTGCCGACCGCATCGCCGTGCCGGGATGGCGTCGCGTCAGACGTTTTCAAGCCATTAATGATACTGGGCCGGCGACGTTGGCGTTGTACGAAGTGCAGGAGCCTGAGGACCTGGTATCTGATGACTATCTGCGCCTGCAGCGCAACGTCGATGCTAGAGATATCCGCATGCGTGCCACGTTTCGCAACGTAGTGCGGGATACCTTCAAGGTCCGGCATAGCGCGGGTAAGGGCGAAGGTGGCCTTATGCTTTCATTGCGCTTCCGGCCTGATGTGGCGGCCATCGCCGACGAGGCAGCAGCATTGGCGGTCCAGGATGAGGTCGTTCCCGCTCTGGAGGCGCTGCATGGCGTTGTAGCGGTGCATTTATTGCAGCAGGCTCCCGCATTTCGCGATATCCATGACGGGCATCGCAAGTCGGGTGCTGACGACGCCCGCGCACAGTGGGTATTGCTGGTCGAAGCGACACGCGATGACTACGCGCGAACGGCCGGAAAGCTATTACGCTACTGGCCTGATGGCAAGGTGCTCGGCCTGAGTGAGGGCGAAATCGGTATATACGGTCTTATGTACGCCGTGTAGGACTCTCGCTTTTCCGGATACACGCGCCCGGAGCTATCAGTTAAGCTTGGTTGCATGGCAACCCCAAACATTCCTCGCTTCGACCTGGTCGATCTCAGACTTTTCGTCATGGTGGCGGAAAGCAACAGCTTTACCAAAGGCGCAGAGAAGGTTTTCCTGTCGGTTGCTGCGGCTAGCCTGCGTATCAAGAGCCTCGAAGAGCGGCTCGGCGCCCAGCTTCTTTATCGGAACAAGCGCGGCGTCTCGCTTACACGAGCGGGCGAGGTACTCCTGGAGCATGCGTTCCGCGTTCTGAACGAAATCGAGCAGCTACAGCACGAAATTCAGCCCTTTTCCCAGGGCGTCCGTGGACATGTGCGCCTGTTTGCCAATGCCACGGCAATATGTGAATTCATGCCCGAGGTTCTGGCTCGATTCTTCGAGACTAATCCCGCTATTACCGTCGACTTGCAAGAAAGGCTAAGTGCCGAGATCGTGCATGCAGTACTTGAGGGGATCGCCGACATCGGCGTCATCTCGGCCCGCGTTGCGGCAGACGGACTCGAGACCCTGCCTTACAAGAAAGATCAGATGGTCATCGTGGCGCCGCAGAGCCATCCGCTGGCGGAGTTGCGGTCCGTGCATTTCGCCGATGCACTGGATTACGAGTTCATCAGCCTGGATTCGCGCAGCGCCAGTTACTCGTATCTGCAGCAAGAGGTCGAAGTACTGGGCCGGACTATGCACAAGCGGATCCAGGTTTCCAGCTACGATGCGATGTGCCGCATGGTCGAGGCGGGCGTCGGTGTTGGAGTGCTTCCCGAGACGACTGCACGCCGCCTTTCCGGCTTGTCACAGATTTCGATAGTGCAGTTGCTGGACGAATGGGCCACCCGGGAACTGCGCATCTGTGTTCGAAAGCAGTCCGAGTTGCGTCCGTTCGCACGGGAACTGATCGACTTCATATTGCAGGTTTAGGAATCACAAAACACTGCTTTGCCAATTCCAAATTGCCCCTTGCGACGGAAGCGGACACACTGTGAATGCGGGTGACGGCAAGTCCGCACCTACCTATCCCATCGCAAGGAATACGCAGTATGTTGATTACCGTCGTTGAACGATGGAGCACGGACGCCGTCCAACCGACATGCTCCACCACCAGAATTTCACAGACCGTGGCGGAGGCGCGCGCATGACGGCAACCGTGTCCGACGTCCTGATCATCGGGGCGGGCGGCGCAGGTTTGGCTGCAGCGTACGAGGCAGCCAAACTGGGCCGTCACGTCGTGGTGCTTGAAAAGAACCCCGAGCCGGGCGGGTCGACGTCCTGGTCTGTGGGTTCGGTGACCGCCGCGGACACGCCGCATCAGCGTGCCGCGGGCATCCAGGATAGTGCCGACGCACACTTCGAGGACCTAGCCCTGCATGCGGGCGAGCTTGCCCCACGGGACAACCTGCGGCTCCGACGAATTCTGGTCGACAACAGCAGTGAAATGCTTCAGTGGCTGATGGATCTGGGCGTGGTCTTCGTCGGACCGGAAGAAGAGCCTCCACATCGTGTGGCGCGCATGCACAATGTCGTACCCAATTCAAAATCGTTTGCCTATCACCTTGCCCGCCACTGCAAGACATTGGGCGTGGAAATCGTTGTCGACACGAAGTGCAGCAGCTTCATCGTGGACAACGGCCGTGTGATCGGTGTGGAAGCCATAGGGCCTGATGGCACCAAGAGCCGCTTCCTGGCAAGGCATGGCGTGGTTCTGGCCTCGGGCGACTATAGTGGTGCTGCGGACCTCAAGCGTAGCCTTGCGTCAGAGTCCGTAGTACCGGTGGACCCGGTGAACCCTACGGCGACGGGCGACGGTCATAGGATGGCTCTGGCCATCGGTGCGCGAGTGATCAATGGAGATGTTGTTCGCGGCCCGATCATGCGTTTCATTCCGCCTACGCGTCGTAATCTTGTACAGCGCTTGCCGCCATCCCGATTCGTCGCGCGGATGATAGCGTGGTCCATGGGGCATCTTCCGCAAGCGGTGCTGCGCCCCTTCTTGATGAGCTTTCTTACCACGGCACTGGGCCCATCTCCCGATCTGCTGCGCCAGGGCGGCATCTTGGTCAATAAGCTGGGCCTTCGATTCACCAATGAACTCGGAAGACCCGCAGCCGATGTTGCGCTTCAGCCTGAAAAGACGGCGTGGATCCTGATGGACGACGCAGTCGCGAGCAAGTTCGAACAGTGGCCGTACTTTGTATCGACCGCACCAGGTGTGGCCTATGCATACCTGAAAGACTATCAGCGCAACCGGCCGGACATCTTCCATCGGGCAAGTACGTTGCAAGGGCTTGCCGACAGCATGGGCGTCCCTCTGCCTGCATTGCGTGAGACCATCGACGCCTACAACCACTCAACGGACCGCGGCGGCCGACCCGCTATCGGCAGCGGACCCTACTGCGCCCTGGGTCCCGTCAGGAGCTATGTGGTGTTTACGGATGGAGGGCTGGCGGTCAGCGAGCAGCTGGAGGTCTTGGGCGTTGATGACCATCCCTTCCCCGGTTTGTACGCGGCAGGCTCCGCAGGCCAGGGCGGATTGCTGCTCGAAGGTCATGGACACCACCTGGGCTGGGCTTTTGTGTCGGGCCGTATTGCCGGTCGCAATGTAGCGCAGTCGCCCGCAGCAACTTCCGTTTTTCATTCCTCTGAGTGAGCATTCAAAATGAGCCGTATCGGTCTGTTTGTCCCTTCTTCAAATACCACCATCGAGCCCGAGTTCTACCGCGCGCTGCCGGCACATGTCACCTTGCATGTGGCCCGGCTGTACCTGACGCAAATCGCTACTGACTCCATTGAAAATGTCGTGCGCGACATTGAGGTGCAGGCTCGTAACCTGGCCAGCGCCGATGTCGACGTGATCGTGTTGGGCGCCACCGCCCCCAGCTTTCTCAAGGGCCTGGGCTACGACCTCGAGGTAACGCAGCGCATAGAGCTTGCCTCGGGCAAGCCGGCAACGACCACGTCGACTGCCCTGGTCGAAGCGCTTGGCAAGCTCGGTGTATCGCGCGTGGCCTTGGGTGCCGCCTATGACGACCGTGTGAATGGCATTGCCAAGGACTTCCTGGAAGCCAGTGGTATCGAGGTTGTTCATGCCAAAGGCCTGGGCATGGTCGACAACCTTGCCGTCGGACGACTGGATGACAACAGTGCGCTCGAGCTGGCCCGCGAAATCGACCGCCCGGAGGCCGAAGCCATCGTGCTTGCCTGCACCAACTGGAAGACCATGGGCGTGATAGAGCAACTCGAGCAAGAGCTGGGAAAGCCGGTTCTGTCGACCACGCAAGTCAGCATATGGGCAGCATTGCGGATGATCGGCGAGACGGATGCCATCCAGGGCTATGGGAAGCTGCTGCGCGAGATTTAATGTGAGACGGCCATGGGTGCAGCCCTCATCATGGTTTGCGGCGGTCGTGGTGCACCGCCTTTATTGAGGCCGAGCACGTCTCCGTCTGCTGAAAGAAAGATCGCCGACGTTTTGCGCTGGCGATCTTCATGCTATAGCTTCTTTGCGTGCGTTGAAGGCCTTACTTCTTGACCAGCGGGCAGGTGCTTTCTGACAGAGGGCGCCATGCTTTATCGGCTGGAATCACAGCATTGATCTTCAGCAGGTCCCACGGGCCCGTGGATTCCGATGGCTTTTTGGCTTCCGCCAGAAACATGTCGTAGACCATGCGCCCGTCGGCACGTATTTTGCCATTATGTGTGTAGAAGTCGTTGATCGGCGTTTTCTTCATCTGTTCGGCCACAGCTTCGGCGTCGTCCGTGCCTGCCGACTTGACGGCATTCAGATAATGCATCGTGGCGGAATACATCCCGGCCTGTACCATGGAAGGCATGCCTTTGTGGCGATCGTGGAAGCGTTTGGAAAAGGCACGGGTTTCATCGTTGCGATCCCAATAAAAGCCAGTGGTAAATTGCAGCCCTTGTGCGGCTTGCAACCCCATGCCCTTCACATCATGAAGAAACACCAGCAGGGTGGCCAGCTGCTGCCCGCCCTGGGTGACGCCGAACTCGGACGCCTGCCGTACCGCCGTCTGGGTATCGGTTCCGGCATTGGCCAGACCTATCACCTTGGCGCCGGATGCCTGCGCCTGCAGCAAGTATGAGGAAAAATCTGCAGTGTTGAGCGGGGCGCGGACATTGCCGAGGATCTTGCCCTTGTTTTCCTTTACCACCGCGCTGGTATCGCGTTCTAGCGAGTGCCCGAAAGCGTAATCGGCAGTGATGAAAAACCACGATTCTCCGCCATTCTGCGTTACCGCAGCTCCAGTGCCGTGTGCGAGGGCATAGGTATCGTAAACATAGTGAATGCCATAAGGAGAGCAATTTTCATTGGTCAGGGATGACGATGCCGAGCCAGCAAAGATCGTCAGTTTCTTTTTCTCCTTACCCAGCTTTTGCAGTGCGAGCGCGGAGGCCGAATCGGTTGACTCGATAATCATGCTTACCCCGTCCCGGTCGTACCATTCCCGGGCGCGTGCGGCGGTGACGTCCAGCTTGTTCTGATAGTCGGCTGAAAGCACTTCAATTTTGCGGCCCAGAATTTCGCCGCCGAAGTCTTCGACCGCCATTTTCACAGCCTCGACGCCGCCGGGGCCGCCGTGGGCGGAATACACACCGCTCATGTCAACGATGGCGCCGATGCGGAATGGGCCCTTGTCCTGCGCGTGGACGGTGACACTGGCACATAACGTTCCCAGCATGAGTGCCGTCAGCTTCAAGAGTTTAGGATTTTTCATGGTCTCTCTCCTTTTTGGATTTGTGTTGAATCTCTTTATTGGTGTGTTCCTGCGGGCAACAGTGCACCCTGGCCCCAACTGGAGCCTGTTACTTGTGTAGCTTGTCGTCAGTGTCCGCGGTAGCCGGCGATCCGGCCACCGGTAGAAAGGATATGGTGTCGATCGCTAGTCGTTAGAATGGACAGTCTGGGTCGAAGCTGGGGCTGCGCTTTTCTAGAAAGGCATCAATTCCTTCGATGCCTTCAGGACCTGCAAATCCGGTGAACTCGAATGCCAGTGAAGCGTCGAATATGGGCTGTGCCTGTTTGATCCAGTGGTTCAGCATCATTTTGGTCCATCGCTGGGCCGCGGGTGCTCCCTGGGCAAGGCGGTTGGCGACCTCGACGGCGCGAGCTTCCACCTCTTCGTCGGGCAATGCAAGGGAAACCAGGTTCATGCGTTCGGCTTCCTCCCCGGTGAATGTTTCGGCAGTCAGCAGGTAATACTTTGCCTTGGCCATGCCGCACAGAATCGGCCAGATGATGGCTGCGTGGTCTCCCGCGGCGACGCCGATTTTCAAATGCCCGTCCGAAAACTTGGCATCCTTTGCGACGATGGACACATCCGCAAGCAGTACGGTTGCCAGTCCCGCGCCGACAGCCCAGCCTCTGGCTGCGGTAACAATGGGCTTGCGGCAATCCAGCATATTTGTGACGAGATCGCGCGACTCTTTCATTGCCCGCATTCTTAGCGCATAGTCATCGCAGACCTTCCGCTCGTGCTTCAGGTCGCCGCCTGCGGAAAAAGTTTTGCCGTCGCCGGTGAAAATGATGACATTCACGCTGTCATCTGCATCGACATCGCGCCATATCTCCGACACTTCGCGATGCATTGTGGCATCCATGGCTCCCATCTTGAGCGGCGAGCGCATGGTGATGCGCAGAACCTTGGGGCTGGGGCGGTCGAATATGAGTCTTTCGTAACGTGCGTAGCGATCAGTCATGTCTTCCTTCTGTCAGAAATCGGGCGCGACGGATTAGTCGCACCTGAGAAACAATATCAACGGGCTATAAGCAGTGAAGCAAAGTTTGTGCCAGTTGGTATCGGACTCATCGGGCGGTTGGTCGCTGCCATAGCCTTCGGAAAAGAAACCGTTGCGTCAAAGCGTGTCTCTGCTGCCCTAAGAATAAGCAATCGAGTGTCCTCGGTGTACTCAATTTGTCCACTTGGCTGACGCAAGGAAGAAATGCTGGAAGAGGTGGTCGCGATGCCGCAGGTTTACCGCCTAAGCGGTACGCAAGATTGCCGTAACACAAACTCTGTTGGAATTTCGATCCGTACCGGCTCTGACGACGCTTCGCCGTTGATTCGCCGGAGCAACTGCAGTGCTGCCTCGCGGCCGAGCGCATAGGCATCGTAGCGGATAGCGGTAATGGGCGGCGTTGCGAGACGAGCCAGTTCGGTATCGTTGGATGCTATCAAGCTGATATCGCCGGGAATTTTAAGCCCCTTCAGGCGTATCGCTTCGAGCACGCCGCTTAGCAGGTGTTGGCCTGCCGAAATAATGGCGGTAGGCCGTTTCGGCAGGCCGATAAGCGATTGGGTCTCGCGAAAGCCATATTCGGCGGCGAAGCTCTCCAAACGCAATAGCACTGGATCAACCGGCGCCTTTGCTTCTTCATGCGCCTGTAAAAAGCCTTCCAGGCGGTCTCGCCCTACGCGATTGTGGCGTCCGCCGCTTAGCAGGGCGATACGTCGGTGGCCGATACTGAGGAGGTGCTGGGCTGCTTGATACGTGCCTTGCTGATGCGCAGCGCCAACGGTGTCGATGGGTAAAGGCAGCTCTCGCTCCACCATCACGAATGGAATTCCCACCCGCTGAATAGCGCGCTGTAATGCCACGTTGGTTTCTTCCTCGACGGTCAGCAGCATTCCATCGGCGCGCCGGCCGCTGAACAGTTGAATGAGCGCTATTTCGCGTTCGGGAAGCCCGTCGCTGCTCGCAACGACAAGCATGTAGCCTTTTTCGCTAAGTGCGTCTTCAGCCCCCTTCACCATATGGGAATAGAGAGGATTACGTATGTCAGAGAAGACGAAGCCTATCATGCGGGCGGGCATTCCCCGCATGCCTTGTGCCGCAATATTGGGCGCCCAGCCAAGCTTTTGTATGGCTTGGAGCACCCGGTTCCGCACCTCTTCAGTCACGGTGGGCGCGCCGTTCGCGACGCGCGACACCGTACCCACCGCCACGCCCGCCTCGCGCGCAACATCGTTGGCAGTCACGCGTTTGGGGCGGCCAGGGACCGCGGTCGATTTCCGCGGGCTTTTCGGGGTGTGGTCGTTCTTCGGCGTTTTCACTGAATCGTCTCAGGTTGTGCGCCGGGATCAATAAGCGCGGTGGAAAAGCTCCTGGAAGTCGCGTTTGGACGTGTCCCGGGGGTTCCATCGATTGTAGTTCGCCTGGACGCATAGTTCGGCCATCTCATCCAGTTTGTCGGAGGTGACGGCGGCATCCCTCAGCCTGCCGGGAATGCCCAGGTCGGAACATAGGGCGCTGATCGCGTCAACGGCGCGCCGCGCCGCATGCAGCTCGGGCAAGCCTTCTGTGTGCTCGCCCATCGCCTGGGCCACGCGTGCAAACTTTGCCGGGTTGGCCGGCATGTTAAAGGCGGCGACATGAGGCAGGCACAAGGCATTGGAGAGGCCGTGCGACAGATGGAAGTAGGCGCCCACGAACCTGGCCATGCAATGCACATTTCCAAGTCCCGTCAAGCCGAAAGCCATTCCAGCCAACGCTGAGCCGCAAAGCATGTTCAGCCCCGCGTCCAGGTTATTCCGATTGGCCACAAACTGCCGGATATTGCCCGAGATGAGTTGCAGCGCGTGCAAATTGACAGCATCAGTGAAAGGGTTTGCCAGGCGCGACACATAGGACTCGAAGGCATGTACGAAGGCATCGAGACCTGAATGGGCGGCCACATGCGCCGGTACCGTCCGCAAGGCCAGCGGGTCCAGAATGGCAACATCGGCAGGGTTGAGCGACGCATGCCGGATGGACATTTTCAGGTTTTTCTCGGTGTCCGTGATGACGCAAGAGCCTGACACTTCAGAGCCCGTGCCGGCCGTCGTCGGTATGGCGATCAGCGGCAGAGGGCGCGTACGAAATTTCTCGATGCCCTCGTAGTCGTGAATACGGCCGCCGTTCGTGGCAAGAATGCCGACCGCTTTCGCGACATCCATTGTGCTGCCGCCGCCGATGGCCAGGAGCGCGGTTGCGCCGCTTTCCCGGCACTGGCTGTAGGCCTTCTCGACGGTGATTGCACTGGGATCGGGCTCGATGTCGGTGAATACGCTGAACTGATCGACTTCTTGTTCGAGCAGGCGCTTGATTTCAGCATAGAACTGGGTGTCCACCAGCGCGCCGTCGAGCAGGATCATCAGCCGCTTCGCTTTCCATTGGCGAAGCGAGTCTGCGACTTTTGCATAGCTGCCCACGCCCATGTGTATGGTCGTGGGGCAGAGGAAAGGGCTCATTTG
>JAKFDW010000174.1:0-2596 GCA_036675955.1 Orrella sp. | reverse complement strand
CTGCTGGTACATGGCCTTGTAGGTCGCCTCATCAGTCAGCGTGTTGGCCGCAACCTCGGGACGAACGGGATACAGAGAAGCCGCACTCATCTTTCTTACCTCGGTGAATAGTTGTTTTTGTATAGCCCAGTTGTAGCCGGGGCGGGCTTATAGAACCATTCGACGATGGTAGTAACAAGCCCCTACAAAATGTGGCTATACCGCGACGAGGCGCTCAAGCCCGGCTATCAGGGCCTCCGAGGAGCTGGCGAAGCCTGCGATCTTTTGATCTTCGGCATTTTTAGTCGAAAGATCGCAATCTTCGGCAGATTCTGCGCAGTGGATACGGGCGAACTTTTGGGGATTATTACCAAATCTGCCAAAGGTGTTTATCAAAAGCACGGCTATATGCGCGCTCCCCCCAAGCCTAAAATCGGTCTCGCCAACACGGCAATGTGATTAACCCAGTTGCAGCCCCCACGAAGGCCCGTTAATCCAGATTCGCTCCTCAAGTTCCACACGCAGCCTCAAAAGGGTTGCGCGCCCCCTCACGACCCGAGAAAGGTGAACACCCATGAAAGCTTTATTAGTTCTGGCCCTCAGCAGCCTCTGCGCCACCGCCATGGCTGATCAGATCCCGACCAACGTCGCCAGCCAGCAGGCACCTATAGAGGAATACACCTACTCCTCTGACCTGGACATCGCCAAAGTTATATCGATGAGCGAAGTCCCGAATGTCTGTGAAGTTGTACCGGCCCGCATGGAATATGAAGACTCCAAAGGTCAACGGCATATTCTGCAATACAGCGTATTGGGTAATGGTTGCCTTAACGGTTAATCAACCCGGTTAGACCCAGACTCTCTTACACGGCCGGCCACGGCACTCGCACTCAGCTGATTCTTCAACGTTCGATCCACCACGCCTTGGCTACAGAGGCATAGAACGTCGAACACAAAGCATCGATATATTCGATTATTTTAAGCATTTATTTGCGCTTTTTAATCAAATTAGTACGAGTAGTATGAGCTTCACACCCACTGAACAAAACGAACACCACCCGGAGTAACCGCCATGAAAACCAAACTGATCATCGCCCTGACCCTCTCCGTACTGGCCGCCAACACCTTCGCCGCCGACGGTTATGACCGCACCATCGCTGCCGATGGCTACGATCGCACTGGCGCGGCCACTGTTGCCGCTGACGGCTTCGACCGCACCGGTTCCGCCACCCTCGCTGCCGATGGCTCCGACCGCACCGGTTCCGCCACCCTCGCTGCCGATGGCTCCGACCGCACCGGTTCCGCCACCCTCGCTGCCGATGGCTCCGACCGCACTGGCGCCAGCCGCCTCAGCTAATAGCTGACCGCGACGTCACAGCCCGGCCTCGGCCGGGCTTAGTTGTTTCTGAACACCCCAAAAACCCCGCCACACCGCATAACCTGTGGGACAGGCTGCCCCAATGCCGGTCAGTCAACGAAAATCTAGAGTCTTGTGAGCACTTGTGGCGAGGGGGCTTGCCCCCGCTGGGGCGCGTAGCGGCCCTAAAACCTGCAAACGCGCTGTATCAGGCACACCACGCTCACCGACTTTACGACCGCTACGCGGCCGAACGGGGGCAAGCCCCCTCGCCACAAGGTCACACTAAAAGCCCCCCAAATTCCCCACCCTTGCACAACGCCCGCGCCAACAAAAAAACTTCCCCCATCCCAACGCCCCGCAAACCCTTGCTCCACCTCAACAAAGCCCAATCCCCCTCCCACCGAGACAATCGACCACCCCTACCCCGAAAAAACTGGCTGAAATACCCTGATAAAAACCCTTATACTGGCGAAGTCAAAAGGGCTTGAAATATCCCCTGATCGGGCTATAAACCCACGCTGATTCAGCCTTCAAAGGCCATAGGGAAAGGCCAAGCGCCCGCCTCCCATCAGCGACTTCGGGGTCAACCCCAACCAAATTTATGTTTTTTGCGTGCGTTAACCGCCACTGCACTCAACAATCCTTTAGATCCAAAGCGGCCAATAGCCGTGTGACAACCCACCATAAGTGTTTTTCACACGGCCATCTGGCCCTCACGCAGGAGACGACACGTCATGCTGAGCTGGGACGAATTCGACAAAGAAGATGACGGCGAAGTCGCCGTAAAAGGCGCCAACGCCGGCCACGCTTCTGAAGCCAACATGGACCGCCTCGACAGCGCCGGCGGTGCCGCTGCTCAAGAAGCCCGCGCCGTAACCGCCAGCGACTCCGCCGCGATCATCCGTGCCAAGGCCGCTCTCGATAACCTCGACATCGCCGAAGGCCTGGCCGAGCTCGAAGGCGCTTCCGCCCGTGTTGCCGTCGACGAAAAGCGCATGATCAACTGCCGCGCCGACCTCAACCAACTCGTCCCGTTCAAATACGACTGGGCTTGGCAGAAATACCTGGACGGCTGCGCAAACCACTGGATGCCGCAAGAAGTCAACATGACCGCCGACATCGCCCTCTGGAAAGACCCGGAAGGCCTGACCGACGACGAGCGCCGCATCGTGATGCGCAACCTCGGCTTCTTCTCCACCGCCGACTCCCTGGTTGCCAACAACCTGGTCCTGGCCGTGTACCGCCTGATCACCAACC
>JAKFDW010000173.1:0-8989 GCA_036675955.1 Orrella sp. | reverse complement strand
GGCAGTGAAAGGCAGGCGAATTACCCATCCACAGTGGCCTATGTGGCGCAATTGGTGATTCATCGCTATGCCATGCTTGGCATTCTGACCGAAGAGGGCATGCCTATCAATGCCATGGGCGTGGTGGCGGACGAACCGGCGCGGCGTTCCGTGCCGAATACGGCAATGACCGGTGCTCCATGCAACGAGTGCGGCAACCATACAGTCATCAAGAAAGACGGTTGCGACTTCTGCACCGCTTGCGGCGCTATAGGCAGCTGCGGTTAATGTAATGGCGCCCGTTCGGCGGGCGCCACCATTGCTAGCGCTTTTTATCCTCAGTGCTTTGCGTGCTGCGGTGCTTCAGCGTTTTGCCGTCGTAAATATACATGTCGACTTTATCTGGCGTGTGGGCGCTGGGGGTAAGCATAGTCAGCCTGCGACCCTTGGCCGTGACCTTGATTTGGTCGCTGCATGACCCGAATTCCGGTGACACCCTGTACCCGGATTTTTCCAGGACGACCCATCGGTACGTATACGGGCAGCCGTTATTGCCCGTGTTGATCGATACCAGGGCGGAATGGGAATTCGGTGTGCTGAACGCGTAGGTGATGTTGAGTATGCCGCGCACCAGCGGGTCGACATCGGTATCGTCGATCTGCAGGCGGGATTCGTACACGTACTCGTTGTTGGCGACATGGAGGTTTCCGTAAGGCGTTGGCAACTGCGTTCGTGAAGGGCTGGTCGGCCATTGCGTTTGTGCGGCTACGGCAGCGTGGCCAGCTAACACGGACAGCACGCCGACCAGAATTCTATGGACAAGTGCGGGCATGGCGGGACTCATATTGGATACGTGAACACCATTTTTTTGGTGCCGGAACTATGATTAGTGTGGCACTCGCGCTGCATCATAAATGCAAGCTGATGCGTAGTTACATTTTATCCGGCGAATACCACGTTTTGTAAGCCCTATTACATTTCATTTTGGCCGTTCTGGCAAGTATTATTCGCTTCTTGCATGGAAGCGACGGCTTGTATAAGCATCAGGGTGTGGTGACCATCAGGTAGGCCAGTGTGCAAGCCATCAGGACGAAGTAAACGACGGCTCCGGTGACAAGACATTTCAGAATGTTTTTCAGCCTTTGAGTAAATCCGGGCGTACGTATATGTTGCTGGGATCGCGTATTCCACCACCATGTTGCCGAGGCGGCGAGAATGCTCAGCAGAACGATGGTAACTTTCATAGGTCGGTTTCAGGCGCCTGCGCACTAGTAGAACGATTCGCCAGCGGGTGCCAGCGTCGTCAGCCACCATATGCCCATTGCGATGATGGTGGCTAACCCAAATGCTTTAAATCGTAGCGGCCACGTATCCTGCACGGTTTCGATACGGCCTGGCGCTGCGTCGGGCACTCGGATGTCGCCGTGTATCATAGGCCCGATCAAGTCCTGGTGCCTTGCATAGCGATACCAGAGTATGGCGGCGACATGTATCGCGGCCAGTACGATCAGCAGCCATTGATTCAGTTTGTGCAGTCGCGTCAGTGCAGCAGACCAATCTTCGCTCAGGAAGGCCAAAGGACCGGATGACAACACATCGTCGTTGGCGAAAAGCCCGCTGAACGCCTGGAAGCCAAAACAGGCCAGCAGCGCAATGACGGAAACGGCGCCCAGTGGACTATGGCCTGCGACGTGGCTGCCCTTGGCGGTGATGTAGCGCCAGACGCCGCGCGGGCCGCTTATGAATTGCGCAAATCGGGCATAGTGCGGGCCCACGAAACCCCATATCAGCCGAAACACAATCAGCCCCAGTGTGCACAATCCAAGCCGGATATGCCAGTCCATCCACAGGCCGCCCAGTTTGACGGTAACGAATGCCCCGGTCACGCAGACAACCAGCATCCAATGAAACAAGCGCGTGGGTAAATCCCATACCCGCCGCCTCGCAAGATTTGTATCCATTTTCTGACTTTGACGATGATAGGCTTAATGCAGGCTGGTCTCGTTGCTGCGGTTAAGCAGCTCGACAAGCTTTTGCTTCAGTCCCGATGAAAAAATTGGAACAAGCAGCAGCGTGCCCTTGCCATCGACCACAGACTTGATCTCGATGAATTGATTACTGAACGCTGTGGTGTTGCGGGCGTTTTTTTCATAGGCCTGTACCAGTTTGTTCGCGGCGGCCTGCGCCTGGAACAGCACCGCGTCGGGCTGTTCCGCAGCCTGGCCAGTGTAGTGCTCGATGAGCCGGTCCATGTCGTCCAGAAACAGGCTCAACGCGAAGCTTCCGCGACAGTCGGCGCGTTCATAGCCCCATTGCTTTTTAGTCATGTCTATTCCGTAATGGATGGCGCATACAACTCGTTATGCACTGTCTCTAGTTAATGGCGCGCGACGCCTGTTGCTGCGCTTGCGTCTCGATGATGAGCTGTTCCAGGTGAGGGGAAGTATGCAGGGCGAGAACGGGTGCCGTATCGGGGTCGGTCTCGTCATTCTCGAGTTGTAATTGGATGCTTTGGCCTTCAAACGCATCTGGATTGGCCTGGATCTGGATGTATTGCTTAAGCAGACGGTCGACCGCCTTTTGCGCTTCGTACAGCTGGACGGCAAGCGACGACTGAGCATGCAGGGTGAATTGCTGCTCGATGGTCTTGGCCAGATCCCAACTGAAAAACATCAAGGCCTTTGAGCCGTGACATTCGGGGTGCAGAAAACCCCAGGATTCGATTGGTGTGGTATTCAAATTTACATGTCTTCAAAGTTAGAGCCGTCAGCGCGCCCGATGGCGTTGACCGACTGGCCGGACAACTCGATTTTATCCGGCTTTTCGCCGGCACGTTTTGGGCGAACGCGGCCACATGTGGCCGAAAGAACAAACGAAACTGATTGTTACGTCAGGCTCGTGTAAGTTTCCAATTGTATTTTTGATCCTGGCGGAACCCTGGCGCTCACCAGCGACCCTGGGCAAGCCAAATAATTAACGCTGCTGCACCGTGTGCACGACAGCCAAAAGATTCGAGACAAGCACTCCCGCAATAGCAGTTCAAATCACCTTGGTGTTTAATTTTTTTATCGTAAAGCGATCTATTTAGGCTTCAAGCAAATAGGCTTCGGCCTCCGGGCCGAAGAAATAGTGAGGAACCTCGTCCAGTAGTTTCAAGCCGGCAATAGACCGGCGGCAGTAAGAAATCATTCAGGTACATCACAAAGGAGAGACACAATGGAAGACAGGAAATCAGGCAATAACGCAGGCATTGACCGACGGTCCATGCTGAAGATGGGCGCGGGTACCGCGGCTGCGGCACTTGTGCCGGGGATCCCTGGCACCGCCTTGGCCGCCGAAGAAAAAAAGCCAGTCGGCAATTATCCCGCCGGAGTGGAGGGCGACTCCGTATTTGTGGGCCTCACGCTCGATCTTACCGGGCCATACTCGGCTGAGGGCGCGGACGAACGCAAGGGTTATGAGCTTGCCATCGAGCAGATCAACGCCGGCGCGGAAGAAATGAAGAAAATTTCTCCGTTGACCAAGAAGGGCGTGCTTGGCAAAACCGTGAAATTCGGCGTGGCCGATGCGGAAACCAAGCCCAATACGGCGGTCCAGGCAGCCAGCCGGTTCATCCATAACGACAAAGCCATGATGGTTTCGGGCAGCGTCAGCAGCGCCGTGGCAATCGCCTTGCAAAAAGTATGCGATCGGGAAAGAACGATCTATCTGCCCGCCATCAGCGGCTCCAACGAAACCACGGGCGTCGATTGCCAGCGTTACGGTTTCCGACTTTGTTATTTTGCCTATTCGGCTTCCCAAGCCATCGCCCCCGTCCTGGCCAAGAACCTGGGTAAGGATAAAAAGGCGGTGTACCTGGTGCCCGACTACACCTATGGCCATACTACGTATGACTCGATGGTCGAGTTCACAGAAAAGCAGGGATGGAAGACGGTGGGCTCGCAAGTCCATCCGCTGGGAGCCAAGGACTACAGTTCCTATCTCATCAACATCGCAAACAGCGGCGCCGATACGCTGGTGGTCGTGGCATACGGCGCCGATGCCGCCAATTCCATCAAGCAGGCAAAACAATTTGGCATCCTGGACAAGATGGCGCTGGTCGTGCCTTACATGGCTCCATTCCTTGGCGAGGAAGTCGGTCCGGAAATCATGCAGGGCGTATATGGCGCGACAGGATTCTGGTGGACGCTGCAGGACAAATATCCCATCGCCAAGGATTTTGTCACAGCGTTCGAGAAGAAGTACGGCGGCAAGCCCCACGATTCGGCTTACATCGCTTATCTGCAGACCGCATTGTGGGCCGACGCTTGCGAACGTGCCGGCACTTTTTATCCGCCCGATGTCATCAAGGCGTACGAGAAAGGCGAGAAACGCCAGGGTCCTGTCGGCGAAGTGTACTTCCGCGGTGAAGACCACCAGGGCGTCATCAACTTTCCCATTGTGCGCGGCAAGAAGCCAGCCGACATGAAAAGCAAGGACGACTTGTTCGATATCGTCGAGGTCGTCAATGGCGCCGACGTGCTGCCGAAACTGGGTGTTCTGGGCTGCAAGCTTGGCGCGTACATCTAAGTCCAGCGGCTGCGTCTAGCGCACTTATTTGAAAGGAGGAGCTTGAATGCCGAGCATGTCGTTATTCTTGTCACAGCTATTCAACGGATTGGCAACAGGTCTGTTGCTGGCACTTATCAGTACTGGTTTGACCATTATCTACGGCACGCTCGGTGTTGTGAATTTCGCGCATGGAGCCCTGTTTGTTGTCGGGGCCTATGCCGGGTACACCGCCTACGGGATTACGGATTCGTTTCTCGCTGCCCTTGTGACCGGGGCTCTGTTTACCCTGGTTGTCGGTCTGGTGATTGAGCGCGGCCTGATGCGCTTGTATTACAGCCGACCGCCGGAAGACCAGATCCTGGTTACTTTCGGCATAGGCATCATCCTCATCGAGACGGTGCGCGCCATCTACGGCGGGGTCAGTCTCTCTGTGCCTACGCCTGCATGGGGGCAGGGCGTCGTCCATATCGGCTCGCTCATCTACCCCTTGTACCGCCTTCAGGCCCTGGCGATTGCGGCGGGTACGCTGGCGGTGCTGTATTACATCCTGTACCGCACCAGCCTGGGCTTGATTGTACGGGCCGGGATCGAAGACTCTCAAATGGTCAATGTCCTCGGAATCAACGTCAAGCGTACTTTTCTTCTTGTGTTTGGCATCGGTGCGATGGCGGCCGGTTATGCGGGCGTCATCGACTCGCCTATCGTCACGCTGGCTCCCGACATGGGGCACCGGATACTTGTCGACTCCTTCGTGGTGGTTGTCATCGGCGGGGTAGGGTCTTTTCCGGGTGCGATTATCGGGGGCATCATCGCCGGTGTAATTCTAAGTCTGACTTCTATGTTTGATCCTGCATACTCTCATGTCATGCTGTTCGTCGTGATGGCTCTTGTGCTTATCTTCCGTCCGCAAGGATTGATGGGACAGGAGGGTCGCGAATGAGCGCGCATACTCGATCGGGTGGCGCCATCGCGCGCCGCCAACTTCCCGAATTGATCGTGGGAATAAGCTTGCTGCTCGCGCCGTTCGTGCTGCCGTCCCTGGGCATGAGTCCCGACCTGCTGACGCGGATTCTTATCTGGGGCTTGTTCGGCCTGGGTTTCGACCTGCTGTTCGGCTATACGGGCTTGTTGTCTTTCGGACAAGCGGCGTTCTATGGAACGGGCGGCTTCGTGGCGGCCTATCTGCTGACTTCCGGCATCGTGCCGCATATGCTCCTGGCATTGTTGATCGGAACGGTGGTGGCTGCATTGGCCGGCCTGGTCATCGGCTACCTTACCTTGCGGAGAACCGGGATCTATTTTGCAATGAGCACGCTGGCCTTTGGCGAGATGTTCTATTTCTTGCAAAACTCTTCTTTCAAGGAATACACCGGAGGCGAAAACGGTATCGCGGGCGTTCCACCGCCGGAAATTGCGCTGGGATTCACCACCATCCACATCTCCAGCGGTTGGCCGATGTACTGGTTCGTGGCGATCTTCTTTTTCGTCGGCTATCTCATCGCCCGCCGTATTGTCCGGTCGCCATTCGGTGCGGTGCTCAAGGCCATACGCGGCAACCCCAAGCGTGCTATGGCGCTGGGACACTCTATACAAGGCTACAAGCTCACCGTTTTCGTCATTGCCGCGGCATATGGCGGTTTGGCGGGCGGCCTGCTGGGGGTGTTCCAGGCCTACATGCCCCCCGATGCCTTTGCGCTGGATACCTCCTCCCAGCTGGTCATACAGACTGTGATGGGCGGCGCTGGAACATTGCTGGGACCGCTCTTTGGCGCAACCATCTGGCTGTACCTGTACGAGGGATTGCAACAAGTGTCCGATATAGGCGCGTACTGGAAGCTGATACTCGGCATTGTCTTCGTGCTGCTTGTAACCTTGTTTCGCCACGGCGTGGCCGGCGGTGTTCTCGACTTCGTCAAGCGCCGGCGCCATACGCGCAAAATAATCGATCCGGATGCCGACACGAAAGCCAGCGCCCAGCTCGATATTGTTGCGCCGATAGCAGAGGGCAGGCCGGGAGCTCCCGTATTGGAAGCGCGCGGCATCAGCAAGCAGTACGGCGGTCTGGCGGCGGTCAGCGACGTGAGCTTTGCCTTGGCCGAAGGCGAGCTGCGGGGCGTTATCGGGCCAAATGGCGCGGGCAAGTCGACCTTCTTCGCCATGCTGGCAGGCGAGCTGGCGACGACCAAGGGACAAGTGTTTTTCCGGGGCCAGGAAATTACCGGTATCGGTGTCACGGCGGTCTGCCAACTGGGTATGAGCAAGAGCTATCAGATCAACCAGCTCTTCGATTCTCTCACCGTCAGGCAAAACGCCATGATTCCGGTGCTGGCGCGCAGCCGCGGCAAGTTCCGGCCCGATATGCTGCGCGGACTGCATCACGCCGAGGGGCTGGACGGACAAGTCAACGCCGCCATCGAGCTGGTGGGCCTCACGCATCAGGCCGATACCCTGGTTTCGGAGCTTCCTTATGGCGAGAAACGCCGTTTGGAAATCGGCCTTGCCCTGGCCACGGGCGCCAATGTGCTGCTGTTCGACGAACCTCTGGCCGGTCTTGGACCCGAGGAACGCGTGCACGTCGTGGCGCTGCTCAAATCGATACGGAAAGGTCGCAGCATGGTCATCGTCGAACACGACATGGACGCCATGTTCGAACTGGCCGAACGAATCACTGTTTTATATGAAGGCCGCAAACTGGCGGAGGGAACCCCCGATGAAATTCGGATGGATCCCGCTGTGCAGGCAGCCTATCTGGGAGGCATGGACGAGCATGAGTCTGCTTGAAGTCGACAAAATCAACAGCTATTACGGGGACTCCCACATCCTTTTCGACGTATCGATGCGTGTGGAGAAAAACGAGGTGGTGGCTTTGCTGGGGCGCAACGGGGCGGGCAAGAGTACGACGCTCAAATCGCTGATGGGACTGGTGCAGCCAAAAAGCGGCATCATCCGCCATAACGGCACGGAAGTGCAGCATATGCTTCCCTACCAATTGGCGAAGCGGGGCATCCAGCTGGTGCCCGAAGAGCGGCGTATTTTCGGCCAGATAACGGTGCAGGAGAATTTGCAACTGGCCGCAATGACGGCCGAGCAGCCTCGTTCCCTTGAGTCAATTTATGAAACCTTCCCGCGCCTTGCGGAACGCAAGCGCAATCGGGGCAAACAGCTTTCCGGGGGCGAGCAGCAAATGCTTGCCATTGCCCGTGCAATGATACGCAATGCCAATATCATCTTGCTCGATGAACCCTTCGAGGGATTGGCTCCGCTGATCGTGCGGGACCTGGTCGAGGTATGCCGGGACCTTGCTGCCAACGGGCATACCATAGTCATCGTTGAACAGAATGTCCGGGCGGCGCTGTCTCTGGCGAACCGCTGCTACATCATCAACAATGGCCACATGGTGTACGAGGGAACACCTGCGGAACTGCACGACGACAATAGCGTCATCCAGAAGTACCTGGGCGTCAAGGTTTGATTGTCCTTCACGCAGGACAATGAAAACCGTCCGAGCCGACTACTGCTCACCTCCCGGCGGAAGTAATATAGTACCCATGCCGGTGGCCATGAGGCCGCCGGCGGAGATTATCCGGGCGGGGCGTGAGGCATGCTGCCCCGCGACCCGAGCCCATTGAAGAATGTTAATCTCCCGTGTACTTCTGTTTCGAGGTTATTTATGCAGCCCTTGTACGGCGCTGATGCTGGCGTATTGGAAATTGGAAAAACAGGCACTGATGAATTGCCCGGGTCCGCGGGACCCGGCTTGAACTACGTTACTTCAAGCGAACTGCCCACCCCGTGGGCTACATTCGGCATTCATGTTTTCGTAGAGGCCGCCACCGGCAAAGAGCATCTCTTGCTTACCCTGGGCGATGTCAATAATGGCAAGCCTGTGCTTGCGCGCGTGCATTCCGAATGCCTGACCGGGGACGCCTTGTTCAGTCAGCGTTGCGATTGCGGTGCCCAGCTCGAGACCGCGCTCAAGGCCATTGCCGGCGAAGGGCGGGGCGCCCTTTTGTACATGCGCCAGGAAGGACGCGGCATCGGACTGGTAAACAAGATACGGGCTTATCAGCTGCAGGATGCCGGCGCCGATACCGTCGAGGCCAACGAGCAGCTGGGTTTTCCAGCCGACATGCGGCGATACGACTTGTGCAAGCCCATGCTGGACCATTTCGGGATCGCTTCCCTGCGGCTCATGACAAACAATCCACGCAAGGTGAATACGCTGGAAAGTTTGGGTGTGCCTGTGGTGGAGCGCATACCTATCCAGGTAAACCGCAATCCCTTCAACGAAAATTATCTCAGCACCAAGGCCGCCAAGCTGGGCCATTGGCTCAAAGAGCACCTTTGATTCATCGCTGGCGCGTAAGCGTCACAGCTCCGACATGAAGCGCATCCTGAAGCGACGGCCTTTTATATTGCCGTTGCTCAGCTTGGCGTAGGCTTCTTTGGCTATGCGCCT
>JAKFDW010000172.1:0-27930 GCA_036675955.1 Orrella sp. | reverse complement strand
GCTGCGCGTTATTGTGCCGGGCTATGCGGGCGTCAATAACGTGAAGTACGTCAAGCACGTCGCCTTCACCAAGGAGCAATCGCCCGCCAAGATCCAGCAAGGCAGCTATCGCTTCTCGCCCATCGGCGTCAAAGGTACGCCGGAATTCGATTCGATCTGGGAAATGGACCCTAAATCCTGGGTGACCTTGCCATCGGATTCCAGCACGCCTGTGAAGGCTGGAAAGGTCCAGATCAGCGGCGTTGCCATGGGCGGCATGAGTGAAGCCAAGAAGGTCGAGGTTTCCGTGAATGGCGGCAAGGACTGGCAAGAGGCGCAGCTTACCGGGCCGGATCTGGGCAAGTATGCCTGGCGCGGTTTCGTGCTGGCCGCCGACCTGAAGCCAGGCAAATACCAGTTGGCCAGTCGGGTCACCAATGCAGACGGCACATCCCAGCCGGAAATGCGCAAGGAAAACAATCGGGGCTACATGAACAATAGCTGGCGTGATCACATGGTGACGATCAACGTCGCTTAAGTCTTTCTGAAGGATAGCAATGAAATTTGCAGTAAGTATTGCGGCGCTGGCGCTGGCCGGCGCCGCAGGCCCCTGTATGGCCGATAGCAGCGCCGATCCCGACATGCTGGCCCGCGGCAAGGTTTTATTTCAGACCGCAACGCCAGCCTGTGCGGTGTGCCATACCTTGGAGGATGCCGGCGCCACGGGTGGCGTCGGGCCCAATCTGGACGAACTCAAACCCGGGCTGGAACAGGTGCGTCGTGCCCTGATAGACGGCGTGGGCGTCATGCCTTCGTTTGCGGACACCTTGAGCGAAGATGACTTGAATGCGGTGGCGGAGTACGTGGTCAGCGCGAGCAAGGGCGGCTGAGGACGTTGGCGCATGTTTTTATAAGGCCCCAATCCACAACGGATGGGTTTCAAAGGGAGGCACACTCAAGGCGGCATTTCGTTCAGAACAAGCCGCGCTTCGTCCAGCGCTGCCCGAATAAGCGCTGTACGTCCTGAAGCTCTCTTCCACAACATGCCTACGGTGCGCGCCTCGGGCGCGTCATCCAAAGGCAGAGCGACGATATCCAGACCTTTTGTCAGCGGCGAACTGAAGGCAGGCACCAGTGCGACGCCCATCTGCCTGTGCACCAGCAAGGCAATTGTCAATAGCGAGTCCAGCTCGAGGACTTCACGAGCCATAATTCCGTGCGCCCGCAAATAGGCTTGCGCCAGCTTCCCGCCGCCTAATCGACGGTCGTATCGAATGAATGGACGGGTCTTCAACAGGCGCAGAGGCGGTACGTGAGCAATGCGTTTGCTTGCCAGGACCACGAGCGGTTCGTCTTTGAGGGCTTGCCATTCAAACGACTTTGCCAAGGAAAATTGCGGATGCAGGCAAATGGCGGCATCGACAACATCGTCCTGCAATTGGCCGAAAAGCTGGTTGGACAGGCCGCCATGGACATGGACGCTTACGTTGGGATACTTGCTGCTGTAGCGTTGCAGCACTTCGGGCAACAATGTGTGCAATGCAGAATTGATGACGCCCAGACGAAGCTGACCCTCCATGCCGGGGTTGTGCACCGATGCCCGGAGTTCTGACAAACCGAGCATCAGCGGCTCTACTTTTTCAAGCAATTGGTAGCCCGCAGGGGTCGGCATTACGGTGCGCCCCGACCGCGCCACCAACGCGATACTCAGCTCTTTCTCTAAAGCCTTGATCTGATGAGCCACCGCGGCCGTAGTCAAATGAAGGCTGCGCGCCGCTTCTGCCATGGATCCAAGTTCGGCGACTTTAAGAAGGGTATGTAGAAATTTCGTGTCCAGTCGTGGCCTCTTGAGTGTGAATTTGCTAATTCCCTTGCGGCCGCTGCGGCACGCCGTCGCACTCCACAGCCATAACGGAGAATTTAGTTTCTTTATATTTTAAATATAGATACGTCTTCTGTTTTTATACTGCTAAGCGAAGTATAGTTTTTAGTGCCGAGGAGAGCACTATCTATGCGTAGTAAATTATTCGTTCCGGGTTCCAGGCCGGACCTGTTCGTGAAGGCATTCGGAGGCGTCGCCGATGCCATCTCGCTCGATCTGGAGGATGCTGTTCCAGATCACGCCAAGCCCCAGGCCCGGGCCAACATAAACGCATGGCTGGATAAGCTTGCGGCCGAACCGGACCAACGCAAGGGCAAGACGGTCATCGTCCGGATCAACGAACAGGGCAGCCCCCACTTCCGGGAGGACCTTGAGGCGGTGGTGCGCACGGGCGTAGACATTATCAATATTCCCAAGCCTGCGAGCCCGCGAGCGGTACAGGAAGTCTGCGACGCCATTGCCGCACTTGAAGTTGAAAGAGAACTGCCGGGATGCATAGGTGTGTTGCTCAATATTGAAAGTCCCCGGGCACTGCGGACCGCCGCCGAGCTCGCGGCGGCAGACAAGCGCATTGTCGGATTGCAACTGGGCTTGGCCGACCTGTTTGAGCCGCTACAGATTGCACGAAATGAGACCAGCGCTGTCGCGCATGTCATGGTCACTGTAGCGATGGCCGCCGGGGAGGCCGGGATCTACGCATTCGACGCCGCATTCGGGAACATTCGTGACACGGCAGGGTTTCAGGCCGAGGCTGAACTTGCGCGGCGCCTCGGCTTTATTGGCAAATCGTGTATTCACCCAAGCCAGGTTGGGCCGGCCAATACAGCGTTCAGCCCTTCCTCGGCAGAGATCGATTTCGCCAAACGGGTAATAGCCGCCGCTGCCGCGGCGGACACGCGTGGACACGGCGCGTGCGTGGTGGACGGAAAGATGATTGACAAACCTTTCGTGCAGCGAGCCAGGACGATTCTGGCGGCCAGCTTGAGGTCCGAACAAAGCGCTTCATGAACAATCCAACGCAGTTTTCCATTTTTATTCGTAATCCCGATACATGACTATCCCCGAACCTGCATTCCACACAGCTGACCACGTTTCATTATCCGACCGTCCGGGTCTCAAGGGACCTTTGAGCGGCATTCGAGTGCTGGATCTGAGCGCCTATATCGCCGGACCTTATGGTTGCTCGTTATTGGCGGACCAGGGCGCTGAAGTCATCAAGGTCGAACCGCCTCTGGGAGATAACCTGCGCAAGTATCCGTCGACACTGACGTCGGAAAGCCGTGCATTTCTTGGAGTCAATCGCAGTAAACTGGGCGTCGTCCTAGACCTCAAGCAGCCCGAAGACAACGAGCGCCTGTTGGCTTTGGCACGATCGGCCGATGTGCTGGTGCATAACTTTCGGCCCAGCGTGCCACAGCGGCTGGGCATTGACTACGAGCGCCTTGTCAAAATCAATCCAAGACTGATCTATTGTGCCGTAACTGGTTATGGCGATTCAGGCCCTTTGAAGGACAAGGCTGGCTACGATCAAGTACTTCAAACCTTGACCGGCATGTGCTCGATGCAGGGAAAGGAAGACGGCCCGCCTGAAATTCTTTATGGTTCTGTCGTGGACTACTACGCCGCCTCCCTGCTGGCCGGGGCTGTCTCGTCGGCGCTTTTCGAAAGAGAGCGTAGCGGCATGGGCCAGTACGTCGGGGTGTCGCTGCTTCGCTCCGCGCTTGCCATGCAGTCGGCACGGCTGATATGGGCAGACAGTGAGCCCAGGGACGTTGGCCGCGACATGCGTTCCGGCGGAGTCACTGGAATTCATCCCACGCAAGAGGGATATTTATATATTTCTGCCAATACGCCGCACTTCTGGAACGCCTTGTGCATCAAAACTGGCATGACTAGCCTGCTGGGCAACGAACGCTATGATTCTGTACGCAAACGTGCCTTATATCGGGATGAGATCATCGGCATATTGCATGAGGCTCTCAGCAAGCGATCGGCGCTTGAATGGGAAGCGATATTTGGCGATGAGGTCCCTTGCGCCGCTGCCCGAAGCGTCGAAGATATGTTCGATTTTCCCCAGGTGCTGGAAGAAGACATGATAGCGGTATTCGATCATCCGGCCGTTGGACCTTATCGCGGTTTCAAGCGGGCCATGACATTCGGCCGTACTCCGGGACCTGAGCCGTTCGCAGCACCGGATATGGACCAGCATGGCGACTTGGTAAGAACAGCGGCAGACGGTATGAGAACGCAACAAGATGGGTGATACACAGCACGCGCAGATGTCTCCATGCTCAAAGGCGCCCGCCCTGGCTTGCGACGCGCATCTGCATATCTACGACCCTTGCTATCGCCAGCTTGGCGAGAGAGAGGAGCGTGGTGGCGTTGCGCACTATAAAAGAATCCAGGCTATGTTGGGCACATCCCGTGCGGTCGTGGTGCAGCCGCGTGCCTACGGCGTCGACAACACGGTAACGCTAGCCGCCATACAAGCACTTGGAGCAAACTCTGCACGGGGCATAGCGGTGGTGCCTGCCGACATCGACGAAAGCCAGCTGGAGCAGCTGCATGACGGCGGCATACGCGGAGTCCGTTTCAGTTTTCATTCCGTCAACCGAAACGCAGGCGACTTCGACGCTGTATTGCCTTTAGCCCGGAAAGTTGCCGGGCTGGGGTGGCATATACAGGTTCACTGGACAGCGGACCAAATCGTGGCCCAGCGGAAAATTCTTGAGCAATCCCCCGCGCCCATCGTTTTCGATCACCTGGGACGAATGCCTGTCAACGATCCCATTCATCCCGCGCACACGCTGGTGGAAAAACTGCTGGCCGACGGAAGGGCGTGGATGAAGCTGAGCGGCGCCTACCTTAATACGCTGCTAGGCGTACACGGGGGCTTTCGCGACACCGATACGCTTGCAAAACGGTGGATTGCCGCCGCGCCGGAGCGCATGGTCTGGGGCAGTGACTGGCCTCATGTTACCGAGCCGGAGGAAAAGCCAGACGACGCAGAGCTATTCGATTTGCTGACCAGATGGTGCGGCAATATGGAAGGCTTGCGCAACCGTATCCTAGTGCAAAATCCCGCGGACTTATATCAATTTATCAATTCATGAGCGTCTGTTTTTATCCCGACTACGCTCTATGACGCTCCCGTTTTATCACCCTTTTTATAATAGACTTCAGGAGACAGGCATGGCCTTCACAAAACCAACACTTATCGGGCTGGCGGCAACAGCGCTTGCATTTACCGCCGCGGTCGCTCAGGCATCCGACTACCCGACCAAACCCATTACTCTCGTCGTTCCATTTTCGGCTGGCGGCGGCGCGGACAATGCGGCCCGCCTGATAGCAAGCTCTATGGAAAAAGTCGCTGGTCAGCCAATTGTGATTGAGAACAAAAGCGGCGCCAGCGGTACTATAGGCGCAGGCCAGGTAGCGCGTTCTGCACCAGACGGCTACACCGTTTTGTACGATGCTTCCTCCTTTGCGATCAACTCGGTGTTACGCAAGCTTCCTTACGATGCGAAGAAAGATTTCATTCCCGTGTCGCAGGCCGTCGTCGTTCCTAATATTCTTGTTGTATCAGCCAAATCACCTTACAAAAACCTCGCCGATTTCATCAACGCAGCCAAGGCTCAACCGCGCTTGATTACGTATGCATCTTATGGTCCGGGCAGCTTGGCGCAAATGGCGGGAGAGCTGTTGCAAAAAGAAGCGAAGATCGAGATGGTGCATATCCCATACAAAGGCGGGGCGCCGGCAATGGTTGACGTGCTGGGTGGTCACGTGGATTCTTACTTCGCCAATGCCGCTTCCAGCCTGAACTACGTGCGTGCAGGGCAACTGCGCGCGCTGGCCGTGACCTCGAAGGAACGCATGGACGAACTCCCCAACGTGCCCACGGTGGCGGAATCGGGCATCAAGGACTTCAGCGTCTACGAATGGAATGCGTTGTTCGTACCGAAAGGCACACCCGACGATGTTGTCGCTAAACTTCAGCAGATTCTTGCCACTACACTGAAAGATCCCGAACTCCAAGCCAAGCTGAAGAATTTGGGCCTGACTGCCGTCGGTAGCACCCCAGAGGAGTTTGCGCGCTTCCTGGAAGCCGAGCAGAATCGTTGGAGCGAAGTGGCGCAGGCGAACGATATTTCCCTGGATTGAGTGCAGAGCGGCATCGATACGTGAATGAGCTAAACAAGTCTGCCCGCCAAACGGCCAGGCTTTTTTAGCTTTATCAACCAATTAACAGACAGAACAAGGGGCAGACATGAACGACGAAGAACGACACGAACAGGGCATGCATGTTCGCCGACAGGTGCTCGGAAATGCGCATGTTGATAGATCCATTGCGAAGCGCACCGAAATTACCGATGATTTTCAGGACCTGATTACTCGCTATGCCTGGGGCGAAATATGGACGCGACCTGGCATTCCGCGCACTATGCGCAGCGCAATTACCATTGCCATGATGGTGGCCTTGAATCGCAGCGAAGAGCTGGCTCTGCACCTGCGGGCAGCAAAAAACTGTGGACTGACCATAGCCGAAGTCAAAGAAGTGCTGCTTCAGTCGGCCATCTATTGCGGTGTGCCGGCAGCCAACTCCGCTTTTGCCTTGGCACAAGATATTTTCAGTCAAGAGCCCGATGCGCAGAGCGCAGAGAAAAAGGGCTAGACATAATCCATGGTGCTTTGCAGGGCCGCCATGCAAGCCCAGCGGTGCTGTCTAACGTTATGGGACCATTGGCTCCTTGTTGAGCATCTCGTCGTCCACATTCCAGGGCGGCACGCCCGGCGAGATATGCAGCCATGGCAATGGCCATGATGCACATTCTAAGTGGCCTGACGCTATTGCGCCCGGGCAGCTCGATCGTGGTGTTGCAATGCGTCTATCAGAAGCACCAGAAAGCGTTCGGCGTCTTCCGGGATGCTTGCTTTTTCGGGTGTCAGCACCTGAAGGCTGCGTCGTGGCAAGGCCTCGTCGGCCAAGGGCACGGCGACCAGGGAACCTCGAGCGAGTGCATGGCACAAGGTAATTTCGCCTGCGAGGGTGACAGCGTGGCCGCCTTCGGCCAAGCCCCGGATGAGTGAGGAAGAGTTGCTCGAGTAGGCCAGATCGTAGTGCGAACCATCGCCGTCCGAGGAAAGCACGTCGAACAGCAGCCGCACAGTCGTGCCCGAGTCAGTCAACGCAATGGGATAGTGCTTGAGATCTTCCAGCTCTAGTTGGGTGTGCCTGGCCAGCGGATGGCTTTTGCTCATGATGGCGCAGATGGGCGACGGGATTTCATGGCGCACGTTGGCATCGCTGCCCGGCTTCAGGCTGAACATGAGCCCGATGTCGATACTGCCCTCGCGCAGACACCGTTGGACGAAACCGGGCGAACCGACGCGTACTTGGAATCGTACCTTGGGATACTGCCGGCGATATTGCGCAAGGATGTCGGGCAGCAGATTGTGTGCTACGCCTTCGTTGGTTCCGATGCGGATGGTGCTGTGTGCGGCGTGTTGAAGATTGCGGATATGCCGCAGCACGCCGTCCGAATCCATGGCAACGCGGCGCGCGTGGTCGGCGAGCAGTTCCCCCGCCTGGGTAAGCACCATACCTTCCCGCCGCCGTTCGAACAGGCGAGTGCCCATGGTTTCTTCCAGTCGCGTAATCTGCCGGCTGAGCGCGGAAGGCACTACATGCAGACGGGCCGCAGCATGCTTGATGCTGCCTGTGGCTGCAACTTCCAGGAAATAGCGGTGCGCGGTACTCAACATGGTTGTTCTGGTCCTTTCCAGGCAGCAAGAAAATTGATTCGAAAAAATGCAATCACAATGCTAATTATTGATGTTGACTGCAAAAATATCAAACCATAGACTTGCTTCAAGATGGCCGGTTTCTTTCATGGAGAAAACATGACACTCGCATATTCATCATTTCAATGGTCCTGCCTGCCACCCGCTGTATGCGGCTTCCTGCGCCGGGCGCTAACGAAGGCGGCGGCAGCGGCGGGAATGCTGGCGGTCGCATGTGCCGTGCAAGCGGCGGAGTTTCCGGATCGCGCGGTCCAGATCATTCTGTCGTTTCCTCCGGGTGGCGCCACCGATGTCCTGGCCAGGGAACTGAGCCAGCGCATGACTACCGCACTAGGCCAATCAGTGGTCGTATTGAACCGTCCCGGCGCGGGCGGGATGATAGGAATGCAGTCGGCGGCACAGGCGAAAGCGGACGGCTACACTTTGTATATCTCATCGATTATGTCGAATTCGATTTACGAAGCGTTCAACGGCAAGCAGAGTGTTGCCCTTGATAGCGATTTCGACGCAGTCGGAACCATTGCCAGTGCACCGCATATTCTGGTTACGCCCACCACAGTGGGGCTCAAGTCGCTGGACGAGCTGGTGGCCTATCTGAAGAAAGATCCAGGCAAGTACAACTACGCCTCCATGGGCGCGGGCACCCTGTCCAATCTCGAAGGCGAGATTTTCAAGGAACAGACGGGTGTCGACGCGCTGCAGATTCCGTACAAGGGCAGCAGCCAGGCTATTCCCGAGGTCATCTCGGGTACATCGGCCTTTATGTTCGACAGCGTAACCAGTTCGTTGACGCATATCCGTAACCGCAATGTGACCGTATTGGGTGTTGCATCGGACAAGCGGCTTGAGGTGTTGCCCGACGTGCCGACCATGACGGAGCTGGGCGTCCCCGGCCTGGAGGTCGCCAACCTGTTTGCCCTGATGGCGCCCCGCGGTACTCCGCCGGAACGTATCGAGGTTCTCTCCAAGGTACTCGACACCGTCAAGAAGGACCCGAAATTCTCGCAGGCTATCGCTGCGCATGGCTTTCAGATATCTGAACTGGAGGGCGGCGCATTGCATCAATTCATCCTGGATCAACAGGTGTTCTGGATCAAGCGCATGAAGGAGCTTGGCATTTCCTCCAAGGCATCCTGAAATACGCCCGCAAGCCCGGCCATCGTCGGCCGGATCTTCAGTTTTACCAATTGACCGTCATCGAGGTTCGCCGTGCCCATACCTGACATGCCATTCTGGCAGTTGCCTTACCCATCCCAACGCATGCCGGTGCTTGCCGACAACGTGGTGGCCACATCACAACCGCTGGCAGCCAGTGCCGGCTTGCAGATGCTCGCCCGTGGCGGCAATGCCGTGGATGCCGCGTTGGCAACGGCTATTGCGCTTACGGTCGTGGAGCCGTGCATGAACGGCATAGGCGGCGATCTGTTTGCCATCGTATGGAAAGACGGCAAGGTGCAAGGCTTGAATGCTTCGGGGCGCGCACCGGCGGCGTGGGAAACACAGCAGTTCGCGGGCAAGGCTTCGATGGACGAAATCGGCTGGGGCAGCGTAACCGTCCCCGGCGCAGTGTCGGGCTGGCGCGCTTTATGGGAGCGTTTTGGCTCGTTGCCGTTCGAAGACCTTTTCCAGCCCGCAATACGCTACGCGCGTGACGGCTTCCTGGTATCGCCTACTGTGCACCGCCAGTGGCAAAAGCAAGTCGCCAAACTCAAGGACCAGCCCGGCTATGCCGAGTCTTTCGCGCCGAATGGGCGCGCACCCATGCCGGGCGAGCGCTTCCAGTGCCCCGGCCAGGCGCAAACGCTGGAGTCGATTGCGTCCAGCAAGGGCGAGTCTTTTTATCGCGGTGCGCTCGCCCAGGCGATCCTGGCCCATTCGCGCAATACCGGCGGTTGCTTCACCGAGGCCGACCTGGCCAGCCACACTGCCGATTGGGTAGATCCCATCGGCATGCGCTATCGCGACTACGAGCTGCTGGAAATAGGTCCAAATGGACAGGGCATAGGGGCGCTGATGGCGCTGGGTATGCTGAATCAGTTCGACATGGCGGACCAGCAGCGCGACAGCGCACGGTATCTGCATCTGCAAATCGAGGCGATGAAGCTTGCCTTTGCCGATATGTACGAATATGTTGGGGACAGCGGGCACATGAACGTGTCCTGTGCGCAGTTGCTCGATCCCGCCTATCTGGCCGACCGTGCGCGCTTGATCGATCCGCAGCGCTGCAGTGCGCCGCGCCATGGCTCGCCGCACTCAGGCGGCACTGTCTACATGACGGCGGCGGACAAGGACGGCACGATGATCTCGCTGATCCAGTCCAACTTCAAGGGATTCGGCTCCGGTGTGGTGGTGCCCGGAACGGGTATCGCGCTGCATAACCGGGGCTGGGGCTTCAGTACGCGCCCCGGCCATGCCAATGTGGTCGCGCCGGGGAAACGGCCTTTCCACACGATTATCCCTGGATTTCTCATGAAGAACGGGGCGCCGCACATGAGTTTCGGCCTCATGGGGGGATCCATGCAGGCACAGGGGCACGTGCAGATTGTCAGCCGGCTGGCGGATTTCGGTCAAAACCCGCAGGCGGCCAGTGATGCGCCGCGCTGGCGCATTCAGGACGACAATGTCGGCGTGGCCGTGGAATGGAACACTGCGCCGGAGGTTATAGAGCAATTGCGCGGCTACGGGCACCCTGTGACGGTTGCCCCGCGTTTCAACCTGGAGTTCGGCAGCGCGCAGATGGCCATGCGTCTGGAGCAGGGCGGCTACCTCGCCGCCTCGGACCACCGCAAGGATGGCTACGCGCTGGGGATGTAGGCCAGGCAAAGTCGACCGTGACGCCGCTTGGTCAAGATATCAGTCGGCTCTTGTGCCTACTAGTCGACGGAAGCGCCGGAACGCTTCACCGCCTTGCCCCATTTTTCGATTTCATCGCTGACGAAGCCTTTCCCGTCTTCCGGCGAGTAGACGAGCGGCTGGCCTCCGCGCGAGCTGAGCGCTTTTGCCATCTCGGGCGATTCAAGAATCGCATTGATGCGCTGGTTCAGGTACTGGACCACATCGGCGGGGGTTCCGGCCGGGGCGAAAATCATTGCCCATCCGACTGCTTCAAAACCGGGATAGCCCGATTCGGCGACAGTGGGTACGTCGGGCAGTTGCGCCACGCGCTCGCGCGTAGTCACCGCCAAGGGCACGGCCGATTTGGATTGCACGTGGGGCAGAGCAGCGGTGACGGAGTCGACCATAAGGGGCACATGGTTGCCCAGGAAATCTGCCTGGGCAGGGCCGCTGCCTTTGTAAGGTATATGACGCAGCTCGATATTGGCGTCAGCCTTGAGCATTTCCGCGGACAAATGTTGCGTGCCGCCTATGCCGGCACTTGCATACGCAAGCTCGTCGGGCTTGGCCTTGGCCTTCTCGATAAGGTCGGACAAGGAATCGATGCCGCTCTTCGGATTGGCCAGGAAAATCAGCGGGACAGTAAAGATGCCGCCTACCGGAATGAAGTCGTCCTTCAAGGAATAGCCCGGGTTGCTGTAAAGCGTCTGGTTCACCGCGCCGGCGCTGCCGCCCACCGCAAGGGTATAGCCGTCCGGCTTGGCCCGCGCGACATGCTGCATGCCGATATTGCTACCCGCGCCGGCCTTGTTTTCCACGATCACGGGCTGACCGACTTCTTTGGCCAGTTCTTCTGCCACCATGCGGGCAAAAATATCGGTGGCCTGACCGGGAGGGAACGGTACGACCAGATTGATGGGTCGCTCGGGATAGGCAGCGTGGGCGAGGCCCGGCCAGGAAAGGCCTGCTGTGCCGACCAGGGCACAAGCCAGAAAGCCCGTGAGTAAATTGAGTCGCTTGGACATGAAGCACCTTTGTTGGATTCTGTACTGAACAATAAAACACGCATGAGAATGACGCGGTAATGCCGGGTGGGGCCGTGTCGATTCAAGGTTCGCTGTCAGCGCAGGGTCAGGCGCAGCGTACGACGGATGGTTGCCCAGGGTTGGGGGCAGTT
Organism: Orrella sp.; assembly: GCA_036675955.1. GTDB lineage: Bacteria > Pseudomonadota > Gammaproteobacteria > Burkholderiales > Burkholderiaceae_B > Pollutimonas. The sequence goes on along the minus strand of JAKFDW010000172.1, from coordinate 16,252 downwards.
TCCGAATTTACCTCTTCGACGATGCAGTTGTGCTGCACTCGCCGACATGAATTGTACCGGTAGCCCGGCGCCGCGCGCTTTCACTGCGATGTCCCAGCGCGGCGGATTACCATGCTCGACCGGGGCGTAGCCAAATTTGCCTAGTGCTGGAATTTTGCCGCAAGCCTGGAATCCAGCCCGGGTATATCCGACGTCGATATCCGAAATTCGTTCTCAAGCACTTCCCTGATTTCGTCAATCGAGTTGAGCAGCCTTTTCTCGGCCCCGCCATCCAGACGGTAGAACGAATATTGCGAATTAAGCAGGGCATGGCGGCCGGATTCCACCGGGCGGGCCGCGATCAGATCATTGACGAAAGGGGACGTTGGATGCGTCGACGTATACCAGTTGAAGACCTCGTAATCTTGTGGGTGTTGCGGCACGAGATCGAAGATATACAGGTCTCGCCATTCATCCTTTGCCTTGGTTTGCAGGCAAAACTCCTCGCCATTGCGCAGCAGCCGGTACGGCCCATGTGGAGTGGCCTGGATGATATCCGCTACCAGTCGAATGGGCGCTGTCAGGGTCAGTCCGCCAAATCCTGTGTCGGCAATGAACTTTTCGCCTTCGGCCTCGACGAGCAACAGCATGTGGCTGCGGGGCGTAACCACGTTATCAGGGACGTTCAGACGGACGCGCGCTGCAAGCCCCTGCACGGTGAAGCCCATATTCCGCAGTATGTACTGGAATAGCGAGTTGTGTTCATAGCAGTAGCCTCCCCGCCCTTGTTTTATGAATTTAGCCATTAATGAATCTGTATCCAGACGCACTTCCATGCCGGTGAAAGGCGACAGACTCTCGAAAGGAATCGACTGGGTATGCTTTACGTGCAGCGCATGGAGCGTTTCCCAAGTCGGCTGACGTTGTCCCTCATACTGTATGTATTTCAAATAAGAAGATATGTCGATTGCGTGCTTGTTCGTTGCCATTCATATTCCTTCGGAAGTTGAAAGGATTGGATGGGGAGTGTAAAACCTCAAGTTAACTTTAGGTCAAGAGGGGCAATGCATGCGTGCAGCTTTGCAGTTCCAAGAGCAAGGAGATTTGTCAGTGGGTGAGGTCGCCGCGAGAAGTGGCGTAGCGGTGTCCACCCTGCATTTCTACGAAGCCAAGGGCCTGCTTAAAAGCCGGCGCAATAAGGGCAATCAGCGTCGTTATCTCCGTGATGTCTTGCGACGCGTGGCGGTGATCAAAGTGGCGCAAGGCCTGGGTATTTCCTTGAGCGCAATAAAAGAGGCATTTAGCGCCCTGCCGGAAGGAAGAACGCCTACTGCGAAGGATTGGGCTCTTTTGTCTGCAGCGTGGCAGGAAGACCTCGAAGAGCGCATCACTAATCTGGTCCAGCTGCGGGATCGTCTAAGTGATTGCATAGGATGCGGCTGTCTGTCGCTGGAGTGCTGCAAGCTTATCAATCCTCAGGACAAGCTTGCTGAGCAAGGGCCGGGCCCTGTGCGGATGGATTCAACCCGCACATTGCACGAGTAGCCCGGTCCTCCGCGCCGTTGGCGCTCTGGCGGCCGTACGTTTATTTGGCCTGAGGCAGGGCGTAGGCGATGACATAATCGCCGCGGTCCGGCGATTGCCGGGCGCCGCCGGCCGAGATGACCACGTACTGCCTGCCGGTCTTGGGCGACTTGTAAGCGATCGGGCCGCCCTGGCTGCCCACGGGCAGGCGCTGCTTCCATACTTCCTCGCCATTGGCGGTGTCGAAGGCGCGCAGGTAGTAGTCCTGGGTGCCGGCGAAGAACAGCAGGCCGCCCTGTGTAGCCAGCGAGGGCCCCAGCGTGGGCATGCCCACTTCAAACGGCAGCCTCATCTTGATGCCCATGGGGCCTGTCTCCTGCACTGTGCCGACGGGTACTTGCCAGGCGATTTGGCGGGTTTTCAGGTCCACGGCCGTCATGGTGCCGAACGGGGGCTTCTGGCAAGGGATGCCCAGCGGCGACAGGAAGCGGTCCTTGATCACGGCGTAGGGCGTGCCGCCCAGGGGCACCTGGCCCATGCCCGCATTGGGCGCTTCGCCGCCGCCGGAGAGCTGTCCATCCGCCTGCTGGGGCATCATGTGCACCCACAATCCCAGGCGCATGTCGTTCACAAAGATGAGGTCGTTGTTGGGATCGTGCGAAATGCCGCCCCAGTTCATGCCCCCCAGCGAACCGGGGAAAGCCAGCGAGGTATCGGTATCCGGCGCGGTGAACAAGCCTTCATAGCGCATGCCTTTGAAGTCGATGCGGCATAGCAGCTGATCGAATAGCGTGGCGCCCCACATGTCGGATTCTGTCAGCGTTTGCGTACCGATCTGCGGCATGCCCACGGAGACCGGCTGGGTCTTGGCGTAGTCTTCCTTCGCGATGCTGGCGGGTTGGACCTCGCGTTCTTCCACCTTCGTCAACGGCTTGCCGGTCAGGCGGTCCAGTACAAAGATCTGCCCGGCCTTGGTGGCCACGACCACGGCAGGCGTCTTGCTGCCGTCGGCCTTGGGAAAGTCGATCAGCGCGGGCGCCATAGGCACGTCGAAGTCCCAGAGGTCGTTGCGCACAGTCTGGTAGTGCCACTTTTCCTTGCCGGTGCTGGCGTCCAATACCAGCACAGAGGCGCCATACTTTTTGTCAAGAGGCGTGCGTGTCACGCCGTACAGGTCCACCGAGGCCGATCCCACGGGCAGGAACACTGCGTTCATGTCCGGATCATAGGAGATGCCGGCCCATACATTGGGCGTCGAACGCTGGTAAGTGTCGCTGCCGCTCAACGGCGCATTGGGGTCCTCCATGCCGGGATCGAAGTGCCAGCGCATCTTGCCGGTGATCACGTCAAAGCCGCGCATGACGCCGCCGGGCATGTCGACCTGCACATTGTCGGCCACCCGGCCTCCCACCACGATGGTGGTGCCTGCCACGGTCGGCGCCGCTGTCATGGTGTAGTAGGCCTTGTTGGCCACCGGCCCCATGTCTGCCTTCAAGTCCACAATGCCCTGTTCACCGAACTCTTCGCACATCTCGCCGTTATCGGCGTTGATGGCCACCAGGCGCGCATCTATCGTATTCATCAGCACGCGGCGCTGGCAGCTATCGACCGTGGGGAGGCTTACCGGGATGACGGGGGTAGAGCCCGGCACCGTGGGCTGCACCAGGGCTGCGTTTGCGTCGAAATATGCCAAGCCGCGGCATCGTTCCCAAACGCCGCCCACGCTGGCATTGAAATCCCGCCGCCACAGTTGCTTGCCAGTATCGACGTCCAACGCAATCACGTTGTTCTTGGGTGTGCACAAAAACAGCTTGTCGCCGATCTGCATGGGCGTCAACTGGTCTTCCGCGCCGGAACCCGTGGATTGAGGGATATCTCCCGTCTGGAAGATCCAGGCCTGTTCGAGTTGACCGACATTGCCGACATTGATCTGGTCCAGCGCAGCGTAGCGGCCGGTGCCCGCGTCATTGCCGTAGTGGGCCCAGTTTTTCTGCTCTTGCCCCGGCGCGACCGGTACGGTTTTAGCGGCCGGTGCCGCAGCGACCACTTCGGGATGGCTGATGAACATGGAGCCGAAGCCCAGCAAACCCGCTACGCCCACGATGGCGCCGGCGATGACGCCGGCCTTGCCGGAAGCCGGACTGCCTTCGGCCTTGCGCAGCAAAGGCAGGGTGAAGGCCACTACGGCGGCCAGGAATGTCATGGCCAGCAACCGCGAGATCAGGCCCCAATAGTCCAGGCCGACATCGAACAGGGCCCATAGCACGGTGCCGGCAAATGCGGCCAGAAACAGCCAGGCTCCGGCGCTGCGGCCGCGCGCCACTTGTATTGCCGACGCGGTAATGACCACGCCGGCAATGACGAAGTACCAACTGCCGCCGCGCGTGATCAGTATCGCACCGCCAATCAGCATAAACAGGCCCGCGGCGAGCAAGCCCAGCGCCAGCACATAGAGCCAGATTCGGCCGATTCCCAGATTGGTTCGAGGATGTGGTTTCAAGGCTGGACTCCTTTGAGATGGCGCGGTAGAGGGAGGTGCTGCTGCCCCGCGCGGCTTGTTGCTTTGCGTCAATGATACATCTCAATGTACCGAGGGTTTCCCCTAGTTTGAACAAGTCTCCCGGCCCTGTAGACTTTTTTGAACTAACCGATCGTTCGGTAAGTTCAGTTATTAGAAGAAGTCTAGAAATCCAGGAGACAAGATGAGAAAAGTGATTCACGCGCTCATTGCGCTCACAGCTTTCGCCGGCACACCGCTGCCGGCCATGGCGGCCGAGGTGCCGTCGTTTCCAGACAAAGCCGTGCGACTGGTGGTGCCTTTTGCTCCGGGCGGGGGCGCCGACCTCAGCGCGCGCAGGTTCGCGCAGCCTTTGTCCGAAATCATGGGTCAGTCTGTAATTGTCGAAAACGTGCCGGGCGCGGGCGGTACGCTGGGGGCTGCCAAAGTGGCCAAGTCGACCCCCGACGGCTACACCCTTTTGTACACCACGCCCGGCCAGCAGATGACGGCCCCCTACCTGATCGAAAATCTGCCGTACGACGCGTTCAAGGACCTGCGCGCGGTCAGCAAGCTGACGGCCGGAACCAACGTGCTCGTCGTGGGCAAGGATTTCCCGGCAAAGTCGGTGCAGGAACTGATTGACTACGCCAGGAAGAACCCCGGAAAGGTTAACTTTGCCAGCTCGGGTATTGGCTCCACCAGCCATCTTGCGGGCGAGCTGTTCAAGAAGATGGCCGATATAGACATCGTGCATGTGCCCTACCGCGGCTCAGGGCCGGCGGCTGCCGACGTGGTGGGCGGGCGCGTCGAGATGTCCATCGATACGCTCAGCGTGTACCTGCCGCATATCAAGGACGGCAGGGTCCGTGCATTGGGTGTTTCCACTGCCAAACCCAACCCCATCGCGCCCGAGATCAGGCCTATTGCCGATGCGCTGACCGGATTCGAAGCTTCCCCTGTCAATTACATTACGGCGCCCAGCGGAACGCCTGATGCCGTGATTGAAAAGCTGAACAAGATGGTCAATACGGTCGCTTCCGACAAGGCGTTGCAGGCGACTTTCGCTTCGACCGGTTCGATGCTGGGCGGCAATACTCCCCAGGAAATGGAAGCCCTGGTCCGTAGCGAGCAAAAGCGCTGGAAGGAAGTGATCGACAGCGCGGGAATCGCCGTGAGCGGCACGAAGTGACTCAACCCCACGTCAACCATCAGGACGGAGAACGAATGAAAAAACTCTTTGCAGGGTTAAAACTGGCAGCCGCCGCCATAAGCGCGGTGTGCGCATTCTCGGCGCAGGCCGACACGTACCCGGACCGGCCCATCACCCTTATGGTGCCTTATGCACATGGCGGCATAACCGATGCATATGCCCGTTCTATCGGCGATTACCTGGGCCGTCTGTGGAACACGCAGGTCATTGTCGACAACAAAGCAGGGGCGGGCACCATGATCGGTACCCAGCATGTCGCCAGGGCCAAGCCGGACGGCTACACGATACTACTGACCAGTTATGCCTACACCTCGAATCCGGTCCTTAGAAAGGATTTGTCGTACGACCCAGCCTCTTTGACGCCGGTCATGCTGTTGGGCAACAGTCGCAGCATGTTGGTGGTATCCAGCAAAAGCGATCTGCATACGTTGAAGGACGTGATCGCAAAGGGCAAAGAGGCGCCCGGCAAGCTGACGTTCGCTTCTTCCGGCAATGCGTCGAGTCCGCATATAGCGGCCGAGCTGTGGGCCAAGGAAGTCGGCGTGACCATCACCCACGTGCCTTACAAAGGCACAGCGCCCGCCATGAATGATCTGTTCGGCGGCCGAGTGGATGGCATTTTCGATGGACCCAGCTCTATCGCCCAGGTACGCGCGGGGCGTTTGCGCGCACTGGGCATTGCGAGCGAAGGCAGGCACCCCGCCGCACCTGAAGTCCCCACGTTCAAAGAGCAGGGTGTCGACCTGGTCTTCGGAAGCTGGTTCGGCTTCCTGGTCCCTACTGGCACCCCGCAGCCGATTATCCAGAAAATCAACGAGGGCTTGAACAAGTCGCTGGACGATCCGAAGGTGCGGGCGGTGCTCGACTCGGCCGGCCTTTTCGTGGCCGGCGGCTCACCGGATGAGTTCGCCACTTTCCTCGACTATGAGTCCCGCAGGTTGCAGGGATTGGTCGATGACGGCGTGGAACTGATCGTTCAATAAATAACCATGGATGTAAAACCAATGACACTGAAGCATATTGAAGTCGAACGTCAGGACGGTGTGGCCATCGTCTATCTGAATCGCCCACCCGTGAATGCGCAGAACGCCGAACTGCGTGAAGAGCTGATCAGCGTCTTTGATTCGTTCAATGACGACGATGAGCTGCGTTGCGTGATTCTGACGGCGCACGGAAACCTGTTCTCCGCGGGCGCCGATATTTCGGAGCGTCCCGCCATAAAGAAACGCGGTCCGGGGGCCTACTGGAATCATAATCGTCTAGTGCGCGAAGCCTCGCTTGCCATTGCAGACTGCAGCAAGCCGGTGATCGCCGCGGTGAATGGCCCGGCGCTGGGCGCCGGCTTCGGCCTGATGGCGGCGTGCGATATCTGGATAGCCTCCAATAATGCCTACGTGTCCATGCCGGAAATCAATGTGGGGCTTGCCGGCGGCACCGCATTATTGCAGCGTGTGTTCGGTAAGTCGCGGGCCCGGCGCATGTTCTATACCGGAATGAAGGTCTCGGCCGACGAGCTTTATCGTCTTGGCCTGATCGAGGCAAGCCTGCCACGCGACGAGTTGATGCCCTATGCCTTAGATCTTGCGAAAGAGATTGCGGGCAAGGCTCCATTGGCTTTGGAGTACGCCAAGCAGGCCGCACAGGTAACGCTCAACATGCCGCAGCGTGAAGGCTATCGTTTCGAGCAAAATATTACCGTGGCGTTATCCGATACGGAAGACGCCAAAGAAGCGCAGCAGGCGTTTCTTGAAAAGCGCACGCCTCAATACAAGGGGCGTTGAAATGGTGCAGCAATTGAATGAGCGCTACCTTTCTTTGCCTTCCAGCGGCAGCGCCGAACAGGGAAAGTATCTTGAGTTTCAACGCGAAGTACGCCAGTTCGTCGAGCAGAATTGTCCGGAAGACATCCGCGACAAGGTCAGGAACGGTGAAAAAATAACGCGCTCAGTGTATAGCCGCTGGCAGCAGATCCTGTATCAACGGGGCTGGGCAGCGCCCGGCTGGCCGCAGGAGCACGGTGGCGCGGGCTGGGACCTGCGCCAGCGCATGATCTTCGAGGAAGCGGTCGCCGATTTCGATTGCCCGCCGCTCTATCATCATGGCCTGGGTCATATCGGGCCGGTCATTATGCATTTCGGCACGCCGGCGCAAAAAGAAAAATATCTGCCGCGCATTCTTGATACCTCGGATTGGTGGTGCCAGGGCTATTCCGAGCCCAACTCGGGTTCCGATCTTGCATCCTTGCAGACGCATGCGCAGCGCGATGGCGCGCACTATGTCGTGAACGGCCAGAAAATCTGGACATCGCATGGCCACGAGGCCAACGTCATCTATCTGCTGGTACGTACATCGCGCGAGCCGAAGAAGCAGGAAGGCATCTCGCTGCTGCTTGTGGATATGGATACCCCGGGGATTTCCGTCAAGCCTATCGAAACCGTCGATGGCTGGCATCACGTCAATGAAGTCTTTTTCGAGAATGTGCGGGTGCCGGCAGACCGGCTGGTAGGCGATGAAGGCAAGGGGTGGCAGTGCGCCAAGTATTTGCTTGAACGTGAACGCTTGCCGCCGGCCAGCGTTGCGCAGCTTGTGCGCCAATGGCGCCGGGTTTCGCAGCTGCTGTGGCAAAGCCAGCACGAGCATGGCGCGAGCCATGACTACGCTGCGCTGAACCGGCAAATGTTCATGCTGGCGGCACAGATAAAAGGGGCCCGCGAGATGTTGGCGGGCGCCATAGACGACATGATGCAGAAGAAGCCATTGGGCGCCAAGCCGTCCGCATTGAAATTGCGATGCAGCCTGGTCGCGCAAGCGCTTACCGAGGTGGCGCTGCGGGTCGTGGGTACGACAAGCAGCCAGCAGTTCATGACGGTGGAGGGCGGGCCGACCGAAACCGGCCTATGGCTGCAGAATTATCTGTTTACCCGGTCCAAGACCATTGCCGGCGGTACAACAGAAGTTCAAAGAAACGTTGTCGCGCGTGAATTGTTAGGAGCATGATTTGATGGCATTTGAACCGGCGGTTATTTTTCCAGGCGTCTTGTATGAGGGCGCTGATCGGGTTGCCAAGGATGCCCCCCTGCATGGCGCGGCGACGGCCACGTCGATTATCCAGGAAATGGGCTGGAGCAGCACGCTGATTCCCGAAGAAAATGGCGGCTACGGCGGCACATTCAAAGATATGGGCTCTCTGCTTGAGGGCATGGCGGCGCGGGCGGTCAACTTGCCCATCATCACGCGTTGCTGTGTGGTGCCGGGCATGCTGGCGGCGGCGCCAAAAACGGACGCCATCCAGCGCTTGCTGTCGCAGATGGCCGAAGGGGCAGTGCGTGTCGAATTGGCCGGGCCCCTGTCCTGGCGGGAAACGCATGCCATGCCTAGGGTATCGCGTGCCGATGGCGGCTGGATTCTTGACGGCAAGCTGGACGCCGTAGAGCTGACCGACGATTGCACGCATGTACTGTTCAGCGCCATCGACACCGGCACGCATGCGGCAGTCGTCGCGATTGTGGATGCCGAGCAGTTGCTTGCGCCGTCCCGGGCCTTCTCGACGGTAGAGCGGCGCAGTCTCAAATCGATTGAGATGACGGCATTGAGGCTGGCCGACGAAAGCATCCTGGCCCAGGAGGTTGGTGCCCGGGTCATGCGCGAGGCGGGCTGGAAGCTGGCGCAGGCGGCGGTTGGCGCAGACATTGTCTGCACCATGAACTACGCATTGGCGGAAACCGTAGGCTATTTGCAGGAAAGAAAACAGTTTGGACAGCCGCTGGCGCAGTTTCAAGTGCTGCGGCATGATGTCGCCAAACTTTACGTCAGCTTCGAAACCTGCAAGAACCTGCTGATGTCGTCGTTGCGTTCACTGGAGCCTTCCGCAGACAACAGCGACGGCATGGCGGCCTTTGACCTGCTTGGCTTGTATGTGCGCGAACAGGCCATAGCGTTCGCGCAATCGGTCATACAACTGCACGGCGGCATGGGCATGGCCCGGGAAACCCTGGCAGCGCGAATGGCCACGCGCCTGATCGCCAATGCATTCCGCTACGGCGATGCTTATAGCCATACCAAAGCACTGGGCGTATTCCAGCAGGGAGAGCAAGAATGAGCCACGCGACGACGGCTGTTCACCCGCTGGACCGGTTTTTCAACCCGCAATCCGTAGCCATCATCGGAGCGTCGTCCGATCCCGCCAAGCTGGGCGGCAGGCCTATACGCTTCCTGCTTGAGGCAGGGTTTGCCGGCAGCATTTACCCGATCAACAAGCGTTCGGCAACGGTTCAAGGCCTGACGGCGTATCCATCGCTTGCCGATATACCGGGTGATGTCGACCAGGCGCTCATTATTGTGCCTGCGTCGGCGGCGCTGGAGGCGCTGCAGGACTGCGTGGCAAAGGGTATAAAAACGGTTCAAGTGCTGAGTTCGGGCTTCTCGGAAGAAAGCGACGAGGGGCGGCTGCGGCAGGAAGAGATGGTTGCATTGGCGGCACGCCATGGCGTGCGTTTGCTGGGGCCGAATTGCCTGGGTATCGTCAGTGTCCGGAATCGTTATTTTGCGACCTTCTCGACCGCGCTTGAAGCGTTGACGCCGCAGCCCGGCGGCATCAGCTTCGCCACGCAAAGCGGCGCCTTCGGTTCCTGCGCCTATGCCCAGGCAATACAGCGCGGGCTGGGCATTGCCCGTATCGTCGCCACGGGCAATGAAGCGGATATCGACGTTACCGAGTGCATTGATTTTCTGGCCTCCGATCCTGAAACCAAGGTCATCTGCGCGGCCATCGAAGGATGCCGGGACGGCAATCGGCTGCGCAGGGCCTTGCTGAAGGCCGCTGCGGCGGGTAAGGCCGTCATCCTGATGAAGGTGGGCAGCTCGGCCACCGGCCAACAGGCGGCGGCCACCCACACCGGCGCCATTGCCGGCGACGACAAGATCTTTGACGTGGTCTGCAGGGAATGCGGCGCATGGCGCGCGCAGTCGATCGAAGAGATGCTGGATATCGCCTACGTGTGCAGCCAACTGTCGCAACCGGCGAATGATCGCGCCAGCATCATCACTGTGTCGGGCGGCATAGGCGTGTTGATGGCCGACGATGCCGAGCGCTATGGCATCAGTACGCCCGCCATCAGCACAGCGCTGCAGCAGAAGATACGCGGCATTGTGCCGTTTCTTGTCGGCGTCAATCCCCTGGACACCACAGCGCAGATCGGTGCCGTCAAGCAGGGTATATCGAAGCTGGCCGAACTGGTCATCCAGGAAACCGATTGCGCCGCCCACTTCATCTACCTGGCGCAAATCCCCTGCGATCCCCGCCGCTTCTTGCCCTTGCTGGAGGATCTGGCTGCACTGCGGAAAAAGTATCCAGAGCGCTTGATTGTTCTGGTCGGGCCGTCGGACGACGAGATGCGCAAGCAACTCGAACAGCAGGGCCTGGTGATTTTTTCCGATCCTGGACGCGCGGTGCGCGCGGTGGCCGCGCTTTGCGAAGTCGGGCGGCGGCGCCTGGCCCTGCATCCGGGCCTGCCCAACGCAAGAAAGCCGGGCAAGACCCAGCCCGGTTCATGCGCCGCGACGGCGCTGAACGAGATGCAAGCCAAACGCTTGTTGGCCCAGTACGGCCTGCCGGCACCCACGGAGCTATTGTGTACGACTGCAGACGAGGCAGCGGCTGCCGCCGCAGAGGTCGGATATCCGGTCGTCGCGAAAATCGTTTCGCCCGACATCCAGCATAAAACCGAGTTCGGGGGCGTCTTGTTGAATTTGCAGGACGCCGAGGCGGTACGCCATGCTTACGACACACTCATGGCAAGGGCTGCGCGCCTCGCTGGCAAGCCGCTGATCCAGGGCGTACTCATTGCGCCCTTGGTCAAGAAGGGCATAGAAACCATACTGGGCGTGCATGTGGACCCGATTTTCGGCCCCATGGTGATGTTCGGCTCGGGTGGCGTGGCCGTCGAACTGTACAAAGATGTCGCCTTTGCTTCGGTGCCCTTGTCCAAAGCGCGTGCGGAACAACTGATCCATTCCGTCCAGGCGTCAAAACTGCTCGCCGGATGGCGCGGCCAGGCCGCCCACGACATTGAGGCCTTGAAAGCGGCGCTACTGGGTTTGTCGGCGTTTGCGGAAGATTGGGCCGATGTGCTGGCGGGGGTCGACGTCAATCCATTCGTCGTGATGGACTCGGGGGCCGCGTGTCTTGATGCCGTGATATCTGTCAAAAGAGGAACCTAGCTAAAATCGACCCCTGAATCTAATTCCGAGACTACTTCATGGCAGCAAGAGATCCCGATCGCCAACGCAAGATCATCGAAGCGGCGCGCCGTCTGTTTGCTCGATATGGGTACGGGGGCGCGTCCATCAGCATGATCGCTGCCGAAACCGGCTTGACCAAGGCGGCGCTGTATCATCATTTCGAGAACAAAGAGGCCATCTACCGGGCCAGCTCACGGTCGGGCATGGACCAGCTGTACTCTGAAGTCGAAAGCGCTGTCCAAGACGCCGGCAGCGGCGCCGAAGACCGCTTGCGCGCCTACATGCACGCCTCCGTGAAGCGATACGAGAACAACCAGGACAGCTGGATGTCTGGTTCTGCGCTGTTTTGGGGCGTGGCGTCCGACAAGGCCAGGACAGAGATTCTGGAGGTTCGGGATGCGTACGAGGCTATGTTGAAGCAGATCATCAACGAGGGCATGCAGTCAGGGGAATTCAGGGACGATATCGACGCCAGCCTTTCCAGCAAGTTCCTGTTGTCGATCATGAACCAGTTGCCCAGGTGGTATCGAGCCGGCGGCAAATACAGCGCGACGCAAATTATTGATATATACCTGGATACCTATTTGAATGGCGTACGGCCGAACGCCTACGATTAAATTGACAGTCCATAGCGCGGGGCTTACTCTGCCGGCAGGCATCACATAATGATGAATAATCAGAGAGAACCGAGGAGTCCGCAATGAAAGTTAGTCTGTTACTGAAATCGTTGGCCGTCATGACCGCGCTATGCGCGGGTGCGGCTCAGGCGCAGGTCAGCGTGATGCTGCCCGCCAATCCTGGCGGCGGTTGGGATTCCACAGGACGCCAAGCCTTCCAGGCCATGAACGACGCGGGTATCTACACGGGTACTGTCAATTTCACCAACAAGGGCGGCGCCGGCGGCACAATAGGCTTGTCCGATTTCCAGCGTTCACAAAAAGGCAAGCCCGACGCCCTGGCCGTATTCGGCGCCATCACGGTGGGCTCGATCACGCTGAACAGTTCGCCTGTCGACCTCAGCAAATTCAAGCCCGTCGCCCGCCTGACGGCCGAATACCTGGTACTTGCGGTCAAGGCCGATTCTCCGTACAAGACCCTGGGTGACTTCGTTGCCGCGCTCAAGAGCGACCCCGGCGCCGCAGCGGTTGGCGGCGGTTCGGCCGGCGGCGTAGACCATATCGCTTTGGCCTTGCTGGCGCAAAGCGCGGGCGTGCCGGTGCCGAAGTTGAACTATATTCCGCAGGCCGGCGGCGCCGACACGGTCATCGGCATCATCAACGGAACGCTGAAGGCCGGCATTTCCGGTATTTCTGAGTTCCAGCAATTTGCCAAGGAAGGCCGGATCCGCATACTGGGTATCACGACCGCGGAGCGCATGAAGGGTCTGGAAGACGTTCCAACGTTCAAAGAAGCCGGATACGACGTTGAAGTCGCGAACTGGCGCGGCATCCTCGGTTCGGTCGATATGCCCGAAGCCAATCACAAGGAATGGGTAGAGCGTTTCACCAAGCTGAACGAAAGCGAGGCGTGGAAGGCTGTACTCAAGAAGCAGGGCTGGGATGCCTACTTCATGCCGGGCGATGCATTCGGTGAATTCATTCAAAGCGAAAGCAGCCGCATCAACAAGATCCTCAAAGACGCGGGCCTGGCCAAGTAATCAGGCAGCATTACTGAAGGAATGTCGATGACGTTGTTGCGCAAGGGCCCTTGGTGGCTGGGGCTGGCCGTGATATTCATGGGGGCGGTCTGTTTTTACGCTTCTACCGAGCTGGCCGCCACCGCACAGTATGCGGCCATCGGCCCTGGCATGTTCGTCGCCGGGGTGGGCCTGGGGTTGATCGGCTTGGGCGTGCTGCTGCTCATCCAGATCGCGCGCGGCGAAGTGTTCGAACCCGAAGAGGCAGAGAACGCGGCGCCGGGCCAGCCCATGGACAAACGCGCCTTTTTTACTGCATTGCTGGCTGCCGTGGTACCCGCGCTGACTATTGAAACGCTTGGCTTGCCGGTGACGGCCATGTTGTCCTTCATGCTGGTGGCGCGCGCGTTTGGTTCACGCCGGCTCATCTCCGACCTGATCGTGGGCTTTGTGCTGGCCAGCATGTGCTGGTTTCTCTTTGGCTGGCTGGGGCTGCAGCTGGGTGGCTTCTTTCCCTTGGCGGGCTTCTAATGGATACACTGCTCCTGTTGCTTCACGGCTTCGAGGTCGCGCTGACGCCGACCAATCTCATGTGGGCCCTGGTCGGGTCTATATTGGGAACCGCCATAGGCATTCTTCCGGGCATCGGACCTGCGCTGACCATTGCTCTGTTATTGCCGGTGACGGTATCGGTGGGGCCGGTTTCGGCTTTCATCATGTTTGCGGGCGTCTTGTACGGCGCCATGTACGGCGGGTCCACGACTTCCATCCTGATCAACACGCCGGGCGAGGCAGGGTCGATGATGACCGCGCTCGAGGGCAACAAAATGGCGAAGGCGGGCCGTGGCGCCGCGGCACTGGCCACGGCGGCTATCGGTTCTTTTGTTGCCGGAACCATTGCGACCCTGCTGTTGACCTTTGCGGCGCCCGTCGTGGCGGAACTGGCCTTTTTGCTTAAGCCCGCCGATTATTTCGCACTGACCGTTCTCGCATTTACGTCGGTGGCCGTGGTCATGGGCGCGTCGCGGGTGCGTGGATTCGTCTCGCTGTTCATGGGGCTGGCGCTGGGCGTGATCGGCATCGATGCCATGACCGGGCAGCCGCGCATGACATTCGGTAATGCTGCGCTGCTTGATGGTGTGGAGTTGACGGTCGTGCTGGTTTCCCTGTTTGCGATCGGGGAAATTCTGTACGTGGCCAGCCGCTACTCAAATACGACGGACGAGATCGTCGCCATCAAGGGCAAAGCCTTCATGACGCGTGAAGACTGGCGCCGTTCCTGGAAACCCTGGCTGCGCGGCACGGCCCTCGGTTTTCCAATAGGCACCATTCCCGGGGGCGGTTCCGAAATCCCGACCATGCTTTCTTATACGCTGGAAAAAAAGCTGTCACGGCACAAAGATGAATTCGGCAAGGGGGCGATCGAGGGCGTCGCGGGGCCTGAAGCGGCCAATAACGCATCCGCGGCCGGCATTCTGGTGCCGCTGCTCACGCTGGGGCTGCCCACTTCCGCCACTGCGGCTATTCTGCTGGCGGCGTTTCAGAACTACGGCCTGCAGCCCGGTCCTTTTCTGTTCACCAGCAATCCGGAATTGGTCTGGGGCCTGATTGCGTCTCTGTACATCGGCAATGTCATGCTGCTGGTGCTCAATCTGCCCTTGGTCGGCATATGGGTAAAGCTGTTGCAGATTCCACGGCCGCAGTTGTACGCCGGTATTCTGGTTTTTGCAGTCATGGGGATCTGGGGCGTATCGGGGTCGGTATTTGACCTGGGCTTTATGGCAGCGTTGGGTGTGCTGGGCTATGTGATGCGGGTATACGGTTTCCCCATTCCACCGCTGTTGATCGGTCTGATTCTCGTGCCGCTGGCTGAAAATCAGCTCAGGACGGCCCTGGCAGCGGGGCAGGGCCGGGTGTCCGTGCTGTTCGAAACGCCTATTTCGATCACCTTCCTGGCGCTCTCTTTCATGTTTCTGTTCGCGCCCTTGTTGCTGAAACGTTTGAGGTCGGCGGCGTAAGGCCGCTGTACTGAACCGCCACTTCCTTTATCTTCTGGATGAACGTACGACTGGCGGGCGAAAGGTGGCGGTCGCGGCGGTACAGGATGCCGATGCTGCGTTGTGCCGTCGTGTCGGCCAGTGGCTTGTGCTGCAACGTTGCCATCGGCAGGGCGTTCAGTGGCAGCTTCGGCAGCACCGCAATGCCCAGGCCCTGTTTCACCAGCACCACCGCGGTGGTCATGTGTGTAATGTCATAGTGCAAAAGCGTGGGCGGAAATTCGCTGCGGACCGCCTTGTCGAATTGGCTGCGCGCGCTGGAGCCCTGTGAAAGCAGGACCAGTTCGTAGGCAAGCAAGTCCTGCCATGTGACGGTATCCAGCTGGCCGATGGGGTGGCCGGGCGGGTAAACGACGCAGAAGGTATCGTCCACAAGCGGCTCGAACGCCATGTCGGACATTTCATCCAGCCGTGTCGCCAGCGCGAATTCCACCTGATTGGTGCGCAGCATGGTGATCAGCTCATCGTTGTACGCTTCCATGACCCTGGCTTCAAGGCCGGGAAACTGACTGCGGAGTGCCGCCAGGGCAGGCGGCACCAGCGTCAAAGAGGCCGATGGCAGCGCGCCTACAACCGCTACGCCGCGGCGCACTGCCGCCAGATCGCTCATGGTGCGATAGGCCTCTTCCAGGTCGGCGATAGGCCGCTGGATGCGGTCGCGCAACTCTGTTCCTGCCGCGGTCAGTGCGATCGTCCGTGTATTTCGCTCGAACAGTTTCAGGTCCAGTACATTTTCCAGATCCTGGATGAGCGCTGTAAACGAGGGCTGAGTCACGCCCAGGCGACTTGCTCCCAAGGTGAAGGATCCCGTCTCGACAGCATAGAGGAAGGCCTTGAGGGGCCGGTATTTAATGTTGAGCGCCATAGTGATGGTAATAGGACGGAAGGCTTGCCAGCGGCATGCCGCGCGTGGACACCGATGCCCGGGAGACATTTTATATATAGGAGGGAGCTAATAATAAGACAAAAATTTCGATTTGCCTCTATGAATGGTATCGGACACCATAGCGTTTATTCAAGACCAGCTTCCCGGAGACGCTACAGCCATGGCCGCTCAACCCATCAAACCCTTTCGAATCGGCAGCATTGTGCGGGACGACGCCAGT
>JAKFDW010000171.1:0-23766 GCA_036675955.1 Orrella sp. | reverse complement strand
CCTGAATTACACGGCTCCCTTGTTCATCGCCGGCTGGATGCTCGCACAAGGCGGCTCGCAGCGCGACCCTGTCCGCCTCATTGCCGTGCTGTTCGGTTTTATCGGCGTGATTGCGGTGCTGCGTCCCAGCATAGCCGAAGAACACTGGTTTGCCGCCTTGTTGGGCCTGGGTGCCGGCGCGTTGTCGGCCGTCGCCATGATGCAGGTCAGGGAATTGGGCCGGGTCGGTGAGCCGGAATGGCGCACCGTGCTCATTTTTTCGTGCTGCGTATGCCTGACCAGTCTGGGCGGCGTTGCGGCCGAGGGATGGCGGGATATCGATGTCGTCGCCTGGCTGGCACTGGCCGGCGTGGGCTTGCTGGGCCTCGTGGGGCAATTGGCCATGACGCGCGCTTTCGGCCTGGGTTCGGCGCTCTTGACGGCTGCGCTGCAATACACCACCATCATTTTTGCCGCCATGCTGGGTATCCTTTTCTGGGATGACTTGCCCGATGCGATCGCATGGGGAGGCATGGCCATGATCATTGCTTCGGGCCTGCTGTCCATATGGCGAACCTACAGCGAGGATCGCATCATGAGAGGCCAGACCTTAACGGTCATGCAGGCCTCCGGGATCGATACAACAAATGTCACAAACGAACAGGAGCCCCGAAATGTCTGATCTATTGATCGATGCGCCTACCTTGATAGATAAGCTGCCGGCTTTCGGCTGGCTGATTTTTGACGTCAGGCATGACCTCGCCGACCATGCCGCGGGCCGGCAGGCCTACGAGCAAGGGCATATTCCGGGCGCACTCTACCTGGATCACGAAAGCCAGCTGTCCGCAACGCGCACGGGGAAAAACGGGCGGCATCCCTTGCCTTCCCGGTCGGAGTTTGCCGCGCTCATGCAAGCCCAAGGCTTGACTCCCGACACCAAGGTAGTTGTCTACGATGGGGGCAACAGCATGTACGCCGCCCACCTATGGTGGATGCTGCGCTGGCTGGGGCATGGCAATGTCGTGGTGCTCGATGGTGGATGGCCGGCGTGGGTGGCGGCTGGCGGGGCCGTCGAACGCGGCGCCTATGCGCCGGCGATGACCGGGGCGCAGGCCATCGAGGACCAAGGCTATCCAGACCAGCCAGGCATGCCCACGGTGGACGCCCAGCAGATATTGGCCAATATCGAGACGCCGTCATTCACCGTGATCGATGCGCGGGCGGCCAACCGGTATCGCGGCGAAGTCGAGCCCATGGATCCCGTGGCAGGGCACATACCGGGCGCATTGAATCGCCCCAATACGCTTAATGTGCAGGACGACGGACGTTTCAAGGCGCCGGCCGAATTGCGGCGCGATTTCAACGAGGTGCTCCAGGGCCAGCGGGCCGACCAAGTTGTGCATCAGTGCGGTTCCGGCATTACCGCCAGCCATAACCTGTTTGCCATGGAGCTGGCTGGCTTGCACGGTTCCGCACTGTATCCCGGCTCCTGGAGCGAGTGGTGCAGCGATCCTGCGCGCCCGGTAGCGCGCGGCTAAGTTCGGGCCAGTCCCCGCCAATCCAGGCTGGGCCGGGCCGTGCTGCTTCCGGCCGCGCCCATCATGCGGCGATACCATTCATGAAAATGCTGCATGCCGTCTTCCATGGGTGACTGGTACGGCCCCTGTTCGTCCACGCCGCGCCGCATCAATGCCAGCCGGCCGGCATCCATGCGTTCGGCGATCTCGTCGTCCTCGAGAGCGGTTTCCATATAGGCGGCGCGCTGCGCCAGCACGAATTCGCGCTCGAATGCCACGATGTCTTCCGGATAATAGAATTCGACGATATTGACGGTTTCTTGCGGGCTGATCGGGTGCAGCGTGGACAGCACCACCACATGGGGATAGAGCTCTATCATGTGCGTGGGAAAGTAGGTGACCCATACCGCCCCGAACTGGGGCGTTTCGCCGTTGCGGTAATCGATCAGGCGATCGTGCCACTGGCGATAGGTGTCGGTACCCGGGTGACCAAGTGCCTTATGTATGCCGACGCGCTGCGAACTGTAGGTGTCGGAGAATTCCCAGGCGAGATCCTCGCAGCTGACGAACTTGCCCAGCCCGGGGTGGAAGGGCCCCACATGGTAGTCTTCAAGATAGACCTCGATGAAGGTTTTCCAGTTGTAACGGCATTGGTGCACCTCGACATGGTCGAGCACGTATTCCGAAAAATCGAATTCGGGTCGCTCGAACAGCGCCGCCATATCGCTCGCCGGATCGCGCGGCCCTTCGAACAGCAATCCGTGGCAGTTCTTTAATGTAAACTTTTGAAGGTTCATGCACGGCGTTTCAGGAAACTGAGGCGCGCCCAGCAGTTTTCCTTGCTGGCTGTAGGTCCAGCGATGTACGGGACACACAATATTCCCACCGGTATCGCGCAGATTGCCGTTTTGTGATGGGGAAATGCCGGGATTTTTCGGTACGCCGCCCAGCATGATGGCCTGGCGGTGGCGGCACACATTGGACATCAGTTCAACGCCCGAGGCGTTGCGCACGAGCACCCGGCCGCCGTTCTCCTGCGGCAGCGTGCGCCAATCGCCCACTTCGGGCACCAGTTTTTCGTGCCCTACATAGAGCGCCGATTTCTTGAATATGAGTTCTTGCTCTTGGACAAAGATTGCATCGTCGAAGTAGCTGCTGACAGATAGTTGCGTTTGTGCCGGCGCAATGTGCGCATTCCGACCAATGTCGGTCATAATTCGCCCCCGCGGTGATGAACCAGGAGGATGGCGTGTCCTGGTGCGACGAAAAAAGGCCTGGCCGATGAGTTGAGTGAGGAAGAATTGTACCGCAACTCGCGAGCATGCCCGGCGCCATGGAAGCGCCTGCCGGCGACGGCCGCAGGGGGCCAGTGAAGATCGAAACCGCTGTTTTCGGCATTTCGCCGGCTTCTCGTACAATTTGGACAAGGTGTAAAACAAGTACGGCATTCATGGCGCACTTAATTTCTGGAACGAATTATGGTTGACACAAAAACAAGCGCTCTGCCTGATAGTGAAACGCAAGGGGGCGCCGCAACGGGCTTGCCTCAGGATTTCGAGACGGCACTGGCGCAACTGGAAGCGTTGGTCGCGAAAATGGAGAACGGATCGCTGGCGCTGGATCAGTCCCTGGCTGCGTACGAGCAGGGCGTGGAACTGGCCAAGATATGCCAGCGGCGGCTCGATCAGGCGGAACAGCAGGTCAAAGTGCTGCAGGGCAACCTGCTCAAGCCTTTGGTCGACGCGCCCGATAGCGACGAGGAATAAGGGATGGGGCGCGAACCAGTCGATTTTGCCGTGTGGCTGCAAGAACGGGTCGAACATATCGAGGGTGTGCTGGAACAGGTCCTGCCTCCGGCGGAGACGGTGCCGGAAAGCCTGCATCGGGCCATGCGTTACGCCGTCCTCGGCGGCGGCAAGCGCGTGCGCGCTGCTTTGGTCTATGCGGCGGGCGAAGCTTCGTTGCAAGCCGGGTCCGAGGCTTCGGCCCAGCGCATCGCCCTGGATCACGCGGCTGCCGCTGTCGAGCTGATCCATGCCTATTCGCTGATCCACGACGATCTGCCTTGCATGGACGATGATGCCTTGCGGCGCGGGCGGCCTACTGTGCATGTCGCGTTCGATGAAGCCACGGCCATGCTGGCCGGCGACGCGCTGCAGCCGCTGGCCTTCGAGCTGCTGGGACTGATGCCGATTGCGCCGGCGCTGACTGTGCAGGCGACACAGCTGCTGGCACGCTCGGCGGGCAGTCTGGGCATGGTGGGCGGGCAAGCGATAGACTGCGGCAGCGTCGGCCATACGCTGACGGGCGACCAGCTGCAGCAGATGCACCGCATGAAAACCGGCGCCTTGCTGGAAGCCAGCGTATTGCTGGGAGGCATTGTGGCGGGGGCCGGTTCGGCCACCCGCGCCGGACTCGAAAGCTATGCGGGCGCCATAGGCTTGGCGTTCCAGGTTGTCGACGACATTCTCGACGTGACTTCCGATACCGCCACGCTCGGTAAAACAGCGGGCAAGGATGCTGCTGAAAACAAGCCGACCTATGTGTCCATCATGGGCCTGGACGGGTCGCGCGATCTGCTGAGCACTCTGCGCGACCAGGCGCATAGCGCCTTGCTGCCGCTGGGACCGTCGGCGGCTCATCTGGCCGGTATCGCCAACTACATCGTGGGACGCGATCGTTAGCCGCATTTCGCATGGCTGACGCTTGCTGTTATTGTTGACGGTCTAAAATACCGTTTGGATACTACTCTATCACTCGTATGACCAACGCCTCTCTTGAACAAATTCATTCACCGGCCGACCTGCGTCAGCTGGATCGACGCGGACTCAAAGAGGTCGCAGTACAGTTGCGTGAGTTTGTCCTGCATACTGTTTCCAAAACCGGTGGTCATTTGTCGTCGAATCTTGGCACGGTCGAACTCACCATTGCCCTGCATCACGTTTTCAATACGCCCGACGACCGAATCGTCTGGGACGTAGGGCATCAATCGTATCCGCACAAGATTCTTACCGGCCGGCGCGAGGAAATGGCCAGGCTGCGGCAGAAAGGCGGCATTTCGGGCTTTCCCAAGCGTAGCGAATCGGAATATGACGCGTTTGGCACGGCACATTCTTCCACGTCCATATCGGCAGTGCTGGGCATGGCGGTGGCATCCCGAAATGCGGGGCTCGACGATCGCCAGCACATTGCCGTGATCGGCGATGGCGCCATGACGGCCGGCATGGCATTCGAAGCATTGAACAACGCCGGCGTCACGTCCGGGGTCAATGTTCTTGTCGTCCTGAACGACAACGATATGTCGATATCGCCGCCGGTGGGGGCGCTCAACCACTACCTGGCCCGCCTACTGTCGGGGCGCTTCTATGCCACGGCGAAAAACATGGGGCGTGCGGTCTTGCAACATGTACCGCCCGTGCTCGAGCTGGCGCGGCGTTTTGAAGGACATGCCAAAGGCATGGTGTCGCCAGCCACCTTGTTCGAAGAATTGGGTTTCAACTATGTCGGGCCCATCGATGGCCACGATCTCGACGCGCTGGTTCCGACGCTCGAAAATCTGCGCACCCTCGGTGGCTTGCAATTTCTTCATGTCGTCACCAAGAAAGGGCAGGGATACAAACTGGCCGAAGCGGATCCGGTTCTGTATCACGGGCCCGGCAAGTTCGACCCCAGTGTCGGCATCCAGAAGCCCAAGTCTCCTCCCCGGCAGACCTTTACCCAGGTATTCGGGCGCTGGCTTTGCGACATGGCCGCCGCCGACAGCCGCCTTTATGGCATTACCCCCGCCATGCGCGAAGGCAGCGGCATGGTCGCGTTCGAGCAGCGTTTTCCAGCGCGCTACATCGATGCCGGCATTGCCGAACAGCATGCGGTCACATTTGCCGCCGGCCTGGCGTGCGAGGGCGAAAAGCCGGTTGTCGCAATCTATTCCACGTTTTTGCAACGCGGCTATGACCAGTTCATACACGACGTTGCCTTGCAGAACCTGGATGTCACGTTCGCGCTGGACCGCGCCGGCATTGTCGGCGCCGACGGCGCAACGCATGCCGGGAATTTCGACATCGCCTTCCTGCGCTGTGTGCCCAATATGGTCATTGCCGTTCCCTCCGACGAAAACGAAACGCGCTTGCTGTTGAGCACTTGTTACGAGCATCCTGGTCCTGCGTCGGTGCGATACCCACGTGGCGCCGGCTGCGGCGCCGAGGTGCAGGACAGCCTCGATACGGTGGAAATCGGCAAGGCCGTGGTCAGGCGTTCTGGCGAAAGAGTGGCTATCCTGGCGTTCGGGACCCTGCTGCACGCGGCCTTGCAGGCGGCACAGGAAATCAACGCAACCGTTGTCGATATGCGTTTCGTCAAGCCTTTGGATGAGGCCTTGCTGCAAACCCTGGCCCAGGACCATGACGCCTTCGTCACAATTGAAGAAGCCGCTATCATGGGTGGTGCCGGCAGCGCCGTCCTCGAGTATTTCAGCCAGCAAGACATCCTGAGGCCGGTGCTTCAGCTGGGCTTGCCGGACCGCTTTATCGATCACGGCGAACAAACGGCCATACTCAGCGAACTAGGACTCGATGCGCAGGGTATTCTGAATTCCATCCAGCAGCGGTTCGGGGCCATATTGGCGGAAGACGATGCTGCTGCCGCTCAGCAAATTACCTAATACCATCATGGTTATAGGGTTATGCGGCCGGCATCTGCCGCATAATGAGAAGTTGTCTGCAAACCGGCACTCCAGTGTAGCGAGTGTTCTATAGGTCTATTATCATGAATATTATGATTGATTCTGCTGTTGTCATGCCTGACGTGCAAAGCAGCGTCGATACCCGGCACATCGCCATCGAGCGGGTTGGGGTGCGCGGAGTGCGGCATCCCATGCTGATAGCCGCCGCCCAAGGGCCGGCGCTGCCTACGATTGCCACCTGGGAACTTACCGTAACCCTGCCTGCCCACGAGAAGGGCACTCATATGTCCCGTTTTGTGGCTCTGCTCGAACAGCATCGGCAAACGCCCATGACGCCCGCGCTGTTCTGCGACATGGCCGCGTCCATGCTGGTGCTTCTCAATGCCGAAAAAGGCGATATCGCGGCATCGTTTCCCTATTTCATGAGCAAAGTGGCGCCTGTCTCCGGCGTGGCAAGCCTGATGGACTACGAAGTCAAGTGGACGGCCCGCACGCAAGCCGCCGTGGCCCAGGCCGCTACGCCGCAAGCGCCGGCTGTCGGCAAGACCGAGTTCGAACTCTCCGTGCTGGTGCCTGTTACCAGCCTGTGCCCATGCTCCAAGGCTATTTCGGAATATGGCGCGCACAATCAGCGCTCGCATATTAAAGTCGATGCCGTGTTCGCCGATCCCGCGGCCGTCGACGTCGATACGCTCATACGCGCAATCGAGCAGCAGGCATCGTGCGAACTTTGGGGGCTGCTCAAGCGGGGCGACGAAAAATACGTCACCGAGCGGGCCTACGAAAATCCCAAGTTTGTCGAAGACCTCGTGCGCGACGTGGCCGTGCAGCTACAGAATCTGGCTGGTGTCCAACGATTCCGGGTAGAGGCCGAAAACTTTGAATCCATACACAATCACTCTGCATATGCTGTAGTCGAAGGGTAGGCCGCCCGCTTGCGCGACCGGTCGGGCTTGCAGGTGCCCGATTAACAGTGGTAGAATGCTTGGTTGTTTCTTGCTCGACCCATAGTTGTGATGCTTCACGTCGCTTTTGCGCGGCTCTGGGGTTTTATGGGCGGGCTGTTCCTTTTGATGGCGGCGATAGTGCCGATTGCATCAAAAGATATCCACAAGGAGTGTAGTTTATGCGTCACTACGAAGTAGTGTTTATTGTGCATCCCGATCAAAGCGAGCAAGTGCCCGCCATGATCGAACGTTACTCGGCAGTGGTTACCAGCAATGGTGGCCAGATTCATCGCCTGGAAGACTGGGGCCGCCGTCAACTGGCTTACCCTATCCAGAAGCTGGTGAAGGCTCATTATGTTTGTTTCAATATCGAATGCGGCCAAACCGTGCTCGACGAACTCGAACATTCTTTCCGCTACAACGACGCCATCTTGCGCCACCTGCTCATCAAGACAAAGAAAGCGCACACTGCGCCGTCGCTCATGATGAAGTCGGTCGAGCGTGAAGAAGCCCGTAAGGCAAGCGCTGAAGTTGCTCCGGCACCACAGGCGGAATAAGGACCTGTGTCTCGAGCCAACGCGTGAATCATGTCCTTTTGACTGCCTCAGCCCTCGAGGTCAAACCTTTAAGGTATACCCCGGCAGGCTTGCCAGCAGTTGAAATGATGTTGAGTCACGAGTCGGAAGTCCAGGAGGCCGGCCATATGCGCCGAATCGAACTGGTACTTGCCGCGGTTGCTCTGGGAGACATCGCCTTGTTGTTGGCCGATACCCCTTTGGGTGCGTCTTTGTCGATCGAGGGCTTTCTGGCTCCGGCGCGCAAGGGCTCCCACAAATTGGTATTGCACATACAGCAGGCAAATCGGGTTTTTGCCGGCGGCGCCAGCGCCGTTGTATAGCAGGAATCATTGCAAATCGCTGCGCGAGCGAATAAACGCTCGATGCATGAAACATACAGCTTGGGCTAAGCCCAGACATTAAAGAGGCACATTATGGCTTTCTTCAAAAAAGGCAAAGAAAAACGGAAGTTCACGCAACAAAACCCGCTGTTCAAACGTCGCAAGTTCTGCCGTTTCACAGCCGCCAATGTTGACGAGATCGACTACAAGGATCTGGATACACTGCGTGATTTCATCCAGGAAAACGGCAAGATCATTCCTGCGCGTTTGACCGGTACCAAGGCACATTACCAACGTCAGCTGGACACCGCGATCAAGCGTTCGCGTTTCCTGGCGCTGTTGCCTTACACCGATAACCACAACTAATCCGGGACCTATCGTCATGCAAATTATTCTGCTCGAAAAAGTCGTCAATCTGGGTAACCTGGGTGAAGTCGTCCGCGTACGCGATGGTTATGCCCGCAACTACCTGATTCCTCAAAAAATCGCCCGCCGCGCTACTGAAACTGCTTTGAAAGAGTTTGAAGAGCGCCGCGCCGAACTCGAAAAAGTTCAGGCCGCGAAGCTGGCTGCAGCACAGGCAACTGGCGAGAAGCTGGCCGATGTGACTGTCGTCATTTCGCAGAAAGCCGGTGTCGATGGCCGCTTGTTCGGTTCCGTCACCAGCATGGATATCGCTGCCGCGTTGGTCAAGCAAGGCTACACCACGGTCGAGAAGTCGCAAGTCCGCTTGCCCGATGGCGCCATCAAGGCTGTCGGCGAGTTCCCCGTGTCCGTTGCCCTGCACGCCGATGTGGTGGCCGACATCACGGTCCGTGTACAAGGCGAAATGGCCTGATCCTGCATCAGCCACGTGGTACATTCCTTGGTTCCGGAATGTACACCTCGCCCGCATGAAGCAAAAAGCCGGTGTATGCCGGCTTTTTGTATTTTGATCAGATTTGTTCCGGAGCGTCGATTTGGACAGCAAGAAGAAAGACAGCGATCCGCAGCTCGATTACCTGCGCGTGCCGCCGCATTCGGTCGAGGCCGAGCAGTCGGTGCTGGGCGGGCTGTTGCTGGACAACGCCGCCTACGATCGCATAACCGATGTATTGAACGAAGACGATTTTTATCGTTTCGATCACAAGCTCATCTGGCAGCACATCACCCGGCTTGTCAGCCTGGCGCGCCCCGCCGACGTGGTTACCGTAAACGAGTCGCTTGCCAGCGCCGGCAAGTCCGACGAGGTAGGCGGGCTGGCTTATCTGAATGCCTTGGCGCATAACACGCCATCGGCCGCCAATATCAGGCGTTATGCCGAAATCGTTCGCGAACGTTCGATGTTGCGCAAGCTGGTCTCGGTCGCCGACGAAATATCGGCTGCGGCATTCAACCCGCAGGGAAAAGAAGCACGCCAGTTGCTGGACGAAGCCGAATCCCGGGTGTTCCAGATTTCGCAGGAAGGCTCGCGCGGCACGACGGGCTTCCAGGAAATCCAGCCCTTGTTGACACAGGTGGTCGAACGCATCGACGAACTGTATCACCGCGAGGGCGATTCCGACATCACCGGCGTGCCCACCGGCTTTGCCGACCTTGACCGCATGACATCCGGTTTGCAGGCCGGCGACCTGGTCATCGTGGCCGGCCGGCCGTCCATGGGCAAGACGTCGTTTTCCATGAATATCGGCGAGCATGTCGCCATCGAGCAGGGCCTGCCGGTTGCCGTGTTCTCCATGGAAATGGGCGCGGTGCAGCTGGCCATGCGTATGGTGGGTTCGGTCGGAATGCTGGACCAGCATCGCATGCGCACCGGCAAGCTCACGGCGGATGACTGGCCCAAGCTTACCCATGCCGTGCAGCAGGTGCAGGAGGCGCAGATCTACATTGACGAGACGCCGGCACTGACATCCATGGAGCTTCGGGCGCGATCACGCCGGCTGGCAAGGCAATGTGGTCAACTGGGCCTGATCATTATCGACTATATGCAGTTGATGTCGGCGAACTCCTCCGGTGAAAACCGGGCCACCGAAATTTCCGAGATCAGCCGATCGCTGAAGGGGCTGGCCAAGGAACTGCAATGTCCGCTTATTGCCCTGTCGCAGCTGAATCGCAGTCTCGAGCAGCGTCCCAACAAGCGCCCGGTCATGAGCGATCTTCGCGAGTCGGGCGCTATCGAGCAGGATGCCGACCTGATTTTGTTTATTTACCGCGACGAAGTCTATAACCCCGATTCACCTGACAAGGGTACGGCCGAGATCATCGTGGGCAAGCAGCGTAACGGTCCGATAGGCAGTGTACGCCTAACCTTCCAGGGGGCCAGCACCCGGTTCCTGAATTACACCACCGGAATGGGGTAGAGCACTTTTGGTCTGAGAGTTTACAAGGCTTGTTTTAGTCACAAGGCTCGCTGCAGCTGCAAGGTTTGTTGCAGCTACAAGGCTCGTCGCGGCGCGGGGGCGTTGGGACGGTTTTTCGTTCTTTAGAAAGGCGGGTGCATCGGGGGCTGCTCCGGCTTCGCGCGCTACGCCCATGGCGTTGCCATGGGTACCCGTTACGCTCAGCCCCATCGAGGCGTCCGCGGAACTCGCCCGGTCGGGCCAGTGGCCCGACATTCGCCGGGCTCGGACAGCCGCGGCCTTGCCTCCTCGCTGGCACTGAGCGTAACGGCGTGCGCGAGGCGCCTGCACAGCCCTCGACACACCCGCCTTTTTGTTTTAGCGTAGCTTGGAGCAGTCCATTTGCCACCGTACGCGTACGTGCCCCGCGCCGATGTAAAAGCGCCCGGTGTCCGACCCGACCTGCTACTGTTGTCAGGCAGAAAAAGGCCAGGAACCAGGCCGTAAGGACGGCGAATTTCCGCTTGCGCAGTTGTCCGGACTGCCCGCATCCACCCCGGAGAACGTCATCAGAGCCGGACAACGTCACTAAAGTAAAGTGCCGCAAGCGCTTGAACCGAAAATGCTCTAAAGCCCGGCGGCGCTCTCCGCATAGGCGCCGCGCATCACAGCGGCCGCGCCTGCGGCGTCGGTCTTGTCTACGGGCGCCGCGCGTAGGCGCCGGCTATCATTGCGCAGATGATCAGCTGTATCTGATGAAATATCATCAACGGCAGCACAATGGCGCCCACTGAACCGCCGGCAAACAGGATGTTGGCGATGGGAATTCCGCTGCTCAGGCTTTTCTTGGACCCGCAGAACAGCAAGGTGATGCGGTCGACCACATTGAATTTGAACAGCCGTCCGAGCAACAGCGAGATGCCCAGAACCAGGCCCAGAAGGACCAGGGAAATGATCACCAGCGCGGCGAGAGCCGACAGAGGCGTCTGGGACCATAGTCCGCCGATCACGGCTTCGGAAAACGCCGTGTAAACCACCAGCAATATGGATCCCTGATCCACGATTTTCAGCATGCGGCTGCGCTTGACGACCCATGCGCCTATCCAGCGCCTGACAATTTGTCCCAGCACGAATGGCAGAAGCAATTGCAGCATGATCTTGCCGACGGCATCGAATGACAAGGGCACATTGCTGGCGCTGCTGCCGGCGAGCACCAGGCCCACGAGCACCGGAGTCACGAAGACGCCCAGCAGGCTGGACGCCGAGGCGCTGCACACCGCCGCAGGCACATTGCCCCGGGCAATGGAGGTGAACGCAATGGCGGATTGGACCGTGGCCGGCAAACAGCACAGGAACAGTATGCCGGTGTAGAGGTCGGGGGTCAGGTAGGGTTTCAGCAGCGGCCCGGACACGATCCCCAGTATCGGAAAGACCAGGAATGTCACGGCGAAAATGGTGCTGTGCAGGCGCCAGTGCGACGCCCCCGCGATAATGGCTTCGCGCGACAGTCGCGCGCCATGCAGGAAGAAGAGCAGGGCGATGGCCAGGTTGGTAATCCAGCCGAAAATGGGAGTGGCTATGCCGTGGGCCGGTATGAAGCTGGCAAGCAGGATGGCGAAAAAGAGCTTGATCAGGAAGGGATCGATAGATATTCGTGGGGTCATCGGGGATACAGCAGAGAGGTTGCGGAAGGATGTGCCGGCGGATGCCCGCCGTCACACAATATAGTCGCTATCCGGCGTCATGGATAAGGCGAGATCGTAGGCGCAACGCAGCGAGCGTGGGTCTGCGATACCCTGCCCGGCAATGTCGAAGGCCGTGCCGTGGTCCACGCTGGTGCGCACGAAGGGCAGCCCTACCGTCACGTTCACGCCTTCATCGACGCCCAGGTACTTGACGGGTATCAGGCCTTGGTCGTGGTATTGCGCGACCACGATATCGAATTCGCCCTGGCGGGCGCGCATGAACACAGTGTCGCCCGGAAATGGACCGTTGACGTCCATGCCTTCGGTCCGGGCGTGGTTGATGGCGGGTGTGATGATTGTGATTTCTTCTTGCCCGAATCGACCATCTTCGCCGGCGTGCGGATTGAGTCCGGCGACTGCGATGCGGGGCTGTTCAATGCCGGCCTGCAGGCAGGCCCGGTGGGCCAGCCGTATGGTGTCGAGTTCGGTCTCGTAGGTGATCAGTGCGCTGACCTGTTGCAGCGGCACATGTATGGTGACCAGAATGACACGCAGTTCCGGATTGGCAAGCATCATGGCGTAGCGCGGCGTGCCGGTACGTTGCGCCAGGATTTCCGTATGGCCTGGAAAATCTATGCCACCTGCCTGCATGGCCTTCTTGTTGAGCGGAGCGGTGACGATGGCGCGCAGAAGCCCGGCCTGCGCATCGTCGATGGCGTGGCACAAATACTCGTAAGCGCCACGGCCGGCTTCGGCGCTGAGCTGGCCGGGCGGCAGGCTGGCCGGCAGGGCCTGCCACCGGTTCAGTACGGGAATCGAACCGGGCTTGGGATAGGCCAGCCCGGCTTCGCTGACCAGCTCTACGTGCAAGGATTCCGCCATATTCAGCTGCGCGATGGTGGCTTCCAGGACACCCGCATCGCCATACACCAGTGTGGGGTAGGGTAGGCCGGCGGCAAACAGCTTGACGATTATTTCCGGGCCGATGCCTGCCGCATCGCCCATGGTGAGCCCTATCGGTACGAGTGAAGTGTTGCTCATCTTATACGCAAAGATTTACAGCGCTTCGCTGGCGTAGTCGGCCAGGCGTGAGCGTTCGCCCCGCTGCAAGGTAATATGCCCGGCATGCGGCCAGCCCTTGAAGCGGTCGACCACAAAGGTCAGGCCGGAGCTGCCCTCGGTGAGATAAGGGGTGTCGATCTGGGCGATGTTGCCCAGGCATATGATTTTGGTTCCGGGTCCCGCACGAGTGACCAGGGTCTTCATCTGCTTGGGCGTCAGATTCTGGGCTTCGTCGATGATCAGTATCTTGTTCATGAACGTGCGGCCTCGCATGAAGTTCAGCGACTTGACCTTGATGCGCGAGCGTATGAGTTCCATGGTCGCGTTCTTGGTCCAGTCCTGTCCGCCGGCGGCCGGCGCCATGTCGCTATTGGCGGGCCCCAGATGGAGCACTTCAAGATTGTCTTCCAGCGCGCCCATCCAGGGCAGCATTTTCTCTTCCTCGGTGCCGGGCAGAAAGCCGATATCGTCGCCCACCGGCACAGTGGCCCGCGTGATGATGATTTCGTTGTAGCGTTTGGTCTCCAGCGTTTGCGTCAGGGCGGCCGCCAGGGCCAGCAGCGTCTTGCCCGTGCCCGCCTGACCCAGCAGCGAGACAAAGTCGCAGTCGGGATTCATGAGCAGATTCAGGGCGAAATTTTGTTCGCGGTTGCGTGCGGTGATACCCCATACATTGTTCTTGCCGTGACTGTAGTCGCGCAAGGTGGCCAGCACGGCGCTTGTGCCGCTGACTTCCTTGACTTGGGCCTGCAAGGGGAGTTCGCCATCGAAATATACGAACTCGTTGACGATGAACTCGGAGCATAGAGGCCCTTTGATCCGGTAGAAGGTCGTGCCGCCTTGCTGCCACGATTCGACATCCTTGCCATGCTTGAGCCAGAAGTTTTCCGGCAAGGGCATGACGCCGTCATATAAGAGGTCGGAGTCGTCCAGGACATGGTCGTTCAGGTAGTCCTCGGCGGGCAGGCCCAGCGAACGCGCCTTCAAGCGTATGTTGATATCCTTGGATACCAGGACGACGGCTCGTTTCGGATACGCTTCCTGCAGTGCGTGCACCACGTTCAGGATGACATTGTCGGCCTTGCCCAGGGGCAATTCGATAGGAAGCTGCGAATGCAGTGCGCTGGTCTGAAAATGCAGGCGGCCCAGGGCTTCCTGATTACCCAGCGCGTCCAGCTCGACGCCGGGTTCCAGCTCGGTCGATGTACCCACCAATCCATCGAGGAAACGGCTGACCTGACGCGCGTTGCGTGCTACTTCGGACATCCCTTTTTTCTGATGATCGAGTTCTTCGAGCACGATCATGGGCAGGAAAATATCGTGTTCCTCGAATTTGAACAGCGAGTTCGAATCGTGCAGCAGTACGTTGGTGTCCAGCACAAACAGCTTGCGCTTGGCGGCGGGCAGCCGGGATTTGCGCGGCTTGCGCGAAGGCACTACGGACAAGGGCGGTGCCAGGGGAATACTTGCCGGCGCACTGGCAGGCGCCGGTGTTGTGGACCGAGCCGGCGCCGGCTTGGCGGACGCGCGTTTTACCGGCGATTTACGCTCTGGAGTACGGGCATCAGGAGCTGTCAGCGCTTCTGCATGCCCGGGCGCATCGTTTGTGTCGTTGTAAGCAACAGGGGAAATCATGGCTCCCATGCGGGTCGGCAACTTCGGTAGCGGCATAAGGTGGGTGCTCCCTGAGCGTTCTGATAAGTGATAATAACCGTGGTAGCCGAAATCAATGAACGGCAGGCTGCCCGTGTGGCGTCAGGCCTGTTCGCGCACCGCTTTCAATACTTCATCAACGTGACCGGGGACTCGCAGGCCGCGCCATTCCTGAACCAGTACGCCTTGCTTGTCGATCAGGAAGGTGCTGCGTTCGATCCCCCGTACCTGTTTACCGTACATGTTTTTCATTTTCATGACCTTGAACAATTGGCACAAGTCTTCGTCGGGGTCGGCAATGAGCGCAAAGGGCAGATTTTGCTTGTCGGTAAAGTTGGCGTGCGACTTGAGCGAGTCGCGCGAGACGCCGATGATCTGACATCCGGCATCGGCAAATTCCTGGTGGCGATCGCGAAAGCCCTGGCCTTGTGTGGTGCAGCCCGGTGTATTGTCTTTGGGGTAGAAGTACAGGACAGTATGGCGTCCGCGCAACGATTCGAGGCTGATGTCCCCGTGAGTGCTTGCCGCAGCGAAGGCGGGAATGGGTTTTCCAACGGTTACTTCAGTCATTCGTCTTCCTCAAGGGGCAGGAGGGCGACAATGACGCGGCGCCCTTCGGCCATCAAAATGTTGTAAGTCCGGGCTGCTGCGTGGGTGCTCATGGCTTCTACGCCTATGCCTGCGTCAAGCAGCGGCCGTGTGATGTGGACGGGCAGCAGGTGCTGTTTGCTTCCCGTGCCGATCAGCAGCACCTCCGGCGCGCCTGCCGGCTTTTGCGGCGCAACACCGGCATCGAGGAAAGCCATGGGATCGATACTGGCCGCCGTAAGCCCGGCGATCGCGCGCAGCGTATCGGCGGTAATGTCGCCAACGACCTTCACCGGCCATGTATTGATGTCGCCTTCAGGGCCGAAATAAACGGCGTGCCCGTAAGAGACCTCGTTGATTTCTATGTAATCATGCCCGTATGCGGTCACGGTATTGAGCGCCGGGTTAGTTTCGCTTTGCAATTGCACAAAAAACTCCAAAAGTCTTGAAGATCATAGCGCAAAGCCAGTTCGATTATGACGGCTTCGCCTTTTTTTTGGATCGTTTAAACTACTCAGCTGTTTAACGTCGGCGCGCCCG
Organism: Orrella sp.; assembly: GCA_036675955.1. Classification (GTDB taxonomy): domain Bacteria; phylum Pseudomonadota; class Gammaproteobacteria; order Burkholderiales; family Burkholderiaceae_B; genus Pollutimonas. The sequence goes on along the minus strand of JAKFDW010000171.1, from coordinate 7,898 downwards.
AACCGATTGCCGTTTTGTTGCGCTGCATCCATTCATACCTGTTTCCGCATTTTGCCGCCCAAGGACCATCATGACGAGTTTTCCGCGTATAGAGCGTTTGCCGCCCTATGTTTTCAACATTACCGGCGAATTGAAAATGGCGGCGCGGCGACGAGGCGAGGACATCATCGATATGTCCATGGGCAATCCGGATGGTCCGACGCCCAAGCACATTGTCGATAAGCTGGTCGAAGCCGCTTCCCGGCCCGATACGCACGGTTATTCAGTCTCCAAAGGCATACCGCGGCTGCGCAAGGCGATATCAGGGTGGTACGAGCGCCGCTACGGCGTTCAGATCGATCCCGATTCGGAAGCCATAGTCACCATAGGCTCCAAGGAAGGTCTGGCGCACCTGATGCTGGCCACCCTGGACCGGGGCGATACGGTGCTGGTGCCCAATCCCAGCTACCCCATTCATATCTACGGCGCGGTCATCGCGGGCGCGAACATACGTTCTGTCCCCATGACGCCAGGCCTGGATTTCTTCGAAGAAATCGACAGGGCGGTCCGCGAAAGCATACCCAAGCCGAAAATGATGATTCTGGGTTTCCCCAGCAATCCGACTGCCCAGTGCGTCGATCTGTCTTTCTTCGAACGGGTCATTGCGCTGGCCAAGGAACACAATATTCTGGTCGTGCACGATCTGGCCTATGCCGATATCACCTTCGATGGCTATGTCGCGCCATCCATCATGCAAGTCGAGGGCGCTCGCGATGTGGCCGTCGAATTCTTCACCATGAGCAAAAGCTACAATATGGCGGGCTGGCGCGTCGGTTTCATGGTCGGCAACCAGGAATTGGTCAACGCCCTGGCGCGCATCAAGAGCTATCACGATTATGGCACTTTCACGCCCATTCAGGTTGCCTCGATCGCCGCGCTGGAAGGTCCCCAGGATGGCGTGCAACAGGTGGTCGAGCAATATCGGAACCGCCGCGACGTCCTGGTGAAAGGCTTGCACGAAGCCGGCTGGATGGTCGATATTCCGAAAGCTTCCATGTATATCTGGGCAAAGATTCCCGAGTTCTATCAAAAGCTCGGTTCGCTGGAATTCGCCAAGCGGCTGCTGGCCGATGCCAAGGTGGCGGTCTCGCCCGGAGTCGGCTTCGGCGAGTATGGCGACGACTACGTGCGCTTTGCCCTCATCGAAAACGAGCAGCGTACCCGCCAGGCGGTGCGCGGCATTAAAGAAATGTTCCGCAAGGACGGGTTGGGTAAGTAAATAAATGAGTCCTATCAAAGTTGGTCTATTGGGTCTGGGTGTTGTAGGCGGCGGAACCTGGAAAGTATTGACACAAAACGCTGAGGAAATCGCACGACGGGCCGGCAGGCGTATTGAGGTCGCCGCCGTGGCCGTGCGCGACACGGAAAAGGCCAGGCGCCTGGTTGGCGATCAGGTGCCGGTCACGACAGACGGCATGGATATCGTGCGCAATCCCGATATCGATATCGTCGTGGAACTCATCGGTGGCGACACCCTGGCGCATGATCTGGTAATGGAAGCCATCCATCAGGGCAAGCATGTGGTCACCGCGAACAAGGCATTGCTTGCGCGGCATGGCAACGAAATCTTTGCCGCGGCGCATGCAAAAGGCGTCATGGTGGTATTCGAAGCCGCTGTTGCCGGCGGCATACCCATCGTCAAAGCCATACGCGAAGGCCTTACCGCCAACCGGATTCAGTGGCTGGCCGGCATCATCAACGGGACGACCAATTTCATTCTGTCGGAAATGCGTTCGCGCGGCTTGCCTTTCAATGCGGTGCTGTCCGAGGCTCAGCGGCTCGGCTATGCCGAGACCGATCCCACCTTCGACATTGAAGGCATAGACGCGGCGCACAAGCTTACGCTTCTGGCCTCATTGGCCTTTGGCATTCCGGTGCAGTTCAATAAAGCGCATGTAGAAGGCATTGCCGCGCTGGCGCAGGAAGACATCGCGCACGCCGAACGCCTGGGCTATCGCATCAAGCTGCTTGGCATTACCCGCCGGCGCCCCGAGGGCATCGAACTGCGCGTGCATCCCACGCTCGTGCCCATCGAGTGCCTGCTGGCCAATGTAGAAGGCGCCATGAATGCCGTGCTGGTGCATGGCGACGCCGTCGGCCCCACCCTGTATTACGGGCAGGGCGCCGGGGAATTGCCTACGGCTTCGGCCGTCATTGCCGATCTGGTCGATGTTACGCGCCTGCAAACTGCGGATCCCGACCATCGCGTGCCGCATCTGGCTTTCCAGCCCGATGCCATGGACGACATCGCCATCCTGCCCATTGCCGAGGTTCAATCCTCATATTACTTGCGCCTGCGTGTCGAGGACCGCCCTGGCGTGCTGGCCGATCTGGCTCGCATATTGTCCGACGCCGGTATATCCATCGGCTCGATGTTCCAGGAACCTCACGGAACGTCGGAAGCCGACATTATCTTCCTGTCGCATTCGGCAAGGGAAGGCGACGTCGAGGCGGCACTCCAAAGCATTCAGGCATTGCCTTTCGTACTTTCCCAGGTAACGCGCTTGCGCGTGGAGAATCTAGTATGAAGTATCGTTCAACGCGCGGCGCCATGGCCCCCATGGCCTTTTCCGATATCTTGCTCGAAGGCCTTGCGCCCGATGGCGGACTTACGCTGCCGGAAAGCCTTCCGCTCATCAGCGAGGCCACGCTCGAGTCGTGGCGCAATCTGGACTACGCTGACCTGGCCACTGAAATCCTTGGCTTGTTCATAGGCGATATTCCCCGCGATGATCTTTCCCGGCTGACGCACGCGGCCTATAACGCCGAAGTGTTCCCGGGGGCACAGATGGTGCCGCTCAAGCCGCTGTCCCAAGGCGTCAGCCTGCTTGGCCTGTCCGAAGGCCCGACTTTGGCATTCAAAGACATGGCCATGCAGTTCCTGGGCCAGGTTTTCGAGTACGTATTGGACAAACGCCAGGCAAGCCTGAATATTCTTGGCGCGACTTCCGGCGATACCGGGTCCGCCGCGGAGTACGCCCTGCGCGGGAAACGCGGGGTGTCGGTTTTCATGCTTTCGCCCCATGGCCGCATGAGCGTGTTTCAGCGCGCGCAAATGTATTCGCTGCAAGACCGGAACATTCACAACATTGCGCTAAAAGGCGTGTTCGACGAGTGCCAGGATATTGTCAAGGCGCTTTCCGGTGATCTTCAGTTCAAGTCCAGCCACCACCTGGGCGCGGTGAACTCCATTAACTGGGCCCGCATAGCGGCACAGGTCGTTTACTATTTCTGGGGCTGGCTGCGCGCCACCACGGCGCCGCAGCAGCAAGTGTCGTTCGCCGTGCCTTCTGGCAACTTTGGCAACATTCTTGCCGGCCATATCGCCCGTCAAATGGGCCTGCCGGTTCGCAGGCTGGTGCTCGCCACAAACGAGAACAATGTGCTGGAGGAATTCTTCCGTACCGGAATCTACCGTCCCCGTTCGGCCGCCGATACCCATGCAACATCCAGCCCGTCCATGGATATTTCGCGTGCATCGAATTTCGAGCGTTTCGTGTTCGACTTGCTTGACCAGGATCCCGAGCAGGTTCGCGACTGCTGGAAGCAGCTGGAGCTCAACGGACAGTTCGACCTTAGCCGGTTCTTGCCTTCGTTCGAGTCACGTTACGGTTTCGTGGCCGGCGTCAGCAACCATCAGGATAGGCTGGAGACGATCAAGAAGGTATACGACGCAACCGGCATGCTGATCGATCCGCATACCGCCGACGCCGTAAAAGTCGCCGCTGACTATACCGAGGAAGGTATCCCCATGCTGGTGCTCGAGACGGCCCTGCCGGCCAAGTTTGGCGAAACCATACAGGAAGCCATAGGCGAACCCGCCCCGGTGCCCGAACACCTGCGCGAACTGGCGGCGCTTCCACAACGCGTGCAGGTCATGGACTGCAAGGTCGACCTGGTGCGGGATTACATCAGGCAGCATGCGCCGGTTTAAGGCGGCGTTGAATTGGAACCATGCTGCAATGAACCGTTGCATTCAAGTTCATTGCGGCTTGTTACACTATCAGGGCACCTCATAAGGAGCTCGATATGCCAAATCAGAATCATGTGGAAACAGAAGTTGCCCAGATACATCCAGATGGCCGTCGCGCCGTCGTCGTCATACGGACAGCCGGAAAGTCCTACTACCATGCTTTGGGACCCGACGGCCTGTCGGTGGGGGTTTACGATCTTGCCGATGAAGCGAAGTCAGCAGCCGAATGGGCATGGGACTTCCTGGAAGAAAATCCCGCCATCAAGCGGATCACGCTGATGCAGCTTATTGTCGACAAGCTGGTCGAGCAATACCCCCTCGGTTCCGCCGACGTAACCCTGGCTCCAAAGGGTTAGGAGCCGCTATGCGGGGCGCCCGGAATCCATGCTGACATCCATCAACTTTCTTGCCATCGGCGTAGGCGCCGCGGCCGGGGCGATCAGCCGCTGGTTGCTTGGATTGTGGCTGAATCATCCGGGCCTGCTCTTGCCCTGGGGAACCCTGGCGGCCAACCTGATCGGTGGTTATCTGGTGGGACTGCTGTTGGGCGTTCTGGCGATGTACCCGGACGCGCCAACCTGGCTTAAATTGATGCTGATTACCGGCTTTCTGGGTGGACTGACCACATTTTCGACGTTTTCCGGAGAGGCCATAGGCTTGCTCGAACGCGGCGCCTACCTGTCGGCTTTCGGCTATATCGGTTTCAGTCTGGCAGGCAGCCTGGCATTGACCTGCCTGGGCTTTGCCACCGCCAGTCTTGTGTCTTCGCTTGTCCCGGCGGGGTCACTTTAACGTTCGATAAACGCCATGGGCGGCATCCTTGCCGCTGCGCACCGCGCCTTCCAGAACAGCCGGGTAGCCGGTATCCGTCCAGTCCCCCGCGACCCACACCCGCGGCCACGGCGTGCTGTTCGAAGGGCGGCTCAGCCCAGGCACGGCGGCGAACGTTGCCCGCTTTTCAATAATGAGTTCATGATCGAGCACCCGGGGCATGTTGCCGTTATGCCTGCTCTGTTCCTGTATCTGTTCTATCGCCGCGGCAACGACGTCGGCCCGGGAATGCTCCATGAAAGCCCGTGCATCGCTGATGACAATATTCAGCAGGCATTTCGAGGCAGCGGAACCGCCGGCGCTGCGGTCGAAAAGCCATTGGCCGTAGTGCATGCGCTTGGGAAAGTCTTTGAGCAGCAGCATGGGCTGCCCGGTATTCCATGGGCGTTCGAGTTGCAGAGTCAGGGTCGCGATGGGCAAGTAGTGGAATGCTGTAAGCATCGAGAGATATTGCGCGCCGGATCCGCAGGGGCTCAGCTGTTGAAGCAGCCGGTGCGCGGCCGGGGCATTGCAGGCGACGACAACGGCATCGAACGGTAAGCCGTCCAGCGCTACGCTTGACGACGATGCCTGCAATTGCCGTATGGCGCGCCCGCGGTGCACATGCAGTTCGCCTGGCGTGTCCGCGGGCCGGTATTGTGCTGCATGGTCCGGCCACAACTGCGATAAATCGATCCGGGGTATCAGCACATCCGAGGCGTGGCCTGGCCCGCCGAGGCTGTCTTGCAATATGCGCGCAAACAGTTGCGCGCATGCAGTGTTCATGGGCGTGTTGAGCGCGGCAAGGCACAGGGGTTGCCAGAACATCTGGATGGCGTTTGCTGATTGCCTACCCTGCGCCAGCCATCGCGCGACCGTCATGCCGGGATCGACCTTCCATTTTCGCTGGCGTAATCGGGTCGTAATGAACACGATGCGCAACCGTTCCGTCGGGCTCAGGCCGCGCGCACCCAGGATGGCGCCCAGCAAATGCAAGGGAGCGGGAAGGGGGGGCGCACGCAAGGCAAAGCTGCCATCGGCCGAATCCAGGCGCAGGCGAGTGCGCAAGAACGCTTCTTCCGTATTCAGGCCCAGCTCTCGCATTAGCGCCAGTGTCTCGGTGTAGGCGCCCAGCAATATGTGCTGGCCGTTGTCGATACGGGCATTGAGCTGTGCCGAGTGCACGCCGCGGGCTCGCCCGCCCAGCGTGCGCGAGGCCTCGAATACGGTGACCGAAAAGCCGTATTGCCTTAAACGGAGGGCGGCGCTGAGGCCCGCCCAGCCGCCGCCCACTACGGCAATATTCATCGTCCCAGGCGCTGCACCAGGCTGCGGCCGCCGCCCACCCAGATTTTCCACGCCAGCCAGAACTTACGGATAGGGGTCAGCGATATGCGTTGATCCAGCACCTGCCAGTTGTCGCGTTCGATTTCCTCGAGCAGGGCGTAGTAGATGGCCGCCATCATCAGGCCGGGCCGTTGCGCGCGGCGGTCGGCCTCGGGCAAGGCCTGCATCGCCTCGCGGTAGCACTGGCGCGCGCGCTCGGTCTGAAAGCGCATCAGTTCCACGAACCGTTCCGAATGCTGCCTGTCGATGATTTCAGTGGCGGTGACATTGAATTTTTGCATGTCGTCGACGGGCAGGTAAATGCGGCCGCGACGCGCGTCGTCGCCAACGTCGCGGATAATATTGGTGAGCTGGAATGCAAGCCCGAGTTTTTCGGCATAGACCAATGTTTCGGGCTGCGTATAGCCGAAAATGCTGGCCGACAATTCGCCCACGACCCCTGCCGCATGCCAGCAATATTTGCGCAGGCCGGGCCAGTCGAAGTAACGCGACTGATCCAGGTCCATCTCCATTCCTTCCACAATGGCGTGCAGGCGTTCCGAAGTGAGCTGGTAGGCATGAATGTGGGGCAGCAGGGCCTGCATGACGGGGTGCTCGGCGTGTCCGCCGTACAGGCGCTCGATCTGCGTACGCCACCATGCCAGTTTCATGCGCGCGACCGACGGCTCGTTGCATTCGTCGACCACATCGTCGACCTCGCGGCAGAACGCGTACAGCGCGGTAATGGCCCTGCGCCGTTCGGGGGGCAGGAAAAGAAAGGCGTAGTAGAAACTCGAGCCGCTCTGGGCGGCCTTGTTCTGGCAGTATTCGTCGGGGCTCATGCGTAATGGTAGCGGGGCTCGGTGGGGCGGAGTGGAGACTGGGCCGCGGCAAGGCGTCTTACCGTAGGCAGCGCCAAAGCAGCACGATCCAGTCGCGTTTTGTCAGTGTCGGGCGGTGGAAGAATATGTCGTAGTGTAATTGGTCGAGACGTTCAAGGATACGCAATCCCCCATGGACGACAAGCTTGAGTTCCAGGCCCAGGCGTCCGGGGAGCTTGCGCGTCAGCGGCAATCCCGAAGCAAGCAGTTCGCGCGCCTGTTGAACCTGCGCTTGCATCAGCGTTTGCCATGCGGGATCCGCGTGCCGCTTCTGGGCAATATGGTTTTCGCTGACGCCGTAGCGCTTCAATTTGTCCCGGGGCAGGTAGACGCGGCCTTTTTGCCAGTCCACGGCGATGTCCTGCCAGAAATTAGTAAGTTGCAGGCCGGTGCAGATGGCATCGGCCTGCGCGAAGTTCTGTGGTGTGGCGGCCTGATACAAGTGCAGCATCAGGCGGCCGACCGGGTTGGCCGAGCGGCGGCAATAATCCAGCAGACTCGCGTCGTCTTCGTAGCGCGTGGTAACCACGTCCTGCTCAAAGGCCGAGAGGAGGTCAAAAAAGGGCTGCAGCGGCAGATCATGCTGCTCGATGGACTGAGCCAGGGGCTCGAATACCGGAATTCTGCCGTCGCCCTTGGGCAAATTGAGTGTGCCGGCTGCCATCTGGTGCAGTGCTTCGCGATAGCCGCCCAATTGCTCCAGGCGCTGCGCCGACGTCGCGACGCCTTCGTCGGCAATATCGTCGGCGCTACGCGCGTAGCGGTATATATTCCTGACGGGAAATTGCAGGCGGCGCGGCAACAGCAAAGATGCCACAGGGAAGTTTTCGTAATGATCGACGGCCATAGGCGGGGAGTATAAGACATGG
>JAKFDW010000170.1:0-1999 GCA_036675955.1 Orrella sp. | reverse complement strand
TTTTTGATTCAAGACGGTGAAAACAAGCAAGGCGGACGAGGCGTCCGGCATGCATCATGAAGAGCAGCTGACCTCCAGCTGGCAAGCCCAGTCGGGCGGCTTTGCCGCATAGGCCTCGTACCCGGCCTGCTCGGTATAAGGATCGCGCAGCAGCTTCAGCAGTGTTTCGATTTCGCTTGCGTCGCCCTTTTTTGCAGCCTGTATGGCGCCTTCCGCCAAATGATTGCGCAAGACATAGACCGGATTCACACCATTCATCAGTGCAACACGCTCTTGTTCGGGTAGCGCTTGCTGGGCCAGGCGCGCTACATACCGGTCCAGCCACGCCCGCGCGGCTGCCGCATCGTCGAACTCGTCCACGAAGGCCTGCGCATTCTGGGGCGCCCGGGCCAGGCCGCGAAAGCTCAAGCTGAAATCGGCGCGCTGGCCGTGCAACAAGGCCCACCAGTCGTCGACCAGCGCTTCGTCGGCCGGCGTCCATTGGACCAGGCCGAGCTTCTTGCACATATCGCCCCGGTAAGCCTGAAGAAACGACGGCTCGAACTGCGCGAGCTGCGCCTTGAGCGCCTCGGCATCTACACCCAGAGACAGCAAGCTGCTGGCCAGGCGATACAAATTCCAGTGGGCGACAGATGGCTGGGCGTTCCAGGCATAACGTCCCTGCTCATCGCTATGGTTGCACACATGGTTCGCCTGGAAAGCATCCATGAAACCGTAAGGGCCGTAATCAATAGTAAGGCCCAGAATCGACATATTGTCGGTGTTCATGACACCATGGCAAAAGCCTACGGTCTGCCAATGGGCAACAAGTTCGGCCGTTTTCTCGACGACCGACCGCAGGAAACGCAGCACAGCGCCATGCTCGCCGCCGGGCTCGCCGGCATTTCCGTCCCGGCATTCCGGATAATGGCGGTCAATCACGTAGTCCAGAAGGATGCGCAGATTTTCCGGCGAAGAAGACCAATGCTCGAATGAACCGAATCGCACAAAACTGGGGGATACGCGGGTGACGATGGCGGCGGTTTCCACCGTTTCACGATAGACGGGGTCATCCGACACCACCAGGGCCAATGCGCGAGTAGTGGGTATGCCCAGGCCGACCATGGCTTCGCCCGCCAGATACTCACGCACGGACGAACGCAGTACGGCGCGCCCATCACCCATGCGCGAATAAGGAGTGCGTCCTGACCCTTTGAGTTGCAGCTCCCAGCTTCCCGACGGGCTGACAACCTCGCCGAGCAAGTGTGCACGACCGTCGCCCAGCTGACCCGCCCATACGCCGAACTGATGCCCGCTATAAACCGCTGCGAGCGTCTGACCGCCCGGCAAAGGGGCCGATCCTGCCACCACATCGAGGAATTCGGGCGCCTGCAACGCCGCCTCAGACATGCCCAGCATGCGCGCCACATCGACATTCGCGTGCAACAGCCGGGGGTTGCGCAACGCTTGCGGTTCCAGCCGGGTGTAGAACTTTGCCGGCAATTGCGCAAAAGAGTTCTCCACCCGCAGCTGTTTAATGGAATCGATCATGACATGTCCTTAAGCCGTACGCGCGGCGTTCTTCTTTGAAGCCTGCTTGGCCGGCCTGAGATAGAAAATCGCACACAGGTAAAACACCAGCGAGAACAGTATCTCGAAACCCGCCATGAGCGCGGACATAGGCGAAGGGTCGGACCAGGCCCGCACCACGCCTTCCATGAAATACAACAGGATCAACATGGCTGCCCATTGCAGGGTGTACAAACGTCCTTTCAGGACGCCAGGCAGCGGCAGCAGCAGCGGCAGCACTTTCAATGCCAGGAAAGAGCCGCCCGGCTTCAACGGTGCGAGGTACAGTTCCCACAGCAGGCATAAAACGATGAGCGCAATGAGCGAGGCCGACGCGCCATAGCGCAAAACAGGGTTAAGTTGCTTGTTCATACTGGTATTATGACTCGAAAGGGGCAAGCCCTGCCCGAACAATGCTCCGGAATGTAAAGGTTTGAGCGCTGCGACCATG
>JAKFDW010000169.1:0-1574 GCA_036675955.1 Orrella sp. | reverse complement strand
ATGTCGTCGCTGGAGACGGCGGAAATGTCCAACAGACCGCCTTTCTGCAATTTCTTTTGCAATGATTGCGCTGGATTCATTGTGGCGTCTCCTTGAAAAACGCTTTTACTTCTTCAACACGGCTCATGCTATCGGCTCGCCCCAACTGGATGAGCGCCTGGGTATAGCTGGCCTCGAACAACAAATACGAGATCAATGCGCCATCGGTGGCTTTCCGGGAGTTAGACGATACACCGATAACGCGAAAAAGAGCGCGTGCCGCACGGGGCATTTGATCCAGATGCGCAAGCGCCATCTGGTCCAGCGATTGGCTGGGAGTAATCGAAAAGGTACTGACCCGGCGCAACGACTGGCTTTTTAATGCATTTGGCGGCAACTGTGCAAGCAGCCCGTTGATTCTTTCCATACGTTCGACATCCATCGAAATACTGTCCAGAAAAATATTGGACAAGGCGTGCCCGCCAATTTGCGCCAGTGTAGGGTATTTAGTGTCGACCGTTTGTTTTTCGGGATGGACTTCGTCTTTATAGCCCGTGCCTATCACGAAGATTTTCTCGGCGCCCAGGTGGATGGCCGGACTCATGGGCGCCAATTGCCGCATGGAACCATCGCCGCACCACGCTGTCTGCCCACGAACCAGCATGGCGCGCGCCGGAAAAATGAATGGTATGGAGCTCGATGCCAGCAGATGGTCCACTCCTATCGTGCTGGGCAAGGCGCGGCGCAACGAACGCTGCCAGGGCTTTATGGTGTTGTTGGACTGATAGAAGGTAAGGTGCTCGCCCGTGGTGTAGGCGGTGGCGGTTATGGCGAGCGCGTCCAGGCTATCGTTGGCAAGATTCTTCTTGAGCCGTTCGAAATCCAGCGTCGCCGACAGCAGATCGCCCAGTGGCTGGTTATCGAGCAGCGACTGCGGCTGGCGGTTGCGCAGGCCGGGCAGCAGCCAGCCCAGCGCCAGGACGGTAAACCACAAGACGCCTGTGCGCAGCAGGCCAGGCGCATCGGCGCGGTAGACCATGCCGGTGCGCAGCCCGCTCCATAGCTTGCGCAGCCGCTCCATGCCGGTATGAGGCTCGTCGGCGAAACAGGCCATGGCGGCGGCATTGATGGCGCCGGCGGAAGAACCGCAAATGATCGCGAACGGATTGCTGAAATCGGGCGAGCGCCCGGGGTCGAGTATGTCCATGATCCCCGACAACACGCCCACCTGGTAGGCGGCCCGGGCTCCGCCGCCTGTCAGGATCAACCCGACAGGCGCACTGCCGGCCCCAAGGGATCTAGGCGCTTCTTGCCGTATTTGCATCGACCACCGTAAGTGCCGCCATATTCACAATACGACGCACTGTGGAACTTGATGTCAGGATATGAACCGGTGCGTTGGCGCCCAGAAGGAAAGGACCGACAGCCACATTGCCGCCCGCCGCCGTCTTGAGCAAGTTGTAGGCGATGTTGCCGGAATCGACATTGGGGCAGATCAGAAGATTGGCCTCGCCTTGCAGCGTGGTCAAAGGCATGATGCGCTTGCGCAAGGCTTCGTCGAGCGCGCAATCGCCATGCATTTCACCATCGATTTC
>JAKFDW010000168.1:0-10320 GCA_036675955.1 Orrella sp. | reverse complement strand
GCTGGTGGGTTCTTCGAGCGCGTAATAGTTTTCTTCGGCAACGTCGAAGCGTCCTTTGCACAAAGTGGGATAGCCCGCGTTCTCGCCTTCGGCATAGCGGTCGATAAGTACGCCGTTCAAGCGCGACTCCAGGCCTTGGGAAGTCTGTTGCCAGCGTACCGACTTGGCGGGCGAACAGACCCCATGGGTATTCGGCGACTCGCCTGTGGCATAGGACGACAGCGCGCAGCGCCCCTCGACCATGACGCACAAACTGCCGAAGCCGAACACCTCGATTTCGACCGGCGTCTTTTCGGTAACCTGCTCGACCTGGATCAGCGACAGTACGCGCGGCAACACCGCACGGACCACGCCGAAATGCTTGCGATAGAAATTGATGGCCTCGTAATTCGTGGCCGAACCCTGTACCGACAGATGCAGGCGCAACTGAGGATGGTGCTGGCTGGCGTACTGCATCAGGCCGGGGTCGGCCACGATCATCGCGTCGATGCCGGAATCGGCGGCGCGGTCGACCGCTGCGCGCCACAACTGCCAGCCCGACGGCTGCGGATAGGTATTCAGTGCGACGAAGACCTTGCGCCGATGGGCATGGGCATAGCGTATGCCTTCGTTGATGGCCGCTTCGTCGAAGTTCAGGCCGGCGAAGTTGCGTGCGTTAGTGACGTCGCGAAAGCCAAGATACACGCAATCGGCGCCGTTATCGACAGCCGCTTTCAACGCCGGCAAACTGCCCGCCGGACAAACCAGCTCCATGGGCGGTACGCCCGTAGTCGTTGCGGAACCTTGTGGGGTAGGAAGCGTTAGCGTCATGGTGTCGCCTTGATACGTTTAGAGCCATACACGGAAATTCGGGCACAGGAAAGCCCTAAAGAATGCCCTTGCCGAAGCGTTCGGGGGGCTTTCTTTGATTTCCTGCCTTTGAAGCAGGAGCGCCATGGAGGAATCAGGCAGGCATGAGCGCCGATTCGGACCTGACTGTGGGCGATGCGACCGCTGCCAATGCGGGTTTGATGCCAGTCAGCAGGTATTCGATGAGCTCGCGCACCGATCGTATGGAATTGCCGAAAGGAAGCTTTTCGGAGCCCCGGAAAAACAGGCCGCGCCGGATGTCGCCAGCCAACGCAAAGGCCAGCTGGGTATCTATGCAAAACTGGCCATGCTTGCTGATTCCGTCGCGCAAGCCGCATTGGGCCAGGCAATCGAAACCGACCGTGCAAGCCTTGGGCTTGGCCATGCGCTGAAGTTTTTCTTCTTTTTCAAGGTAGTTGGCCAGCCAGGGAGTGCGCACGGCGCGTGCCGGCAAGCCCGCCACGCTCATGAACGTGACGATGTCTTCGGGCCGGGCCTCGACCAGCACTTTCTTGAAATTGGGATGCGCATCGCCTTCTTCGGTTACGGCGAAAGGCGTACCCAACTGTACGCCGCTTGCGCCCATGCCCATGAGTTCTTTTACCTGTTCGTGGCTATGTATGCCGCCCCCTGTAATGAGCGGAATATTTTCGCGTTCGAGTCCCAGGTCTTTGAACAGCTGCAGCGTACCCTCGAGCACGGCGGGAAAGGCGAAGTTGGGATTGTTTACCGCGTCGGCGCTGGGTGCGCCAAGGTGACCGGCGGCGTAGCGGGGGTTCTCGATGACGATGGCGTCGGGAAGACGATTCTTGCGCATCCATTTCTTCAGGATGACGCCGATACCGCGGACATCGGAGAGTATGGGCACAAGCGCCACCTTGGGGAAGTCGGTAGTGATCTCGGGCAGGTCCAGCGGAAGCCCGGCCCCGACCACCACGGCATCGGCGTCGCTTTCGCATGCCTGGCGCACGTAGGCGGCATACTCGGCCACGGCCTTCATGACATTGACCGCCACCAGGCCATTGCCCCGTGCCATTTTCTTGGCAGCGTTGACTTCGCGGTCGAGAGCGACTAGATTGGCTGAATCGATGAGGGCCTTGTTGCGCGAGCGGCCGGTTTGAACCATAAGGTCGGGATGATGGCGGCGCAAGTCGACGCTGGAAATGGTGCCGAAGGCGCCAAGCGAGGCTACCGTTCCTGCCAATCGATGGGCGGACACGCCCACGCCCATTCCGCCCTGCACAATGGGTAACAGGGACTTGCCCTTCAGCTTGAGTAGTTCTAGAGCGGATTGCAGCACGATAAGTGTCCTTCGAAAAATAGAGGCGTGGAAACGCAGTAGCCACTATGCAGGCGAACGGCATCGTATTCCTTAATAAATATCAAGGTTAGGTCGTTTAAGTAGATGTAAAAATGCTCTGTTTCCAATGTGGTCAAAAGCAGCAACCCCGAGCAGCAAGCAATGACTATCCCGCAATCCGAAAACGAAATCCTGCTCGACACCCGCGGGCTGCCCCCGCCCGAACCCCTTGAACTGGTGCTCGAAGCACTCGGCACTCTTCCCGTCCACCAGCGCCTGCGCATGCTGGTCGACCGCGAGCCCCGCCCCTTGTACGCCATTCTCGATGGCAACAATTTTTCGTACGAAGCCACGGCCACCACCGACTACCGCTACGAGCTCCTGATCTGGCATAAAAGCTGATGCGTCGTGCCCTGGCTTTTGACAACTCTCCGGTGCTCTCCGTACCTTTGCGTTTTTTCCTGACGGCACCCGCATTTGCGCTTCTGGCCAGCATACTGTTGTTCCTGGCCGGTCCACAGGCTTTTGCATCGCGCTGGACGTCCTACACGCTGGCGCTGACCCACTTGTTCACGCTGGGCGTGCTCGCCAACGCCATGGCGGGCGCGCTCATGCAGATTCTGCCGGTGGCAACCGGCATAAGCGTGCTGGCCCCCCGGCTTACGTCTGCCATCGTGCATGCCATGCTCACTTTCGGCACCTTGCTGCTTGCCGCCGCCTTTTTACTTGCGGCCCCGCCGCTCTTCAAACTGGCATCGTGTGCGCTGCTGCTGGCCTTTGTCTGGCTATTGGCGGCATGCGCGGGCGGATTCTGGCGCCACAGGAACACCGCGGCGAAAGGCGCTGAAGATGTCTTGCTGGCAGGCCGGCTGGCCCTCGTATCCCTGTTCGTCGCCGTGGTGCTCGGAGCTACGCTAGCGGCCGGTTTTGCATGGCCCGGCCTTCGCCTGTCTATGGTGCTTCTGACCAATATCCATGCCGGCTGGGGCTTGCTGGGCTGGGTAGGCCTGCTGTTGGCCGGTATGGCCTATCAGGTCATTCCGATATTCCAGATCACCGAACTCTATCCGCGGCCCATTACACGCTGGATGGCGCCCCTGATCTTTATTCTGCTCGGCGCCTGGACGGCTTCCATGTTGCTGCAGTTCAGCTTCGAGCACGCCGCCAGGCACTTGCTCACAGCCCTCATTCTTGCCGCCTATGCGCTGTTTGCCGGCACAACGTTGCACCTGCTCTATACGCGCAAACGGCCTACGCCCGACGCCACGACCCTGTTCTGGCGCACGGCAATGTTCAGCCTGGCCGGATGCGCACTGCTATGGCCCTTGCAACTGGCCACGCAGGCCGACTATTCCATAACCCTGGGCATGCTTTTTATCGTAGGTTTTGCCTGGTCCGCCATCAACGGGATGCTATACAAGATTTTGCCTTTTCTGCTCTGGTACCACGCGCAAAACAAGCTGGTGATGGCGCTGCGGGTGGTACCCAAGGTCAAGGACATCATCCCCGACCATATTGCAACCCGCCAATTCCGGGCACATGCTTGCGCCTTGCCACTATTGATTGGCGCCACGGTATGGCCGGGCCCGCTCACCCACGTGGCCGCCGTTGCCATGGCGGTCTCGGTATCGTGGCTAGTATGGAACATGGCCTATGCGATCCGCCTGTTCCTGAACGCCAAAAAACAAATCGCCGCAAGCCTGGAACAGCATGCGGCGCGGCAGACTCAGTCGGTGGAAAAGCTGGCTTCTATGTCACCAGCCCCTGGATCGCCAGCTGCCGGATCGCAGGCCGCCGGGTCATCAGCCGCCGGATCGCCGGCCGCCGGATCGCCGGCCGCCGGAAGGCCGGACGCCCGCTAACCTTGATAGGCGCTTAGCTTATTGGAGTCCAGTATCGTAATTTCGCGGCCTTTCACCTTGATCAGGCCGTTGGCGTTCAAGTCATGAAGAATGCGCGAAAAATGCTCGGGCGTGAGGTTCAGGCGCGACGCAATCACCGTCTTGCTGGTTTCCAGCCTTAGCTGCTGGCCATCTTCGCAGGGTTCTCCTTTCAGCAGATATCCTATTACACGCTCGGTCCCGGAGCGCAGGGAATAAGCCTCGACGTCGCTGATCAAGGCATGCAGGCGCTGGCTCAGGCCGGCCAACATTTTTCTGGCAAGGCCGGGACGGCGGTCGAGTTCGTTGTACAGCACGACCTTGTCGACATGCAGCAACAAGGTGTCGGCCAGGGCTTGAGCCGTTACGATATAGGCTTTGTCCATGAACATCAGCGCTTCCCCGAAGCTGTCGCCGGGACCGATGAGCCGCACCACTTTTTCGCCGCCCATGGGTGAGACGAACATCAGCTTGATTTGCCCATAGACCACGGTATGGAAGCCTATGCACGGATCGCCGCGGTGGAAAACGATTTCACCGCGGGCGGCCTGCACCTCTGTGGTGCCAAGGGCAATATTATCGAGCTCTTCCGGGCCCAGTTCATTGAACAATGGCACCCTGGACAGGAAATCCTGAATGCGTATCTTGTTTGTACTCATATTGCTAGAATCCCGTAACAGTGCTGTGTTTGCGCAGTCACCGCACAAACCTGAAGCAGAACAACCATAGTGATCAAAATCCTGTTCAATATCGCGGGCACAGTGGCATTGACGCTTGCCGTAATCGGCATATTCCTTCCACTGCTCCCCACTACACCTTTCCTGCTGCTTGCATCGGCCTGCTATGTGCGGGGATCGGAACGCCTTCATCGCTGGTTGATGCGCAACAAAGCGGTAGGACCGTATTTAGCCGGCCTGCACAATGGCAGCGGTATTCCATTGCGCGCCAAAATCATCGCCCTGTTTTTTTTGTGGACCTCTCTGGCGGTGTCCGCCTGGTTCGTTCCCTATGCATGGGTGCGCCTGTTTCTGCTGATTCCTGGTGTGGGCGTCACCATTTACCTTTTACGCACCAAGACACTTGCCCCCGCCAACGCCACCGCCCCTCGCCCGCCCGCATCCTAGTGTGCCGTTTGCTTAGTTCGTGCTAGATAAGCTTGGAATAGGTCGATACAGTGGGCTGGCCCATGAACTTGTCGAACACCATGCCGATGGCTCTTACGAACAAACGGCCTTTGGGTGTAATGGCGATGCCTTGTTCGCTGGTATTCATGAGACCGGCCTCCTCGTATTGCTTCAGCCGCGAGAGTTCGGACGCGAAATATTCGACGAAATCGATACCATGCTGCGCGTTGATCTCGGCGAAGTCCAACGGCATGCTGCACATCAGCGTCATGATGATTTGACGGCGCAGGACGTCGTCGGGCGTCAAGTCATAACCCTTTTCCGTGGGCAAGCGCCCCTGGTCCAGGTACTGGTAATACGCGTTGAGCGTACGAACCGACTGGCTGTACGAGTTGCCGACCTTGCCAATGGCTGAAACCCCCAGTCCGACCAGGTCGCATTCCGCCCGGGTTGTGTACCCCTGGAAATTGCGGTGCAGGCTTCCGTCCAGGCGGGCCTTGTTCAATTCGTCGTCTGGCTTGGCGAAATGGTCCAGGCCGATATAGACATAGCCCGCTTCAAGCAAGCGGCGCGTAGACATCAGGAAAATCTGCAGCCGGTCTTCGGCCGAAGGCAGGTCGCTGGCGACAATCAGCCGTTGCGCCTTGAATCGGCTGGGCAAGTGCGCGTAGTTGTACAGAGCGATACGGTCCGGAGAAAGGCGAATCACCTGGTCCAGGGTGCGATTGAAGCTGGCCAGCGACTGTTTGGGCAGGCCATAGATAAGGTCTACGTTTACTGATTGAAAGCCGGCGCTGCGGCTTGCAAGCAGTGCTTTCTCGACCATTTCCAGCGGTTGTATGCGGTTTACCGCCGCCTGGACCGCCGGATCGAAGTCTTGCACCCCGAAGCTCGTACGATTAAAGCCCAGTCCGGCCAACAAGGACAGCGTGGCATCGGTTACCGTACGCGGATCGATTTCGACACCGAGCTCGGCATCCGGCGTGAAATCGAAGTGCCTGCGCAATGATTCCATTAATTGGGTGAGTTCGGCCGCGCTGAGAAACGTAGGGGTGCCCCCGCCCAGATGCAGTTGGACCGTCTTGCGATCGGGGCCGAGATGCTGGGCCGTCAAGGCGATTTCCTTGTCCAGATAGCGCAGGTATTCGGCGGCACGGCTGTGGTCCTGCGTAATGATTTTGTTGCAGCCGCAGAAATAGCAAAGTGATTCGCAAAAAGGCAGATGCACGTAAACGGACAAGGGCGGGTTGCGGCTGACTGCGGCCCGCTCGGCCAGGTACTTGATGTAGGAGGGCTCGGTAAATCCGGATTTGAAGCGGTCAGCCGTGGGATAAGAGGTATAGCGCGGACCGGAACTATCGAAACGGCGTATCAGTGCTTCCGAGATTTCGATATCGGGAAAGGCGATAGTGCCCGAGGCATCGGGCAAAATATCAACGTTATTGGTGGCGCTCATTACTTACTCCGTTTATGGCCGGGATACCGATAAGAGGCACCCATGCACGCACATCCGCACGCGGCTTGCATCACTCTGATATTGTCAAGATATCGGCCAAAAAGTTTTTTGATCTACGTCAAGTAGAAGGACAAAGCCCGATTAAGCCAACAAAATAGAAAATACGGCAAGCTGTCGTCGAGCTGAAAGCAACATATCGTATTATTAGGGCTTAGATTCATTCAACGCTCCCTACCCAGATGCTCCTAGCACTTATTCTTGCCCTGCCCTTTGCAGGCAGCATTGTCGCTGCGCTGCTGCCTGCCAATGCACGAAACCTTGAAGCGTGGCTTGCCGGTTCAGTGGCTATTGTGAGTGCACTCCTGGTGTTCTGGCAGTTCCCCAACGTCACCGACGGCAATGTGGTCAAAACCACTGTTCCGTGGATTCCAAGCCTGGGGGTCGACCTGACCCTGCGCATGGACGGCTATGCATGGCTGTTCGCCATGATCATCACCACCATGGGCGCGCTGATCGTCCTGTATGCGCGCTATTATCTTTCGCCCCAAGACCCGGTGCCGCGATTTTTCGCATTTTTCCAGGCCTTCATGGGCTCAATGCTGGGGGTGGTGCTTTCCGGCAACCTGATCCAGCTTGTGGTCTTCTGGGAGTTGACCAGTCTCTCATCCTTCATGCTGATTGCCTACTGGCATCACAGGCTTGATGCGCGCCGCGGCGCCCGCATGGCGCTGATCATTACCGGCGCCGGGGGCTTGTGCCTGTTGGGCGGCATGCTGATGCTGGGACATGTTGTCGGCAGTTACGATCTGGATGTCGTGTTGGCTTCGGGCGACTTGATCCGCAACCATCCCTGGTACACCATCATGCTGGTGCTGGTGGCTTTGGGGGCCTTGACCAAAAGCGCGCAATTTCCCTTCCACGTCTGGCTTCCCAATGCCATGGCGGCACCCACACCGGTGTCGGCCTACCTGCACTCGGCCACCATGGTCAAGGCCGGCGTATTCCTGCTGGCGCGTTTCTGGCCCGTCCTGGCGGGCACCCCGGAATGGGCCTGGATCGTCGGCGGCGCCGGGCTCTGTTCCCTGGTGCTGGGCGCGTATGCGGCCACCTTCCAGCTGGACATGAAAGGAGTCCTGGCCTACTCCACCATCAGCCACCTGGGCCTGATCACGCTGCTGCTGGGCATGAACAGCGACCTCGCCCTGGTGGCGGCGGTATTCCACATGATCAACCACGCTACCTTCAAGGCCTCGCTGTTCATGGCGGCCGGCGTGGTCGACCATGAAACCGGAACGCGCGATCTCACTCGGCTCTCCGGCCTGTATCGAAGCATGCCTATTACCGCAACGCTGGCGATCGTCGCGGCGGCCTCCATGGCGGGAGTTCCTTTGCTCAATGGCTTCATTTCCAAGGAAATGTTCTTTGCCGAAACCGTGTTTGCCAGCGGCGACTGGTTCACCAGCTATGGCTTGCCTATCGCCGCGGTAGTGGCCAGTGCCTTCAGCGTAGCCTACTCACTCCGCTTCATTATGCAGGTTTTCTTTGGCCCCGCGCCTCACGACCTGCCTCGCGCGCCCCACGAGCCTCAACTGCTGATGCTCATACCCAGCGGCATTCTGGTGCTGATCTGCCTGGTGGTCGGAATCATGCCCAGCGTTACGCTCGGCCCATTCCTGCACGGCGCAACCGCGGCCATCCTGGGCGCCGACACACCCCAATACGATCTACGGGTCTGGCACGGCTTCAACCTGCCCCTGGCCATGAGCTTCCTGGCGCTGGGCGGTGGCGTCGGACTGCTGTGGCTGCTGCGTCACCGGCACCGCAGCCGCCCGGGAAAGGCGCCTCTCATATACCGGTTCGACGGCCGCCACACTTTCGAATCCATGCTGGAAGGACTGGACTTGCTGGCCTCCTTTCTGCTTGACTGGGCCCGGTCGCCGCGTCTGCAGCCACAACTGCTGCTGATCGTGCTGGCCACCTTCGTGGTCGCCATGTTGCCGCTGCTGGAGGGCTCCTGGCTGCAATCCGAATTCACGACGCCGGTAAATCCTTACTTCGTCCTTATGTGGATAGCGGGAGCCGCCTGTGCGGTCGGGGCCGCAAACCAGGCTAAATACCATCGTGCCGCGTCGCTGTTGATGGCAGGTGGTGCCGGCCTTGCCACGGCGCTCACCTTCGCCTGGTTGTCGGCACCCGATCTGGCGCTTACGCAACTGGCCGTCGAAGTCGTTACAACCGTGCTGATCCTGCTCGGCTTGAGATGGCTGCCGCCACGCGTCATGACCGATGATGAACGGCCTGTCCAGAATGTCGTGCACGCCTTCGTACGCCGCTTCCGCGACTTGATCATTGCCGTGGCCAGCGGCGCCGGGCTCTCGGCCATTGCCTATGCTGTCCTGACACGCGCGCATCCTGAAGGAATTTCTTCGTTCTTTGTCGAGCAATCCCTGCCTATGGGCGGCGGCGCCAATGTCGTCAATGTCATCCTGGTGGACTTTCGTGGATTCGATACGTTCGGCGAAATTACCGTGCTGGCCATCGTGGCGCTTACCGTCTATGCCCTGCTGCGGCGCTTCCGTCCGCCACCAGAGAGCCTGACCTTGCCGAGCGCGCGCAAGCTCCTGCCCACCGATGGCAAATTACTGGATCACTTCGGAGAGCCCGACCCCAAGGCACTGATACCGGATGGCGTCATGAAGCTGCCCGCGGTGCTGGTGCGCTTGCTCCTGCCCATTGCCGCCCTGATCTCGCTATATTTCCTGCTTCGCGGACACAATCTGCCCGGCGGCGGCTTCGTTGGCGGTTTGATCATGGCCACGGCAATCATCCTGCAATATATGGTGGGTGGCGTTATCTGGGTCGAGGCACGCCAAAGCCTGCATCCGCAAAACCTGATAGCCATAGGCCTGTTGGCCGCCGGCTCGGCGGCAATGGGGGTTTGGTGGGCATCCAAACCTTTCCTTTCTGCCGTAAGCTGGGATATATCGTTGCCCTTCATCGGCCATGTCCATCTTTCAACCGTGCTGCTGTTCGATCTGGGTGTGTATCTGCTCGTGGTCGGCGCCACCGTACTGATATTGGTTGCCCTGGCCCACCAGTCCTTGAGGCTCTATCGCAAACACTCACAGGCCGCTGCGCAGTCTGTAACGCCAGAACAAGGAGCCCAATAATGGAAGCCGTCCTTTCAATTGCAATAGGCGTGCTGGCCGGATCCGGCATCTGGCTGTTGCTGCGTCCCCGCACCTTCCAGGTCATCATGGGCCTGACACTGATTTCGTATGCGGTCAATCTGTTCATTTTCGCCATGGGCCGCATTACGCTGGGCGCTCCGCCGGTGATCAATCGGGAATGGGGGGCGGATGCCAGCAGCTATGCCGATCCACTGCCGCAAGCATTGGTGCTTACTGCCATAGTCATAGCCTTCGCCACCACCGCCTTGTTCCTCGTGGTCATGCTGGCCTCGCGCGGGTTATCGGACACCGACCATGTCGATGGACGGGAGACCAGGCCGTGAATCAGTGGTTTCAGCATTTCCCCATCCTGCCGGTCGCCGTCCCCTTGCTGTCCGGCGCCGCCATGCTCATGCTGCGCGACTCGCGGCGGCGTACGCGCCTTGCGTTCGGCTTTGCATCCATCGTCGCGCAGTTGGCGATCGCTGTTGTGCTGCTCTGCCTGGCGGCAGGTTTCATTCCCTCCAACTGGCCAGACGGC
>JAKFDW010000167.1:0-5152 GCA_036675955.1 Orrella sp. | reverse complement strand
ATTCTTTTGGGCCCGGGACAATACGTCGGCCGAGGTGCTCACAATGGCATCGCAGCCGATGATCAGCCGCGCCTCGCCAGTGGCGATGCGGGTGGCATGGAGGTCGGCGGGATTCGCGGCGATTTGTACATGGCTTAATACAGCGCCGCCTTTCTGCGCCAGGCCGGCCATGTCGAGGACGGTGACGCCTTTTCTTTCCAGGTGTGCCGCCATGCCCAGCAAGCCGCCTATGGTGACGACGCCGGTGCCGCCTATCCCTGTGACCAGTATGCCGTAGCTGTTTTCTATGGAGGGCAGCTCTGGCAAAGGAAGATTGGCAACAAGCGCGGCCTGCGTGTCGGCGGATGCCTGCTGCGGCGCCGGCTTTTTAACCTGCGCGCCTTCGGCGGTGATGAAGCTGGGACAGAACCCGTTCAGGCAAGAGTAGTCTTTATTGCAGGACGACTGGTTGATCTTGCGTTTCACGCCGGCCGGCGTGCTCAGCGGCTCGACCGACAGGCAATTCGATTTCACCGAGCAGTCGCCGCAGCCTTCGCACACCGCGTGATTGATGAAGACACGGCGGGCAGGATCGGGATAGGCGCCACGTTTGCGGCGGCGCCTTTTTTCGGTGGCACAGGTCTGGTCGTAGACCAGCACTGTAGTGCCTTCGATCTCCCGCAATTCACGCTGCACGCGGTCGAGTTCGTCGCGGTGATAGACCGGTGGGTTGCCGGTCAGAGATACGCCTTTGTATTTTTCCGGCTCGTCAGTGACCACCACGACCTTCTTTGCGCCTTCGGCATGGACCTGGGCGATGACGTCGGTAACTTTCAGGACGCCATCGACCGGCTGGCCGCCCGTCATGGCAACCGCATCGTTGTACAGAATTTTGTACGTGATATTGGCATTTGCCGCGATCGAAGCCCGAATCGCGAGCACGCCAGAGTGGAAATAGGTGCCGTCGCCCAGGTTGGCAAAAATGTGTTTTTCCCTGGTGAACGATTTCTGGCCTATCCACGCCACGCCTTCGCCGCCCATGTGACTGAAGGTCTCTGTTTTCCGGTCCATCCAGATGGACATGTAATGGCAGCCTATGCCGGCCAGCGCCCGCGATCCTTCCGGCACATTGGTCGATGTATTGTGGGGACACCCTGAACAGAACCATGGCTTGCGTTCGGCCGTGATGGCGGGCTTGCGCAGCTCGCGGTCTTTGGCGTCGATGATGGCAATACGCGCCGCAATCCGGCTTTGTACCTCGGCGGGAAGGCTGGCCCTTTCGAGCCGCCGGGCGATGGCCCGCGCGATCAGGGCCGGGGACAGTTCGGCGGCGGCCGGCAGCAGCCATTGCCCGCGCGGCACCGACCATTCTCCACCGGCATTGTCTTTTTCGTCGAACTTGCCGAAAACCCGGGGCCGGACGTCGTCGCGCCAGTTGTAGAGCTCTTCTTTCAGCGCGTATTCCAGTATCTGCCGTTTCTCTTCGACGACCAGTATCTCTTCGAGTCCAGTTGCGAACTCGCGCGCATCCTGCGCATTCAGCGGCCAGACGCAGCCGACTTTCATCAGTCGGATGCCGATGCGTGCACAGGTCGTTTCATCGAGACCAAGATCGGCCAGCGCCTGGCGCGTATCCAGATAAGCCTTGCCGGCCGTCATGATGCCGAAACGCGGGCGAGGCGAATCGATGACGATACGATTCAGCTTATTGGCACGGGTATAGGCAAGGGCCGCATACCATTTGTAGTCGATCAGCCGGGCTTCCTGCACCAGTGGCGGATCGGGCCAACGTATGCTCAGGCCGTCGGCCGGCAGCAGGAAATCGTCGGGAATTATGATGCGGGCGCGATCGGGATCAATGTCGACCGATGCCGTGGATTCGACCACTTCGGTCACGCATTTCATTGCCACCCAAAGACCGGAGTAGCGGCTCATCGCCCACCCGTGCAAGCCGTAGTCCAGGTATTCCTGCACATTGGACGGATACAGCACCGGTATGCCGGCAGCCTGGAAGGCATGTTCCGATTGATGGGCGACGGTGGAGGACTTGGCGCCGTGGTCGTCGCCCGCCAGTACCAGTACGCCGCCGTGGCGTGCCGTACCCGCCGAGTTGGCATGCTTGAAGACGTCCATGGAGCGGTCGACGCCCGGCCCCTTGCCATACCACATTCCGAATACGCCGTCGCGGGTGGCGTCCGGATACAGCGTAACTTGCTGGCTGCCCCACACCGAGGTGGCGGCTAGGTCTTCGTTCAAGCCGGGTTGGAAGACGACATCGTTGTCCGCCAGATGCGACTTGGCTTTCCATAATGCCTGATCCAGCGCGCCCAGGGGAGAGCCGCGATACCCCGAAATGAATCCTGCCGTGTTCAGGCCGGCGAGCCGGTCGCGGGCCTTTTGCAACATGGGCAGGCGTACCAGCGCCTGTGTGCCGCTCATGTAAGCGCGGCCACGTTCCAGTGTGTACTTGTCGTCGAGGGATACCGTGGCCAATGCCGATAGCACCGCCGGATCGAGGGGAGCGTTCATCGGACTGTCTCCTGTTGGAATATTGTGTCCTTAGTGTATGGGCTAAATCCGCTATCGTAAAATCAATTTTTCAGCTAACAGATATTGGAAAAACAGATGAAGGACGAGGTCACTCTAAGGCAGTTCAGATACTTCATTGCCGCCGCCACCTCGGGGCAGTTTTCCGCTGCAGCCATCTCCGAACATGTTTCGCAGTCCGCCATTACCAGTGCGGTACAGAGCCTGGAAAAGCAATTGAAGGTGCGCCTGTTCGACCGGCTTCCCCACGGCGTGGTGTTGACCGCGGAAGGCCAGGTATTTTTCCACCATGCGCGGCATGTCATGGACTCGGTCAATGACGCCATGCGCCATGCCAGCCTGCTTCCTCAGACGGCGACCGGCACCATACGCCTGGCGGCGACGTATACCGTCCTGGGCTACTTCTTGCCCGACCTGCTCAGCCGCTTCAAGCGCAGTTACCCTCAGGTCGAAATTGACCTGGTCGATATGGACCGGCCTACGCTGGAACAAGCGCTGCTTGATGAAACAATAGACCTGGGCGTCGGGCTGTTGTCGAATATCGACGCGCCCCAGCGCTACGGGCACCATCTTCTCGTCCGTTCGCGCCGCCGCGTGTGGGTCGGAGCCAACCATGCCCTCGCCAGGCAGGCCACCGTGAGCCTGGCCGATATTCAGCGTTGTCCCTATATATTGCTTACTGTCGATGATGCCGAAGCCGCGGCCATGCGGCATTGGGGTGGCGCAAGCCCGGCGCTCAACATAGCGATGCGCACCAGTTCGCTGGAAGCATTGCGCGGCCTGGTGGCCTATGGCTTTGGCGTATCGATATTGTCGGACCTGGTGTACAGGCCATGGTCGCTGGAAGGGAAGAAAATCATGGCCATTCCGGTCAGCGATCCGCTTGCACCCATGGACGTCGGTCTGCTGTGGCCCGCCACACGCGAACCTTCCGGCCTGGTGGACGTATTCAGGCAGTTCCTGATACACGCCTGCGACAGCGAGGGCGGGATGTACGCGGCGGGTGCTATCCCAAGGGCCGCGCCGCGCAATCGATGAGCAGGCGGGCTTGGTCGGCTGACCCGGTCGTCAGGGAACCAGCGAAATCCCGACGCGGACCTGCGGCTCGCTTTTATGGTTATAGCCCAGCAGCGTTTCTCCGTAGCCTTTGAAGTACTGCACGTGCAAATAGCCGTTCATGTTCAGGAAAGTGCGTTTCAACGGCCACGCCGCCTCGACCTGGGTCGTACTGCGGCCCTCGTGGCCTTGGCGGTACAGGCCGGACAGCACCAGGCCGTTATCCTGCGCCCAACGCAACTTCCAGTCGACATGGCCGGCGTAATCGGCGTAGTCGGCGTTGCCATCGTCGACGGCGAAGTAGCCTTTTACACGTGGGGCGAAAGTGAGGGTGCTGCCGCCGTCGAAACGGTAGTTGAACTCAGGCTGTATGTACCCGAAGTTCAATGAACGGGAATCCTCCCCGCTTTTGCCGTTCGATTCGTGCTGGACGCCGCTGGCCAGCCCCAGGTAAATGTCTTTGCTGGGCGACTGCCACAAGGCATCCTTGTGCCAGAAAATACTGGGCTTGAACGATGTATCGACAAATGGATTGGAGTCGGAATGCAGGTCCCACAGCGCCGTTTGGGTGTAGCCGAGATAAAAATGGTCCTCGAACTTCGGATTTTGCGGATCGTTGGGCGTGAAAAGGCGGTACTTGAAACTGACTTGATAGCGCGCATTACGCCCGCCTTCGTTGCCCACATCAAAATAAATGGGTTCGTAGGCGGAAATGGCGCTGCTGAATCGGGCGAATCCCGATGGCGGCGTCGACAGTTGCTGCGTGGACGTAACGGCCGGTCCCTGGGATACCGACGCGCCCGCGGCCGCCACGACATTTTCCGGCAATGCGGGGTCGTTGCGCTGCAGTCCGGTTGCCGCACCTGCGTCGACCACCGGCCCGGCGGCGGGCGTGCCTGAAATGGTGCTGTTCTCGAGCGGGCTGGTGTCCAGCGCGAGCAGGGTGGTTTCGCCTTCGATATTGACGGCCTGCAGGCCGCGCACCCCGGTGGGCACTACGGCGCGCCATGCAAATTTCACAAAGTTATTGACCGGTACGTTCGCTTGTTCGCTGCCCTGCGACAAGTACGCCAGGCTGCGAATTGCCTTTCCGTCCTGGTCGCGCCACTGAACGACCAATTGCTTGGGGGCACGCCACGTGATGGCTGTATCGGTATCATTGAAGAGCAGGCCCGTGATGTTTACCGTTTCGCCCGGGAGTGCCTGAGGGCGGTCCAGCTTGTAGGTGATGCCGGCACTGGCTGAAAAGCTGAGTAGTGCGCTGCCTATGAGCGCTATGGCGTGAATACAGTAGTTTGGCGACTTGCGGTTATGCGTCATAAATGCTTCATTTGGATTCTTATTGATACGCGGGAAACTGTAGCATTAGGGACCGCTATTTACGCTACCTAATGTAAGCGTGTGGCGAAATGGGCACTTGCAGGGTAAAGGTATTGTCATTTCGGCCCTGTAAGTACCAGATATATGACGTTTTTCCGCTTTCTCGCCCGACGCGCTAAAATGCGCGCTCCGATGCGGATAACGCGGCAGTAGCTCAGCTGGATAGAGCACGGGCCTTCTAAGCCCGGGG
>JAKFDW010000166.1:0-2380 GCA_036675955.1 Orrella sp. | reverse complement strand
CACCATGATGGAATACGACGTAAAACTCAGCCGCGACGGCGTTGCAGTACTGCTGCATGACGACACCGTAGATCGGACGTCCAACGGTTGCGGGCTAGCGGGCGACAAGACCTTGAATGAACTCGCCGAACTCGACTTCGGATCATGGTCGACCGCCGAATACGCAGGCGAACCTATCCCCACTCTTGCGTCGATCGCATCCTACACGCTGGCCAACGGAATACGCAGCAACATCGAAATCAAGCCTACCACCGGTGCCGAAGCGGAAACGGGCCGGCAGGTAGCCCGGCTGGCGCAGCGACTATGGGCCGGCGCCGATGCACCGCCCCTTCTGTCTTCCTTTTCAGAAGTGGCGCTGGCCGAGGCCATGAAAGAAGCGCCTCATCTTCCGCGCGCACTGCTTATCGAAGGGGAAGTCCCGACCGACTGGGAAGACCGCGTCAAAAAACTGGGATGCACCGGCCTGAACCTGAATCACAAATACACCACTCTGCCTCTGGTCCAATCCCTGCGGGCTGGCGGCTATACCGTGGCCGTCTGGACTGTAAACGACATGGCAAGGGCCAAAGAACTGCTGGAATGGGGCTGCAATGCCGTTGTCACCGACGAAGTCACACGCATCACCCCAGCGTCCCTGCCTTGATGCCGCAATCCGCTGCTACGATGGACCTACCCGCCGCGCCGCGGAATGCATGCACGGCCGCCTTGCCCTAGAGGAATACACCTTTGTTCAGTTACCGACACGCCTTTCACGCCGGCAATCACGCCGATGTGCTGAAGCACGCCGTTTTCATCCATATTCTGGACCACTTCAACCGGAAGGAAACGCCTTATTCTGTCATCGATACCCATGCAGGGGCCGGACTCTATGATCTGCGCAGCGAATGGGCGATGACCAACGGCGAGTTCGCCGACGGCCTCGATCGCGTGCTGCAGGAAGAATCAATGCCGCCCATGATAGAGCGGTATCTTGAGGAAATCCGCCATTTCAATCCGGACGGTGTCGCCAACTTCTATCCTGGCTCGCCTTGGCTGGCTCTGCATGCGCTGCGCGAGCGTGATCGGCTACGGCTGTTTGAAATGCATCCGTCCGAGGCGGAGGTGCTCAAGGAAAATCTTTCCCGGCAAGGCCGTGCAGCGGTGCGCCAGACTTCAATCTACGAAGCGGACGGCTTCGAGGGCCTGAAAGCCCAATTGCCCCCGCCTTCGCGACGCGGCGTCGTGATCATCGATCCTTCCTACGAAGACAAACAGGACTACCGCAGAACACTCCAGGCTGTCAACGAGGGGCTGAAGCGATTCGCCACGGGGTGCTTTGCCGTCTGGTATCCATTGGTGCAACGGCGCGAGGTGCAGGACATGCTGCGATCCCTGGAACGGCTGGAAACGCCGTGGCTGCACGCCAGCCTTACCGTGCGCAAGCCGGCGAGCGACGGCTTTGGCCTGCACGGCAGCGGCATGTTTGTTGTGAATCCGCCCTGGACCCTACACGCCGAGCTTGCCACGGCCCTGCCCTGGCTGCGCGACAAGCTGGCAATGGACGAGCGTGCCGCTTTCACGCTGACCCAGCATGGCGCCTGAGCCGCAGCGCTGGCCTTAAAGAAAGCGCTCGGCGTCTTTCAGGTAACGCCACTGTCCCGGAGGCAGATCGCCCAGCACGATACGGCCCATGCGCACGCGCTTCAGGCCAATGACCTTCAGGCCCACCTGTTCGCACATGCGCCGGATTTGGCGCTTTTTCCCTTCCTGCAGAATAAAGCGCAGCTGGTCTTCGTTCTGCCAGCTTACATGGGCGGGACGCAGTTGCTGGCCGTCCAGCATCAGGCCATGGTTGAGCAGTTTCAGGCCGTTGTTTCCGATCTTGCCCTGCACCCGCACAAGGTATTCTTTTTCGATTTCGGAATCGTCGCTGATGAGCTGCCGCGCGATACGGCCGTCCTGGGTCAGTACCAGCAAGCCCTGCGAGTCGATATCGAGCCGACCGGCCGGCGCCAGGCCGCGCAGATGGCTGGGGTCGAACCGTAATGTCGCCTTGTCCGCGCGATACTGCGATGCCGCCGTGATCAACGTTACGGCTGGCCGATAACCCTGCTCCGCTTGCCCCGATACATAGCCCACCGGCTTGTTCAACAAGATGGTGACCCGCGAAGTCTGGCGGCGCTGCGCCTGCTTGTCGAGCGTGATCTTCTGATCGGGCCAGGCTTTGCTGCCCAATTCCGATACCACGACGCCGTCGACCTTGACCCAGCCGCGTTCGATATAGGCGTCGGCCTCGCGGCGTGAACATAGGCCCTGTTCGGCCATCAATTTTGAAATTCGTGTCTTTTCCATGAGCGGTATTTTATGACTTTGGCGATAATATAGTTTATGGAACTCTTCC
>JAKFDW010000165.1:0-15773 GCA_036675955.1 Orrella sp. | reverse complement strand
CACACAGAGATGACAATGGACAGTATACAAACAGGCTTGTTCGACCAGGCGCCGGACGGCGACAGCATTACGCTCGCACATTACGCCGAGCAGGCTTACCTGGATTACGCGGTATCGGTGGTGCGCGGACGGGCATTGCCCGACCTGACCGACGGCCAGAAGCCGGTTCAACGCCGCATTCTTTACTCCATGCAGGCAATGGGCCTGACATCCGGGGCCAAGCCGGTCAAGTCGGCCCGGGTTGTCGGCGATGTGCTGGGCAAATATCATCCTCATGGTGATCAGGCCGCCTACGACGCCATGGTCCGCATGGCGCAGGACTTCATGCTGCGCTACCCGCTGGTCGATGGCCAGGGCAACTTCGGTTCGCGCGACGGCGACAACGCAGCGGCCATGCGGTATACCGAGGCGCGGCTTACTCCTTTTGCCCGCGTGCTGCTCGACGAGTTGGACGAAGGCACGGTGGACTTTGCGCCGAATTACGACGGCAGCCAGCAAGAGCCCATGCTGCTGCCCGCGCGTTTGCCCGTCATGTTGCTCAATGGCGCGTCGGGCATTGCCGTGGGCATGGCCACCGAGATCCCGGCGCACAATCTGCGCGAAGTCGCCAACGCCTGCGTGACGCTCATCAAGAATCCCAGGCTTTCCGACGAAGAGTTTTATGGCCTGGTTCCGGGGCCCGACTTTGCAGGGGGAGGGCAGATCATTTCTTCGCCGGCCGAGATCGCCCATATCTATAGCGTTGGACGCGGCTCGATCAAGGCGCGCGCACGGTGGCAATTCGAAGAGCTCGCCCGCGGCCAATGGCAGTTGGTGATTACCGAATTGCCGCCGGGGACATCGTCGCAGAAAATCCTGGAAGAGATCGAAGACCGTACCAACCCGAAGATCAAGGCAGGAAAGAAAAGCCTGAGCACCGACCAGCAGCAAACCAAGGCGCTGATTCTGGGATTGCTCGATACCGTGCGCGACGAATCGGGCAAACAGGCTTCGATACGCCTGGTCTTCGAACCCAAGAGCAGCCGGATAGACCGCAATGAGTTCGTGAATACATTGCTTGCCCAGACCAGCATGGAGACCGGCGTCTCCATCAATCTGGTTTGTATCGGCACCGACGGCCGGCCCGGCCAGCGTTCCCTGCGCCAGGTCTTGACCGACTGGCTGGGCTTTCGCGCGCACACGATTACGCGCCGCACGCAGTTCAGGCTGGACAAAGTCACCGACCGGATCCATGTGCTGGAAGGCCGGATGGTGGTCTACCTGAATGTGGATGAAGTGATCCAGACCATACGCGAATCCGACGAGCCGCGCATCGCGCTCATGCAGCGCTTCGATCTGTC
Organism: Orrella sp.; assembly: GCA_036675955.1. GTDB lineage: Bacteria > Pseudomonadota > Gammaproteobacteria > Burkholderiales > Burkholderiaceae_B > Pollutimonas. The sequence continues at coordinate 14,433 of JAKFDW010000165.1, read as the reverse complement.
CGAACGCCAGGCCGAGGACATTCTGGAAATGCGCTTGCGCCAATTGGCGCGGCTGGAAGGTTTCAAGATTGAAAAGGAATTGGCCGCCCAGAAGGCGGAGCAGGCCGTGCTTCAGGAGCTGCTGGATAATCCCAATGCTTTCAAGCGCCTGATGATCAAGGAAATCGAAGCCGACGCGAAAACATATGGCGATGATCGTCGCACATTGATCGAGGTCGCCGAACGTGCCGTGCTCGAGAACCGGGTCATTGAGGAACCGGTAACCGTCATTATTTCGCAACGGGGCTGGCTGCGTGCCCGCCAGGGACATGGCCATGATGCGGGCCAGTTCAATTTCAAGGCGGGCGACGGCCTCTATGACGCCATTGAGTGCCGCAGTACCGATGATCTGATTGCTTTCTCCACCAGCGGACGCGTATACACGGTGTCCGTGGCAAGCCTGCCTTCGGCGCGCGGCGATGGCCAGCCGGTTACCAGCATGATAGAAATGGAAGCCGGCACCCGCATCACGCACATGATCGCGGGCCCGGCCGGTCAGCGCTATGTGATAGGTACGCAGGCGGGCTACGGCTTCATGACCACATTGAAAGATCTTTCGTCCCGCCAGCGCGGCGGCAAGCAATTCGTGACGCTGGAAAAAGGCGACGTCCTGTTGAAGCCCATGTTGCTGCGCGCGACTGACGAATATATCGCCATGCTTTCGAAGAAAGGCCGCTTCCTGGTGGTTGCCCTTGCCGAACTCAAGACCTTGTCGGGAGGCGGGCGGGGTACCATTCTTATGGGCCTGGATGCAGGCGATATTCTGGCTCAATGGGTACCTGGAGGTCCGGCCGGCATATTGGCCAGCGGGGTGTACCGCAACAAGGAGACGGTGCTGGAACTTGATGCCGCTGCCTTGAACGAGTACGTGGGAAAACGCGCCCGCAAGGGCAAGGCCTTGTCGATCAAGGTCAAGCAGCCCACACTGTCGCCGGTCTAGTGTCGACAGGCCCTAGTACCGCCTTACCCCTTAAAATGGGTGTATTCCCTTAATTTTTATTATCAGCCATCATGAGTTTCAAGGTCACGGTCCATCCCAGCAATCACGAATTCCAGGTCGAAGACGGACAGTCCGTGCTCGATGGCGCCCTCGCGGCGGGCATAGTCCTGCCCTATAGCTGTCGCAACGGCGCATGCTCCACGTGTAAAGGCAAGGTGGTTTCAGGTACGTACGATGCCGGACCGAGTCCGGCGCAAATCCTTTCCCCCGAAGACCTGGCCCATGGCTATACCTTGTTCTGCCAGGCCAAGCCGCAATCCGATATGTTGATCGAGGCCCATGAAATCCGCATGGCCAGCGATATCCAGATTCGCAAGATGCCGTCTCGCGTCATGGCGATAGAGCCCGCGGCAAATGACGTCATGATCATCAAGTTGCAGTTGCCTGCCACTGATCCGTTTCGATTCTATGCGGGGCAGTATCTGGAGTTCATCCTTAAGGATGGCCGGCGGCGCAGTTATTCCATGGCCACGCCTCCGGCGGAAAACAATCTGGTTGAACTGCACATACGCCATACTCCCGGCGGCGTCTTCACCGACCATGTGTTTGGCGCCGGTGCAACGCAAATGAAAGTACGGGAAATTCTTCGCGTGGAAGGGCCTTTCGGTTCGTTCTTCCTGCGGGACGATAGCGATAAGCCGGTTATATTCCTGGCCAGCGGCACGGGCTTTGCGCCCATCAAGGCCATCGTCGAGCGCATGATCGAGTCCGGCAATCAGCGCAAGGCGGTCTTGTACTGGGGCGGGCGCCGTCCCGGCGACCTGTATATGCACGACAAGGCGATGGAATGGGCGCAGGCTTTGCCCAATTTCAGCTACGTGCCGGTTGTGTCCGATGCCCTGTCCTCCGACGGCTGGGCCGGTCGTACCGGTTTCGTGCACCAGGCAGTGCTGCAGGACTACCCCGACCTGTCGGGGCATCAGGTATACGCCTGCGGGGCTCCCATCATGGTAGACAGCGCACGCAAGGACTTCATTGGCGATAGAGGACTGCCCGAAGACGACTTCTTCGCCGACGCGTTTACGACAGAGGCCGACGCGCCCTAGGCGGTCACAGCAAAACGCAGGTTGGCGGTAAAGCCGTCCTGCGGCGCCTCACTCATCAGCGGTAAAGGCAACGACTATGAGAATAGCAGTATTGGGCAGCGGGATAATCGGGGTATCCACCGCATGGTGGCTGAACCAGGCTGGGCACGATGTGGTGGTCATAGACCGTGAAAGCGGGCCCGCCCAGGAGACCAGCCGTGCCAACGGTTGTCAAATTTCGGTATCTTATGCCGAACCGTGGGCGAATCCGCAGGCGCCCATGAAGCTGGCGCGCTGGCTCTTCAGGGACGACGCGCCCTTGCTGTTTCGTCCCCAGTTCGATTTGCGCCAGTGGTGGTGGGGCCTGATGTTCCTGCGCGAGTGCTTGCCTGGCCGGCTCGCGCCCAATGTACGCGCCATGGTGCGCCTCGCCGAATATAGTCGCAGTACGCTGCGGGAAATGCGCGCCGACCTCGATATAGAATACGACCACCTCGAGCGCGGCATTATCAATTTCTATCGCGACCCCGCCGAATTCGAAAGCTCCCAGGAAATGGCGGGCGTCATGCGCGACTTTGGCGTAGACCGGCGCATTGTCACGACGGATGAGATCGTCCAGCTGGAACCGTCACTGGCTCACATGCGCGGCACCATCGTGGGCGGCGACTATACCGCGGAAGACGAAACGGGCGACATCTATCTGTTTACCACGGCTCTGGCCGAGCGCGCGCGCAAGGCGGGCGTGGAGTTCCGTTACTCTACCCAGCTTAGCCGATTGATACCCGCGGGCGGTCGCATCACGGGCGCCGAGGTCATTCGCCCGGATGGGCTTTACGAAACCTTGGAAGCGGATGCCTATGTGGCCGCGCTGGGGTCCTATACGCCACATTTCATGCTGCCGCTGGGAATTCCCTGCAACGTCTACCCGGCCAAAGGCTATTCCGCCTCGTTCGATATTGTCGATGCCGCCGCTGCTCCGATGGTAAGCCTGACCGACAGCGCGCATAAAGTGGTGTACAGCCGGCTGGGCAATCAATTGCGCATGGCGGGCACCGCGGAACTTTCCGGGTATTCGCGCGCTCTTAATACAATCCGTTGCGATAATATGGTGAATCTGGCCCGGGAGCTGTTTCCAACCGCGCTGGATTTTGATAACGTACGTTTCTGGTCAGGACTGCGTCCCGCAACACCTTCGAATGTTCCCCTTATTGGCAAGACACGAATCCAGAACCTGTATCTCAATACTGGCCACGGCACATTGGGCTGGACCATGGGCGTAGGCTCAGGACGCGCACTGGCCGACCTTATTTCGGGCCGCCAACCCGAACCCGAATTTCCTTTTCTAGGTTAATTGTTTTATGAAACAACATTGGTTTTTCGGCGCTCACGGCTCCGGGCGTCGTTTGGCGTGGATAAGCGCCGGGTCGTTATTGTTTTCGTCCATGGCCGCCGCGGCCGCGACCGACATCGAGGTTTGGCATTCGCTCAACCCCTACAACAAAGAAGTCTTCGAAGACCTGGTCAAGGACTTCAACAAAGACCAGAAAGACGTCAAAGTACGGTTGAAGTCATTCGACACTCCTCGGGAGATCGAGGCAGCATTGGATAAGGTCAAAAAGCGCGAGGACAAGCCCGCACTGGTACAGCTCGACGATTCGCGCGTGCCAGACAGTATTGCAGCGCGTTCCTACATTCAACCGCTGCATGTCTTGCTTGCCAAGTCGGCGGCCAAAGATGTCAAATGGTTCCTGCCCGAGTTCAATACCTTCATGCGCGATGCCAAAGGCCGCCTGGTCGCGTTCCCCTATATGGTCGACGTGCCGGTCATGTTTTACAACGTGGATGCGTTCAAGAAAGCGGGCATCAAGCCGGCCGAACCCCAGCGCTCCTGGAAAGGTTTGCAGGACCAATTGGTGACCATGGCAAACAATGGGTCGCGCAATTGCCCTTTGGCCAGCGATCAGCCTGTCTCGGTGAACCTGGAGAATCTGGCGGCCGTGAACAATCAGCCGTACACCACGCAGGACAACGGCCTGAAGTCCAAGGGCACGCCGGCATTTTCATTCGATTCCATGTACATACGGCATCTTTCAATGATGATCAGCTGGGTTCGGACAGAATTGCTTATCAAGCCGGAACTCAGCGCAGTCGCAGCCAAGCGCTTTGCCAACGGTGAATGCGCCGTGTTGATGTCCACATCCAGCAATCTCGGTTGGTTCAAAGACTCCAGCAAACTGGATTTCGCCGTGAGCGGCTTGCCGTATTATCCCGAGGTTACTTCGAAGCCGGGCAATCCCTTCGTGGGAGGCTCCGCGCTTTGGGCCATCTCGGGGCTTTCCAAGGAAAGCGATGCGGCCAGCGTTCAGTTCTTGTCCTGGCTTAGCCAGCCGAAACAGTCCGCCGACTGGTTTCAGAATACCGGCTTCCTGCCCTTGACCAAGCAAGCTTTCGATCAAACCGATAAGTCCTATTACAAGGACCTTGGCGAGTGGCAGCAATTGGTAGCGGTCTATGCGACCAAGCCAGCGGTCACGTCGCGCGGCTTCCGCATCAAGAACTACCCGCAAATCAAAGCCATGTTCGAACAGAAGCTCGACGGTGCCTTCGATGGCAAACAGCCTGCCGTGACGGCGCTCAAATCGGCTTCAACCGAAGCGGGCAAGCTCATGCGTCAATAGGGCATCCGCGGCGGTCATGAACCGCCCGCGTTTCCGCTGCAAGACAGCACCCCATGGGCAATTCCAGCGCATGGGGTGTTTCGCATTCATGGCCGTGGAATTTGTTCAAATACCTGATTCGTAAGGGATGATTTGAGATATCCCGGGCGACAAAAGATTCTATTCGTAAAAGTCTGACTGGCGTCCTCCAGGACTGATCCGCAAGATAGCTCCAACGCCGCATGGCATGGACTTCTGTCTTGGATCTGAATATGGCCAGAATACTTGTAGCTTCGATATTGTCAGGACTCTTGTCGTCCTGTGCGGGTATGCCGGAGTGGGCCCTGATCGTTCCCTCCAAAAGCAAGCAGGGCATAGCCGCGGTTTCGCACTATAGTTTCGCATGGCGCCTGTCGGGCGACAGGGCGGTCGCACCGATCCAGGCCTTTGACAATGGTAACAAGACATGGCTGCAGTTTCCGCCGCAGCGGCCACTGCCGGCGGTCTTCGAACACACCGCTGCGGGCGACCGTCCGCTGAAATACACGCAGGAAGGACCATATATGGTCCTGGACGGCGTGTGGCCGCAATTGGTTCTGCGCGGAGGACGCTTGCAAAGCCGGGTCGAACGGCTGCTGGAACCTGGTAATGAAGCCGTGACTGCGGCTGTTTCCAGCGACCAGCCCGGGACCCCGCCAATCACTGCCTCAGCGATGCCTATGGCTGTACCGTCTGAGGCTTTGCCCGCGACCCCACCTGTCAACACGCCGGTCATCGCGCCCGTCCTGCCGGCAGACTTTTCGGCTGCAGCAAAGCAGTCGGCCCCTGCGGCGCCGTTACCCTCGCTTGCGCTGCAAGCTGCCGCAAACGCCGTGGCCTTGCCGGTAGCCGGCGCAAGCGATGCATCGGTGCAGCATTTTGCCGTAAGCCCCAAAGATCTGAACTTGCGTTCAGCCCTGGCGCGTTGGGCGAAATCGGCCGGATGGACATTTGAACCGGAACACTGGGCCGTCGATGCCGATATTCCCATTGTGGCCTCTGCGACATTCGAACCGGGCTTCAAGCTAGCAGTGCAGGATCTCGTGGCAAGTACCGAGCTGGCGGATAGGCCTTTGCAGCCTTGCTTCTATTCCAACCGGGTGCTGCGTATCGTCCCATACGCCCAACAGTGCGATCGTACAGTTTCAGGTGCGGGAGCTTCATGATGCGATTGGTCCGGTGCCTGACTGCGGCGGCATTATGCGTCCTGCTATCCGCCTGCGCGATCAGTGAACGGGTGCAGGAAATGGCGGCTGCCATAGGCAAGGCGCATTCCTCCGCCAAAGCGCAGCATGAAAGCTTTACCCGCGCTGTTGGAAGCAAGGAAGAAAGACGGGAGGCTCAGGTGGTGGACCGCCCATGGCTGGTTGGCCGGGCCCAGCCCCTCGCGCGGGAAATAACCCTGCCGCCCGCCTTGCGAGCCAATGTCAACACCACATTGATGTTTGCCGACGGCGCCATGGACCTGTCCCGTGTCGCTCAGCGCATTTCAGCGGCCACCAACATTCCGGTCCATATTGGGCCAGACGCCTTGTTGCCCCTGGAGCATTTCCTGCCGCGCCTGGGCGCATCGGGGCAGGGCAGTGCAATAGCGGCGCCTTCTACCGTCACACTCTCCGGCGACGCCGAGCCTCTGGCCAGAATACTGGACCGGATCAGTGCCCGGCTGGGCGTCATGTGGCGATACCAGAATGACCGCATCGAGTTCTATCGTACTGAAACGCGGGTCTTCAATGTGCGCGCCTTGACGCTGAACGCCAACGCTGAGGCTTCCCTGGGTCTGGGTAGCAGCAACAAGGCCGAGGGCTTCGTCAGCACGTCGAAAACGATCCTGAGCAGCAATACGCAAGACGTGCTTGGCGTGGTGCGCCTGCGCATTGAGCCTTTTCTCTCGCGTGCGGGTGTGCTGGTGGCCGAGCCGGGCGCCAGTTCATCGATCGTCGTCACCGATACGCCTGCCGTCCTGCAGCGCATCGGACGATATCTGGATCATGAGAATCGGGCCATGACTCGCCGGGTTCGCCTGGTGTTCGAAGAGCTCACTGTCGCCGTTGACGACGATGCAGAGGCCGGGTTGGACTGGAATCTGGTGTTCTCCAGTGCCAAAGTCGCAGCCTCCATGGCAGTGCCGGGGTCGGGCCTGGCCGACGCCGCCAGCGTAAGCCTTGCATTGAATGAGGGTTCATTTCAAGGGTCGGATGCCATCATCAAGGCAATGAGCCGCGTTGGACAGGTAGTACGCCGCAGCAGCATGCCGGTGCTTACGCTCAACAGGCGACCGGTCACCCATGCCGTGCGAACCACGTTTTCATATATCGACAAGGTCCAGACAACCGCGCTCTCTACCAGCGCGGGAATGGCCTTGCCTTCGGTGTCGGTCAGCCAACGCGAAGAAACAGTGGGTTCTCTTATCACGCTGGTACCCGATGCGCAGGACGACGGGCAGATTCTGCTGTCTGTCGCTTATGACAATACCGTGGCGCAGCCGCTCAAGACAGTCACTTTCGGAGACAAAGAGAACCCGTTGCAGTTGCAGCAGATCACCATAGACGGAAACGGAACGGTACAACAAGTCGTGCTCCAACCCGGACAGCCTTTGGTTATATCAGGTTTTGATCGCAGCCAGGAAGAAACCGAAGGCCGGCGACTGAACCCGGGCGTTCCTATTGCTCTGGGTGGGAGCGATCGTGTCGCAGGCCAGCACCTGACCACGGTCATGGTCGTCACCGCGCAGATCGAAGAAGGGTTTTAACGGCATGGCCAGTGAAGAACTTCTTGTCATGACATTGCCCACGACCACGCTGGTGTTCGGCCTTCAATGGCTACCCCTGCTCGGCGGCAAAGTGGAACGGCTGGGGGCGCGCATGGCACGTCAACACCGGGCCACGCACATGGTGCTGGCGGACGACACCGCCGGCTCGGTGGGCATTGCAACATTGAAGCCAGGCCGGATACCGCGCAAGCTGTGTCTGCATTCCGCTGCACAGAATATCGCCCAGCTTTTTTCCACAGGCACTATTGCAGTCCTGCTGCAACTCGAGCACGCTGGGTTCTGGCTGGTTGCGGTACACGAAGGGGCGGTAGTCGCCCGTACCGATCGCCTGTTTCCGTCCAGTGCGGATGCCCAGCTGGTTCTTTCCGAACTGCGCCTCGCATATCCGCAGCTCGTGCTGCTGGGCGATGCACAAGCGCCGGCTACGCCCAGTCTGGGCGCAATCGAGGCGGCAAGTTCACACCATAGCAGTTTGCGGCTGTTGCGGCGCTGGTCGCCTATCCTGCCTTGGCCGGTGCAGGTTTTCCTGCTTTCGCTCGTGCTTGTGCTGCTTGTTCCGCGCCTGTGGAATATGTTGCGTCCGGTTTCCCAGGGCCCTGCAAAGCAAATGGGCGATCCGGCGCAGGCTTGGCGGCTCGCCCTAGAGAAGGCCATACAGGGCCGCCACGTCCATGGAGTCGCGGGTACGCGCAGCTTGCTCGAAACCTTGCATCAATTGCCGATCCGGGTAGGCGGCTGGACCTTGAAGGAGGCCGAGTGCACCCCTCAAGCGCGAAAGTGGCGATGCCAGGCGCGATATGAACGAAGCACTGTGCACGCCAGCAATAGCCAATTCCTGGCGGGAGCCCCGCCGCACTGGATTGTCGAGTTCGCCTCGATTGAACAGGCCCGGCCGGCCTGGGAGGCCAATTCCTATGGCGTGCCCCTCGATGCCGGAAATCTCAAGTCCTCGGCGCATAACGAGCGCGACCTGTTCAGCTCGCTTCAAGCCATACGGACTGCTTTCAGTCAGATGCAAATAGGCCAGCCCACGCCGCTATCCGTGCCTGCGCTCACCGACGGCCATGGACGCGCGCTGCCCAGGCCGCCAGGATTGACCACCTATCTTTCCCGACCCGTGCAGTTCAGCGGTCCGTTGCGTTCTTCAAGCCTGATGCTGCCGTATACCGGGTCCATCGCATGGAACAAAGCGTTGCTGACACTGCGCGATGTTGATAAGCCGGGTTTGAAAAAAAGCAGCTTGAGCCTGTCTCTTCAAGGAGTGCTATATGAAACCGAAGTGCTTGCCGGGCATAGCCCCCACACCGCCATCGTATCGGATGACAGCCCCGACGATCCGGGCGAAACCCTTTATTAATGCAGCGCTCCTCGGCTTGTGCCTGGGCTTGTGTGCCACACGGCCCGCGGCCGTGTGGGCATCGATGGATGGCCTGGCCGCCGAGCAAATGTCAGTGCGCGAGCTGATGCGCATAGAAATGGATCTGGCGCTCAGCCAGGCCAGAAGAAACCTGCGCAAAGAAGACAAAAGGACGGAAGGCGAGGATGGCGACACCAGGATCTCGCGTAGCGGCCCCTTGAAACTGTTAGGCATATACGGAGTCGGGAAGAAGCTGCTTGCCGAAGTCGAGATCGGCGCGCAGGCGCATGTGTACATGCGCGGGCATGCCTTTCCGGTGGGAATGAAAGCCGGCCCCTCGTCCTATAAGCTGCGCGGCATTTCGGGATCATGTGTACAACTCGAGCGCAAGGATGAGGCCCACACCTTATGCCTGTCGCCCGCCACCTGGAGGTAAGCGGGATGGCCGCATTTCTTTCCTGGCGTCGCTTTTCGTTCGCAGCGCCTGCCGATTTCTCGCCGGCTTCTGCACGGTTCGACGCTGCGCGCGCAGTCGTCGTGTCTAGCCCGGCCGAGCTTTCCGATATGAAGCCGGGCTTTGTCCGCTCGCTGAGCAACCAGCTCAATGTCGACGCGCTCGCCGGGCGTTTATGCCCGGTTTTGCTGAGCGACCAGACCGTCGCCGTTTTCGCGCTTGCGGAACACGTCGGCAGCGATCAGGCCGACGTGCTCGCACATTTGGTAGTCAAGTCGGGTTATATGCTGGCCAGCCCATCGCGTTATATTCTGGCGGCGCCCCTGTTGCTGGCCATAGCGCGCAAGCAGATCACGGCGCAATCGCTCGCCAGCCAGCCCAGGGCGCAACTGGCGCAATCCAAGACCGCGCTGGCGGACGCCTTTCACGATCTCGTGGAGTGGGGGGTGCGCAACCGCGCCAGCGATCTGCACATAAACGTGCGCATGCGCGAGCCGGAATCAGAGGTCAAATACACCATTTCCGGACGTTACGTTTCTCCCGAGCGCTTTCGCCGCATGCCGACCAGTCTGCTGGTGGATATGCTGTCCGTGGCCTGGATGGATATTGCCGGAGGCAATGGCGCCGTATTCGACCCCACGATAGAGCAGCAGGGCAGCATGACGCGGCAGGTCGACGGGCGCGACATCATGCTGCGCTGGGCGTCGCTGGCTTCCGAGCGTGGCCCCAGTGTGTGTCTGCGACTGCTGGAGCGGGAAGGATGCGCGCAACTGCCTACGCTGGCGCAATTGGGCTATTTGCCCGACCAGATTGCCCACATCGAGCGCGTAATGGTGTCCGAAGGCGGCGCAATTGTATTTGCCGGTACCGTGGGGTCGGGAAAATCCACGACTCTGGCCTCGCTGATTGCCGGGCTGCCCTCGCATCGTAAGGTGATTACTGTAGAAGATCCCGTGGAATACCTCATTCCCGACGCCATACAGAATACGGTGGCAAGATACCTGCACACGGATGCCCATCAGGACTACGCCTCCAAGCTCAGGGCGCTGAAGCGGTCCGCCATGAGCGACGTGCTGCTGGGCGAGATCCGCGACGAGGAAACCGGCAGGGCGTTCATGGATCTGGCTGGCTCGGGTGTCAACGTCTACACCACAGTGCATGCGCCCAGCGCCTTGCACGTGCCAGAGCGGCTGGCCTCCGACTTCATCGGCGTGTCGCGTGATTTTCTGGCCGCGCCCGGCATGCTCAAGCTGCTTGTCTGTCAGGCGCTGTTGCCGGTGCTGTGTCTGCATTGTTCACTGCCCGCACAGGCGCTTGTCGACGGCCTGGCCGGCCCCGATAGCGGATATCGCAGCGGCGCCCAATGGCACGACTGGCTTTGCCTCATACAAGACCTGTATGGCTTGCCGCCAGAGTCGTTCCGTATCCGCAATCCGCAAGGATGTGCCGCCTGCGCCAGGCAGCACATCAACGAGCTGAACGGCTACACAGGCCGTACCGTCGTCGCCGAAATGATAGAGCCGGCACTGTGGCCTGTATTTCTGCAGGGCATTCGGCGCGGCGCTTACCCACATCCGGCGCTCGATCTCGTACCTGTCTGCGAGTCGTATGGGGCATGCGACCCGGCCAGCGCGCGGTCGTCCATGGCATGTGCCGTGGTCAAGGCCAGCCAGGGGCTGATAGATCCGCGGGACATTGAATTGCGTTTTCACGCATTTGAAACGCAGCGGCGCCTGCGCGATCTGCATTCGGTATCCGGGCCTTCAAGGCCCCGGCTAAGGGCGGTGCCATGAGCTTCCATTCGCCGGATCGATGGCTGGGCGCGCTGCAGCATGCGGTCGATTGCTGGCGGTTTGCCGGCGGGCGCGCGGATTACTACGACTATCTCGCTGCATTGCTTCAGGGCATGCAGGGACGCCGCACGCTCAGGGAGATTTTCGAGCGGGATGCGAGGCGCTATGGCGCGCAATCTGTGCGGGGCCGTTTGTCGCAACGCTGGATTCAACTCTATCAGTCCGCGGGCGGTGATCTGTACGCCACATGGCTGGGCTGTTTTCCCCGGGATGAACTTGGCTTGATAAGAATGGCGCAATCATTTGGCAATGCCTCGCTGGTCAAAACTTTGGAAGAACTGGCGCGGGTGCTGCAATTGACGATTCGCGCAAGGAACATTCTGAGGGCAACCTTATGGTCGGGCGCCATGGCATTGCTTTTGGCGTTTCTCATGGTGCTGGCCGTGCCGTGGTTCACGGTGCCGCGATTGATGCGCACCTTTTCCGCCGTGCCGGCTGAATACTATGGCGGCCTTACTCGATCCTTGTTGCGATTCTCCGAGCTTGTACAGATCAACTGGCCCCTCATTGCAGTGCTCACAATGGGCGGCGGGCTGCTCGTGCTCTGGTCATTGCCCAATACTTGCGGGCCGCTGCGACGCGGCCTTGAAAGATTCGCTCTCTGGCGTGTATATCGATACGTTGCCGCGCTGCGCTTTTTGACCTTGCTGTCTATCGTGCTGGGCCGCGACGGAAGCGAATCCACACAACTGCGCACTGCGCTCATCATGCAAAAGACGGGCGCGTCCAAATGGCAGGCCAGCCATATCGACGCGATGCTGGCGCGGGTTGATGCCGGCTTGGCAGGCGCCGATACCTTCGATACGGGTCTGCTTGACCGGGCGCAGTTCTGGTTCCTGGCCGACATGGTGATGGCTCGCGGATTGCGGTCGGGCCTGAGCCTGGCCGGAGAGCGCCTTCGTGCGCAAGTGCTGGGGACAGTCGCCAGGCAGGCGCTCGCCCTGCGCTGGGGACTGATGCTGGCCAGCCTGGCCTGTTTGCTGGGACTGGGTTTATGGCATTACGCCGTCATCGACGAATTGCGTCGATCGCTGATGATTTTCTACGCCAGCCAATAAGGGCAGGCGCAACTTCAAGGAGCTGTTATGTCTGTCGCCACCGTACATGCCCAGCAGGGATTCTCGCTTATCGAAGTCTCGATAGTCACCGCCATCGTCCTGTTGCTTGCCATCATTGGCATACCTGCCATAGGCGGTTATCTCATAGAAAACAAAGTGCCCAAAGTGGGAGAGGAACTGGCGCGATTCATTCTGCAAACCAAGGTAAATGCGCCGACCGGATCCGCCCAGCCCTATGAGGGCATTGATATTTCAAATTTCGCGAATCTTGTCCGGGATTCCAGTGTCTTTACCGTCTCCGGCTCTGGCGCGAGCACAAAAGTTTTGCACGGGCTGGGAACCGATGGAGAAGTGGGCATAGGCGTCGACGAATCAAGCAACGGTTTCGAGATTACCTTGTCGAACGTCAATAATGCCGCATGTCCTTCCATTGCCTCGGTCATGCAGCGGGTGTCGGACTCCATCACGGTGGCGCCCGACAATGGAGCGGCTGTCGTAGTCAAAGATGCCAGCCAGAATATCCATTACAGCGCATTGACGGTCGAGTCCAAATGCGCCAGGGGAGACGTCAACACCTTCGTGTTTGCCGCCAGCTAGGGGACGAGATGCGGACGCAACAAGGGTTTGTCATGCTTGAACTCGTGGTCGCGGCAATCGTGACGACCTTGATTGCCGTATGGGCCGGCAACACATTGGTCAATCGAATCAACGATGCCCGGGCGCAGGCAAGTGCGGTATGGATGATGTCGGTAAAAAGATCGGTGCACGGCTATATCGAGCGTTACGCAGATGCTCTGATCCAGGCCGGTCATGTCGGAGCGCTCAGCGACCAGGGTTATGCCGACTGGGCAGCCCCTACGCTGGCCGAACTCAAGGCGGACGGCTTGCTGTCGTCCGGCTTTCCCGAAACCGTGTCCGCGGCAGGAAGCGCTGCGGTGCGCTTGTTGCGGCATGGATCCTGCCCTGGCCTTTCGTGCCGCCTCGAGGCCATTGTGTACAGCACCTCGCCTTTTCTGCTGGCCGCCAACAGACAGGTAGACGATCAAATGGTTGCGCAGTGGCTGCTGGCTGCGCAAGGGTGGGGCGGATCGGTCTCTGTTTCCCAGCCGCATCTATTCCGGGGAGCGGCCTTCGAAATGCCTAACCCTGTGGGAGCCGGTGCAGCCTTGCCGCCCGGGACGGTGGCGCTGGCCATTACAGCCGAGCAATTGGACCACCTGGATTTTCTGCGCGTCCGCGATTCCCGCGATCCGCAATTTCGCGGCATGGCCACGGTCGAAGGCAATATCAATGCGCGCAGCGACCTGCACGTAGCACGGTATGTGCATCTGGGGGCGCAGGAAGAGCTGCATAGTCCTTGCACGGCAGACACGGCGGTGGCGCGCGAAATCGACGGCGGCTTGCTGGTATGCCGTCAGAAGGTATGGCGCTCGGCCAGCCGCACAGGCGGTGGCGGCTACTCCTTGAACTTGCTGTATGGCTGCAGGACTCGTTCCGGCGCCTCGACAGAAAACCCCGTTACGGGTGTATGTGATTGCCCGGCTGGAGCCAACCCTGTCCTGATTTCTGACAGCGGGCCGCAAACGTTTCCGGAAGGCCGCACGCTGGGTTATCTGTGCGTCGACTGAACGCGGCCATCGTTGTCAGTGTTGAATGTTCCAGGCGGCAATCGCGGCGCGTTCGGCATCGGTCATCTGGGTCAAGTTTCCCAGGGGCATATAGCGGCTCGCCACCGTTTCCTTGATCTTGCCTTGGTGCACGGAGATCTGGTCCGCCGTTTCCAGCATGATCCCCAATGGGGAAGATGCGAATCCCGCCTGTGTGGGATTGGCGGCATGGCACTGCACGCAGCGTGTCTTGATGATGGCCTGCACCTGCTGCATTTCAGTGGCCTTCAGCATGGACGCGGACGACGCGGCAGGCGCCACCTGGCTGCCCGGCGCGCCCAGCCATGCAATGACGAGCAACAGCGCAATACCCGCTGCCGGATAGGCGAGCTGGTTCTTGCCTACGTGGCGCAAAACGAAATACTGGCGTATCGAGGCTCCCGCGAATATGAACAGGCTCAGGATGATCCAGGCATGGGGGCTCGTAAAGGTGAACGAATAGTGATTGCTGAGCATCAGGAGCACGACGGGCAGTGTGAAGTAGGTGTTGTGCACCGATCTTTGCTTGCCC
>JAKFDW010000164.1:0-2037 GCA_036675955.1 Orrella sp. | reverse complement strand
CGCGATGCCGATGCTTCCAATGGCCGGAGAACTGTCGAAGGTGGAACAGCACTTGTAATGAATGACAGGGGTGTTGATGTGCCGAAAAAATTGCCCCACGCGCGTCAGCTCGGTCTCCATCTGCGAAGGAGACATGGTACGCGCGGCTCCGGCAATGCCCAGCGCATCCAGCGGACCGGCACTGGCCAATTGCGCATCGTCGGGAATATCCAAGAACAATAAACTGCGCAGCCCCGCCTCTGCCGCGACGCGCAGCGTATCGGTAGCTCCCGTGAAGTCGTCCCCATACCAGGCGAGCCGCAGCGTCATTTCTTAGCGGCCCCGAAGAACTTCAGCGCGGACTCCAGTTCGCGATGCTGTCTGCCATATGCCTCAAGGGAAATACCTTCCCGCTGGGCGGCCCACGCCTGGCGCAGGCTGACCACCCCGGCGGCCGGCCCCATGGGGTGCGCAAGAATACCGCCACCCGACATGAATAACAGATCCTGGCTCTTGACGGCAGCCCATGTGGCCGGCACCGTGCCTGCCCACTGCCCCGAAGAAAACACCGGCAGAACCCGGTCATCGACGGTATCCGACATGGCAGCCAGGCAATCGTCGGCAGCGTCGATAACTTCCTCATCAGGTTGCGAGAACTTGCCCTGAAGGCCGTGGACATGCATATGGTCCACGCCGGCCAGACGCCACAAGGCTTGGTAGGGCTGGAAGGACATGCCAAGCAAAGGGTGCCGCGATATTGCGCCAAAGCCATTGCGGTGACCGTGAATTGCCAGCGAAGTGCTGCGCCGCAGGCTTTGCACGGCCGAGTACCCACACCAGTTCAAACTGACCATCACGCAGCTGCCGCCTTCGCGGTCCACCAAATCAGCATGCCCTCGCATCGCGTCGAGATCATCGCTGATATTGAATGCCATCATTACCCGTTTCCCGGTACGTTCGGCATGGGCGCGGATTACAGCCATTACCGCGGGTACCCGCTCGACCAAAGGCGCGTGCCCCGGGTTGGCGCAAACTTCATCGTCCTTTATGAAGTCCACACCGGCCTCGCACAGCACCTTGACCAAATCGGCAGTGTCTTGGGCAGACATGCCGACATTGGGCTTGATAATGGTGCCCACCAAGGCGCCATCAGCGGCGCCTATGCTTTTGCGCGTTGCGGCAATACCCATGCGCGGCAATTCGTATTGCATGCGGTAATCGACGGGCAGCGCCAGGGTTTCCAAACGCAAGCCGGTGACCTCGCCAAGGTCGTATAAATTGCCGGATACGGTTGCCGCCAGGGTGGGAAGATTCACCCCCACGTTCTCGACAGGGAATGACAGATCGACTCGCGCGCGCCGCCATGGACCACTTATGCCGCGCTGCTGCAGCCAGGCATTAGGTAGGGCCGGCTGATCGGCAGCGGGCAATTCATTCACGTCGTCCACCCATGCGCGCGCCCTTTCCCGCAAGGCGTCAGTCTCGCCGACAACGCGGGTAAAGGTGCCGCAAGACTGTTCGCCCGCCATGATTTCCGCCACCTTCTCTGGTGGGAAAGGCGTTTCTATAAGGTAACTGGCTTTGATACGATGGGAATTCATGGCGCCTGGCTTGCAAACACGTTGCAGACAATTAAGAAAACGTTATAGGGACGGAACTGATCAGAGCGCGCGCAAATCGGGAAAGTCGCGGACCGGATTCTGGCCATCCCAATCAACGGATGAGTTTCTTATCAAGTCAAAGAGCTTGCCCTTGGGGCCTGCCACTTCAGAAAGCTCAATGACCGTGCCTGGATGGTATTCGGTGTCGAAATAAATAAACCGTCCGCGATCGCCGACCTGCCCGCTCATTTTGGGTTTGAAACCCCGCTTCATAAGGCGTTCGAGATCCACGTCGTAGCTTTCTGTCCAGTAAGCCACATGCTGCAATCCCGTGCGGCCGGCTTGCAGGAAATCGCGATACATGGAAGGGACATCATTACGCACCTGTATCAACTCCACCTGTACAAAGCCGGAGTTCGCCAGTGCTACGGAATTGTGGGGCTCGTAATGCTGCCCG
>JAKFDW010000163.1:0-5081 GCA_036675955.1 Orrella sp. | reverse complement strand
GAGTGCGGCGCTACACCGTAACGGCGATTCCCGGTTTCGGGATAGGCCCGGTGCAGCGCGGCCAGCAAGTCGAGCAACTGGTCGGCGGTATTGATGAAGCGGCGCTGATCGTGGCGTGGCGGTTTTGATTCGAAGTTGCTGTACTGATATAGGACGGGCAGCATGGTCATGCCTATGCCGGCCTCGGCGGCTGCGCCAACGACTTGGGCGGCCAGTTCTGCCGTTTGCGGATAGTGACTGCCATCGGGTTGATGATGCACATAGTGGAACTCGCATACGGCGGTGTAGCCTGCTTTCAGCATATCGATGTACAACTGGTGGGCAATGGCGGCGATATCTTCGGGCGATATGCGCTCGGCATAGCGGTACATCAGATCCCGCCAGCTCCAGAAGCTGTCTGCGGCGTTGGCGCGATACTCGGTGAGGCCGGCCATGGCACTTTGAAATGCATGCGAATGAAGATTTGGCATCCCGGCAATCACTGGGCCGTGCGCATGTTGCAGGCCTGGCACCGCGGCAATCTGATCGTCGCTCGCCCCCGGGGTCACCCGCGTCAAGATTCCCGCCGCGTTCCATTGGAGCAAAACGCTGTCGCGCCAGCCTTCGGCCAGGCGGGCATGAGGAGCCAGGACTGCGCCGCCCTGGGGATTAGTGGTGGGAATCGTCACGCGCGTCGCTCCGCATTATTGATAGTGTCCAGGCCATGCTCCGATTTTATTTTGAGTGGGCCTATATTGTACGGATGCGGCTGTCGAGCAAAACCGCGCCGGGGGTGTGCGGTTCTATATCGATGCTGATGTGGCGGCTGTCGGGCGTGTGCCAGTTGAGCACAAGGGTATCGCCATGGTGCAGAAGGTAAGTGCCGGCCGCAGCCGTTGTACTGATGCGGTACGAACCGCCCGCGCAATGCAATACCATGCTGCCGGCATCCAGCACAAGGCGCTGGGTGGTGCGCCGCAGTTCTGTGTGCCCTTGCGCGAGCCCGCGCCGATACATGAGATTGAAATCCCTTATCGCGCCGTCGGGAAGCCGGGCGCATATCGGTGTTTCGCCCGGGAATCGAAATGGCTCCAACGGATGCACCGCGTGCCGGATTTCTTCTGCCGCATCCACGAGTATCATCGTCCCGCCCTCGATCACGGTCAGCACGCGGTCGATACCCGGGAAGGTCGAGAATGAACCTTCAGCAGCCACATCGGCCATGCTGATGCGCCACAGGAACGATTCAAAGGTCGATCCCGGCGGGTGTGCCGCGATCTCGCGCGTTACGCCTCCTCCGTTCTTCCAGGCGACGGGCCGCAAATCGCCGGCACGGACGAGGCGTATGTCAAGATCGGGAGCGGGGTGTTCGGGCATCAGCGTAGTCTCTCCTGCATGCTGTCGGATATTGTCATCATCTTATTGGTATACAGGAACATGTCAATGGCGGACAGAAGGCGATTCTCTATAATGAGGAACGCTGACAGAGCGGCCCGCTGTCATATTTGTTTCGCTTATTCTACCGAGACCTGCAATCATGTTCGAACACCTGGAAAAATACGCCGGCGATCCCATTTTCCGGCTTAATGAGGCATTCCACCGGGATGTCCATCCCCAGAAGGTCAACCTGACAGTGGGCCTGTATTATGACAACGAAGGCCGCATCCCGGTGTTGTCGTCAGTGAAGACGGCCGAGCAGCGCCGCGCCAGCGAACCGTCGCCGCGCCCCTACCTTCCCATGGAAGGCCTGGCATCTTACCGCGAGGCCGTGCAAAAGCTGGTTTTCGGCGCGCAACATCGCGCTGTGCAAGAAAAGCGCATAGCCACGATACAAAGCGTAGGAGGCACGGGCGCGCTGAAAGTCGGCGCGGATTTCCTGCATCTGGCTTATCCCGACAGCGAGATCTGGATCAGCGACCCCGCGTGGGACAACCATCATTCCATCTTCCAGGGTGCGGGCGTGCGGACCCACACTTATTCCTATTACGACCCCGAAACCAAGTCCTTGCGTTTCGACCAGATGCTGACGGAACTGCAGGCCTTGCCGCGCAAGAGCTTCGTGTTGCTGCACCCATGCTGCCACAATCCCACGGGCGTCGATCCGTCGCCGGATCAATGGCTGCAACTGATTCCCATCCTGGTGGAACGCGAACTCATTGCTTTCGTGGATATGGCCTATCAGGGCTTCGGCACGGGACTGGACGAAGACGCCTTTGCGGTGCGCGCCATGGCCGATGCGGGTTTGACGTTCGTGGTGGCCAACTCCTTCTCCAAGAACCTGTCGTTCTATGGCGAGCGCTGCGGCGGCCTGTCGGTCGTGTGCGCCACCCAGGAGGAAGCCGACGGAGTCCTAGGCCAGTTGAAAGCCGCCGTGCGGCGCAACTATTCCAGTCCGCCGGTCCACGGCGGGCAGATCACTTCCGATGTACTCAACGACCCTCAGCTCTATGCGGCATGGGTGCAAGAGGTTGCGGAAATGCGCCGGCGCATCGCATTCGTGCGCAAGGAAGCGCATGAGCAGTTGAGCGCCAAGTTGCCGGGCTACGATTCCAGCTATTTCGTCAAGCAGCATGGCATGTTCACGTATACCGGCCTGTCGAACGAGCAATTGCTGGCCTTGCGTGAAAAGCATGGTGTGTACATCATCGACTCGGGCCGTATCAGTGTGCCCGGCCTGAACACCCGTAACATCGCGTACTTTACCGATGCCATGGCTGACGTCCTGAGCGCCGGCCAGGACCCGGTCCGCTAACAATCAATAAGGCATGCATACATGACAGCAGGCGAGTGGATAGTATTGGCAATTTTCGGGATAGGCCTGCTTTGCTCGCTGTCCCTGTTCTGGTGGCTGTTGCGCATTGTTCGCCGCGACAGGCGGAACGCGAACACCCCGCACACAGACCTCGATGGCTGACGTCGGCATGACCCCTGCGCCGCAGCCTTTCGCGCTGGTCGCTGTCGTGTGGTTTGCTGACGTCGCAAAAAACCGCGGAATGCGCATCAGCCGGCAAATTCGCTGAATCTTCAACGAAGTTGCGGTAATCTAGGGGGTTACCATTTGTTCTTTATCGGGAATTTTTCGGAATCATGGACTCGTACACTCTCCCCTATACTTTTTCGCAGCGCGCGCAACAACTCACCAGTTCGACAATCCGAGAGATTCTGAAAGTCACTGAGCGCCCCGAGATTATCTCTTTTGCCGGCGGTTTGCCTGCTCCCAAAGGGTTCCCGATCGAGGTCATGCAGGCGGCGTTCAATCGTGTCCTGGAAGACAAGGGCGAGACGGCGTTGCAGTACGGCCCCACCGAAGGCTATGCGCCTTTGCGCGCCTGGGTAGCCGAAGACCTGAAACGCGTCGGCGCCGATGTGTCGCCCGACGAAGTGCTCATCGTGTCGGGTTCCCAGCAAGCGCTCGATATGCTGGGCAAGCTGTTTATCGATCCGGGCAGCAAGGTGCTGGTCGAAGCGCCCAGCTATCTGGGCGCGCTGCAGTCATTCTCCCTGTTCGAGCCCGAGTATGTCGCGGTCCCCACCGACGATGGCGGCCTGATGCCCGAGGGACTGACCGACGAGCGCACGGCCGGCGCGCGCTTCATCTATGTCTTGCCGAACTTCCAGAACCCTACCGGCCTCACGCTGGACCTGGCGCGCCGCAAGGCATTGGTCGAACGATGCGCCGCCGCCCAGTTGCCCATTATCGAAGATGACCCCTACGGCGACCTGCGCTATGCCGGCACAGCCTTGCCCGGCCTGCTGGGCCTGGGGCGCGCCGCTGGCGCCACGGTCATCCGTCTCGGCACCTTCTCCAAGGTACTGGCGCCCGGTTTGCGCCTGGGCTACATCGTGGCGCCCAAGCCTATCATTTCCAAACTCGTGCAAATCAAGCAGGCCACCGATCTGCACACGGCAAGCCTTACCCAGATGGCCGTTTATGAAACCGTGAAAGACGGTTTCCTGACCACCCACATGCCCATGGTGCGCGAGCTCTACAAAGAGCAGTGCGGATACATGCTTGAAGCAATGGATGAGCATTTCCCGGCAACGGTCAGCTGGACGCGGCCCGAGGGCGGCATGTTCATCTGGGTCACCTTGCCCGCGCATATCGACGGCACCAAATTGCTGGCCCGGGCCATCGAGCACAACGTGGCCTTTGTGCCCGGCGCGCCATTCTTTGCCGGCGCAAGCCCTCAGGCCAATACGATTCGGTTGAGCTTCGTGACGGTATCCGAGGCGAAGATCCGGGAAGGTATCGCGATTCTGGGCAAGCTGCTTGCAGAAAGCTGATCCGTTCGGCTATCTGTCCGATCATTTGCACTGATCGTTTCTACGCCGGATCGGCCCTTTGGGTTGATCCGGCGTAAATTCATCAAGGGATTGCCCCCTTATTCGATCTTTATGCCGGCGCGGTCTATGACGCCCGTCCACTTGTCCACTTCGCTGGCTACGAGTGTTTTGAAACGTTCGGGCGAACTCGCTACAACCTCCACGCCTTGTGAACCGAACTTCTCGACAATGGATGGCTGGCGCAGCATTTCAACCAAATCTTTATTTACTTTGGTGATCACCTCTTTTGGCGTGCCGGCAGGCGCTTGCATGCCGAACCAGACGGTGACTTCATATCCCGGCACGCCGGCCTCCGCTACAGTCGGAATTTCGGGCAGCAATGGAGCGCGATTGGTTCCCGTTGAAGCCAGGGCAGTGAGTTTACCCGCTTTGATATTCGGATAAACATTGGGCACGTTGTCGAAGAGAACATCGATATCGCCGGCCAACAAGGCCGTAACGGCCGGAGCACTGCCTTTATATGGGATGTGCGTCATTTTTGTATCCGTCATGTCCAGGAAAAGCTCCATGGACAGATGGTTGGACGAACCGGAACCTGTAGAACCATAGTTGATTTCGCCGGGGTGCTTCTTGGCATGCTCGATAAGGCTTTGCACATCCTTGAATGGCGAATCGGCGCGTACGGTAAGAATATTCTGCGTGCTGCCGGCCCATATTACCGGCTCGAAATTTTTGACCGCATCGTAAGGCATCTTATCCCGGTATAAACCGGGTAAGGCGGAAAAAGGCAAGGGGGTAATGAGCAAGGTATAGCCGTC
>JAKFDW010000162.1:0-20616 GCA_036675955.1 Orrella sp. | reverse complement strand
GAGCTGGCAGATACCGCCGGGGCCAGCGCCCCGGTCACGCTGACGTGTGCGCTTTTTTCAAAGGTCGCGCTGACCATTCCGCCGGAACCGCCGCGGTCGGTGTCGACCCTGCTTTCATAGGTGCCGTCGGAAGACTGGGTGCCGTTCTTGCTGACGCCCGCGGCCCCGCCTTGGGAAACCACCTTTATGGCAGGCAGGGCGCGGCTCCGCGGAGCGGACTCGCTTGCAGCGGTAACGCGCGAAGCAATATTCAGGGTTACCGCCCCGCCGTCGCCGCCGGGAGAAATGCCGCCCTCGCTCTCGGTCCATGACGTGTATCCCAGCCCGCCGGTGCCGCCTATTGAATAAACATGGATCAGCGGTTTGGCCAAAACGGAAGAGCCCAGCGTTCCCGAAATGTCGGCGGATGGTGCAACGGTAAGCGAAACCAGGCCGCCGCTGCCGCCGCGCTTGCCCGGCACATTATGGAATACGCCCTTGGTATAGACAGAGCCGCCCGCACCGCCGACAGAACCGATTTCAAGAGCGGCCGAACTTGCGTTGGTGATTGCCCCTCGCTGGGTCCAAATCGAGGGTTTCGCGTCTTCGCCCCTAGTTGCAGAAACCCAGCCGAACGCCGTTTCACCATCGCGGCCGTCGGCGCCCCGGTTAACAATGTAAACGCTGTTGTCAGCCTGCGCGGGCCCGGCCATGATCGCGCCGATAGACGCAAGGAGCGCTGCAAAACCGATGCTTTGCAGCATACCGGCAGGCAAACTATTGACGGAAAATTCGCAGCGTTTCGCGCGATGCTGTTCGCCCTGCCGGACGCAAAATTGTTTCACGATAATTCTGATTCTGTCGAGTAATGACGCCGCAGGATTTTATCGTGAGAAGATATTGCGGTGTTGATTTCTTACGGTGCTGTGGCGTTTGAGCATCAGTGCATTCTGGACTGGCCTACAGTTCAGCTATGATCGGCGCACGCCAAAGACGGCTCGGCAGATGTGCTTCCCAAGATTCAGCCATTGGAACGCGAGAACGCGTGATGAACAAATGCTTATCCGATACTCAAAAATAGGGTTTGTCGCCGCCATCGCACTTTTTGCGTCGCTGGTTGCGTTCGGCAACATGACGGACTATGGCAGCAACTTCGAGTTTGTCCGGCATGTCTTGATGATGGACACAATCTTCCCCACGGCGACGATACACTACCGGGCGATTCAACTGCCGATCTTGCACCATGCCGCGTATGTTTTCATTATTGCTCTTGAAGCCTTGACCGCCTTGCTTTGCTGGGCTGGCGTTTACCAACTGCTAAAACAATTGAAGTCGCCCGCCGAGGAATTCAACCGGGCCAAGAATATGGCCGTCTGCGGCCTGTCGCTGGGCTTTTTCGTGTGGCAGGTAGGCTTCATGTCGATAGGCGGAGAATGGTTTGGAATGTGGATGTCCGACCATTGGAATGGCGTGCCGAGTGCATTCCGCTTTCTGGTGACCATCGCCCTGGTGCTGATTTACCTGGTGCAGCGGGACAGCGACCTGGACGTATAGAAAGAGAAAGCGCAGGATTCCGTTTGCGACGCTGCGACGGCTGCTAGCGGAATCCCTCTATGGACGTTTCTTAGTTGACCTTGATGTTGGCCTCTTTCGCCAGCCCTTTCCACATCACAATTTCACGCTTCACGATGGCGTCCAGTTCTTCAGGCGGGCTGCCCACGACCACTGCGCCGATGGCGTTGAACGCCTCCTGAATCCGTTTGTCTTGCGCGGCCTTCGCAACCGCCTCCTGCATCTGCTTCACGATGGCCGGCGGCGTGCCGGCGGGAGCAAACATGCCATACCAGGAGTCGACATTGAAACCGTCTATCGTTTCGGCAATGGACGGCACGTCGGGCAGTATGGGCGTGCGCTTTGCAGTGGACACGGCCAGCGCGTTGAGCGCACCGCTTTCGATGTGTTGTGTGACGGAAGGAAGCGAAACCCAAAGCAAAGGAATCTGGCCGCCCAGTACGTCGATCGTCGCCGGGCCGCCTCCACGATAGGCGATGTGCGCCAGCTTCAGCCCGGTCTTGAGCCGGAACAGTTCACCCGCGATATGACTGGGAGAACCGATACCGGCAGATCCATACGGAACTTCCTCGCCACTGTCCTTGACGTACTTGATCAGCTCCTCGATCGACTTCACCGGAAACTTGGGGTTGGCGACAAGCACTTGCGGCGCCGAGGCGACCAGCGATACGGCTATGAGGTCTTTTTCAGTATCGAAGGGCAAGCTGGTATAGATGGCCGGGTTGATCGTGTGCGAAGACAGGGTCAGCAACATGGTGTAGCCGTCGGGTTTTGCGCCTGCCACGTAGCGCGTACCGATGGTGCCGCCGGCCCCGCCTTTGTTCTCGATCACCACTGTCTGGCCCAGCGCCCTGGATAGCGGGTCCTGAAGAATGCGGCCTGCGGCATCCACGCTGCCTCCGGGCGGATAGGAAACAATCATGCTGATCGGCTTGCTGGGATAGCTTTCGGCCGCGCCGGCGTCGCTGACAAACGCTTGAAACGACGCGACCGTTATTACCAACGCCATGCCGGCGGCGCCAGCCCACCTGGAAAAAATCGCACGTTGCTGATTCGGGCGCGCCTCGGGATTGCTGCGTGTTTTCATGATGCCTCCGGAATTGTTTGTTTGAAGGGCTTACCGTGACGATGATCACAGCAGCCGCTCATCTATTCTGGTTCCTGCAGCGGAAAACAGCAATTGTTCCAATATACAGAAATGTTATTCCGTTATGTAGAACAGAGGTCCTCGCAGGGACTATGAGGCGCGGGGCCGCTCACACGTCCACTATCGGTACAAAGCCGCCGAATATCATGCGTTTGCCATCGAAACACATCTTCTCGCCCATGTCCTTCATGCGCGGGTCGGACATCATTTTCTCGTTTGCCGCGTCGCGCACCTCTTTGGACGGGTATTCCAGCCAGCTGAAGACCACGACTTCATCCTCTTTGGCCTTTACCGCGCCCCGAAAGTCGGTCACTTTCCCGTCGGGCACGTCGTCGCCCCAGCACTCGACAAAGCGGGTCGCACCGAATTCCTTGAACAGATGCGAGGCCTCTTCAGCATGCTTTCTGTAAGTCTCCTTGTTTGCGGCGGGCACAGCTACAACGAATCCTTCTACGTAATTCATCATTGATCTCCTGTGATCGGACTAAAGGCAGAGTCCGGGACAGCCCCGGCTCCGGCCTTTCAGTTTAATGCGCCGATGATTACGAAGTCGATATGGCTGGATGCCTATTGTTGGGCGAACAGCGCCTTGTTGGCTTCCGCGAACTTGCGGGCCTTCTCGAGATCCGCCTCGAAGATGGCGCGCAATTGTTCCGGCGTGGACGACTCCAGCAGGTAGCCGTCGGTTACCAGGTCTTTTCGGACTTGCGGATCTTTGACGAAATCGGCGGCGATGGCGCCCATTTTGTCGATAATTTCGGAGCTTGTGCCTGCCGGCGCGAACACGCTGTACCAGTTTGCGAACACGGCGGTGGATAGACCGGTTTCTTTCAGCGTTGGTACGTCGGGGAAGGCTTCGGCCCGTTTTTCGGACGAGACCGCAAGCGCCTTGAGCTTGCCGGAGCGCACGAACCCGGCCAGTACCGGCACGTTGGCGATCACCATGTCGACCTGCCCGCCCATCGCGTCCACGGCTGCGGGAACGCCGCCTTTGTAAGGCACGTGGGTCAAGTCTATTTCCGATTGACGCGTCAGGAGACCGACCTGCAGCTGAAGCGTGGCGCTGGATATGGTGTGCTCTTTAGGATTTTTCCTTGCGAGCAAGATCATCTCTTTTGCGGAATCCGCTTCAAACTTCGGATTCGCGGCGATAAGGCAGGGCACGTAGGTAAGCAAACTGACGGGGGTCAGTTTCGACAAGGGATCGAAGGGCAACTTCGGGCCCGTGGCCTGATTGGTCGCGAGCAGGTCGATACCGATCAGGAAGGTGTAACCATCAGGCTTTGCGTTTGCAACGTCCATGTTCCCGATATTGGTGGAGGCTCCGGGTTTGTTCAGGACGATGGTCGATTGGCCGGTTTTATCTTGTACATACTTTGAAAATGAACGCGCCAGGCGATCGGTGGTGCCGCCGGCCGCGTACGGTACGACCAGCGTTATGGGCTTTGATGGCCATTCGGCGGCATGGGCCTGCAATGCTGTAGCGGCCAGGGCCACCATACCGCAGAGATACTTCGTATAGTGCAAGAACTTCATTTTCTGTCTCCGTTTTGTTTTGCTTCTGGATGCCATGAAAGTCTTGAACGCTTCTTCAGCATTCGCGGCAGGGCGCCGAAATCACGATCCGATCGCGCAGGGCGATCAGCTGGCGAGTATGGCCACCACATCTCCCTCGCTGACTGAGTCGCCTTCCGCGACCCGGATCTCGGCAATGGTCCCGTCCTCTTCCGCAATCACCGGGATCTCCATCTTCATGGATTCCATGATCATGATGACGTCGCCCTCCGCGACCGCCTCGCCGGAAGTTTTCAAGATTTTCCATACGGAACCCGTTATTTCGGATTGGATTTCATGGCTGCTCATGCTTATGTTCCTTTATCACTTCAACAATCAATTAACGAATCAATTCGGAAACGAGTCCGGTGTGAACGTCGCCGCTGGCGAATACTTCGGATGAAAGAATCGTATCCAGCGCAACGATGTTGGTCTTGACGCCCTCGACCTCGAAATTGCGTATGGCATCGAGCAGGGTCTTGATGGCCGCGCCGCGCGTTTCACCGTGTGCGATCACTTTTGCAAGCAAAGGGTCATAATGCCGCGTCACTTCCCGGCCCTCTGCGTAACCCGTCTCGATGCGAACGCCATTGCCGCTTGGTGGGCGGAATGTCGTGAGCCGCCCGGGGGATGGCAGAAAGCGCTTTGAATCCTCCGCATAGATGCGGGCCTGTATCGCGTGCCCTTTGATGCGCACTTCGTCGGGCAAAATTGCAGCGAGTTTCTCTCCCGCTGCGGACCGGATCTGCGCTTCAACCAAGTCTACGCCGGTGATTTCCTCTGTTACGCCGTGTTCCACCTGCAGGCGGGTGTTCATCTCGAGAAAATGGAATGTGCCGTCGGCGCCGCGCAGCATCTCCACGGTTCCGATATTGTCGTACCCGATTGCGCCGAATGTGTCGGCCAGCTTTTGCGCCAACGCGACCACATCGGGACGATCGAGCGCAGGGGCGGACGCCTCCTCGATGACTTTCTGGTGCCGGCGCTGCACCGAGCAATCACGGTCAAACAGATGCCGCACACTGCCGTGCCGGTCGCCCAGCAGCTGGAATTCAATGTGGCGCGGGCGTTGCAGGTATTTTTCGAGATAGACCTCCGAGTTGGAAAACCCCCGCTGAGCCATGGAACGAGCCCGATCCACGGCATTTGCCAGATCGTCTGGTTTCTCGGCCACCAGCATCCCGATTCCCCCGCCGCCTCCTGCAGGCTTGATAAGCACCGGAAAGCCTATCTCTTCGGCGTAACGCAGCATTTCGTCTGCATCGCCCGACAGCACAGGCGATCCGCGGCCGACCGGGAGGCCATGCTCGACGGCCAGGTCGCGGGCGCGGGTCTTGTGTCCCATGGCGTCTATCCAGCGCGCGGACGGACCGATGAACCTGGCGCCGGCCTCTTCCACGCGCGATGCAAATCCCGGGTTTTCAGCAAGGAAGCCGTAGCCCGGGTGCAGCCCGTCGGCCTTTGATGCTTTGATGAGCGCAATGAGCGCATCCTGGTTCAGGTAGCTTTCCTGGGCCGGAGCCGCACCCAGATGGTAGGTTTCATCGGCCTCGGCAAGATAAGGCGCACCGGCGTCGGCGTCGGAGTAAACGGCCACGGATCGTATGCGCATCTGCTTGAGCGTGCGCAGTATTCGGGCGGCCACGGCGCCGCGGTTTGCAACAATGACTTTATTGAACATGATGACGCCTCAGAATGTGGTCGGCCAGGTGCGCATCAAGTGCTGACCCACGCCGTTGGTAAGGCGCAGGCGGTGCACCTGCAGGATACGGATCAGATAGTTGCGTGTCTCGTGGGGCAGGATCACGTGCTGGACGGCATAGTTTCCGGCGATGTCGTACACGCTGCTGTTGCGCTCCATTTCTTCAAGCGCTTCCTCGAAGCCTTCTTCGCCCGGTTGTATCCCGTGAACAATCTGGACGGCGAAATGGGGATTCATGAAGCTCACTTCGGCAGTCGGCCATGCCGCGACTTCATCGGAGTTTCGGCCTCCGCCCATATTCAGGTATGCCTGTCCGTAGCTTTTTCGAAGAATGATCGAAACCTTGGGCACGGTGACCATGGAAAGTGCGCTCATGAAATTCATGATCTTTCCCGGCGCGCGTTTGCGCTCGGCATCCAGGCCGATGATGAACCCGGGGGTATCGACGAACATGACGATAGGAATATTGAAGGAATCGCACATCACGATGAAGCCGGTAATCTTGTCGCAGGCATCGGTGTCGAGCGCGCCGCCCTTGTGCAAAGGGTTGTTGGCCACTATGCCCACGGTCCGTCCGTCGATCCGCGATAACCCGACCACCGCCACCTTGCCGAATTTGGGTTTGAGTTCGAAAAAGCTGTCTTTATCCACTACCGTCTTGATGATCTTGCGTACATCGTAGACCTGCGTGCGGGTGGGCGGCAGGATGTCGACAATACCGGCCATGTCCTCGCCGGACCCGGGGCTTACCGGATGTACCGGTGGCGCTTCGTTGTGATGGCTGGGCATGTAGCTGAGGAATTTCGCTATGGCTTCAAGCGCTTCCTCATCGGTGTTCACCACCATGTCGATAAGGCCGGTGGTTTCTGAATGCAGCTTCCATCCGCCGATGTCTTCCGGATTTATTTCTTCCTTGATCGCCAGCGACACCAGCTTCGGGCTGGACACCGCCATGATGGCGCCTTTGCGCATGACGCTGAAATCCGAGAACCCGGTGTACCAGGTGGACGATCCATAGCAAAACCCCAGCACGGCGCCGGCCCATGGCGTTTCACGCATGCGCTGGTATTGAGTGGGATCGTTGCCCAGCATGGTGCCCATTCCGCGTGAGCCCATCGTGTCCGGCATGCGGGCGCCCGACGACTCTCCAAGAAATATAAGCGGCAGGCCGCGTTGGGTTGCCACCCTTTTCATCTGCCCTATCTTCTTGCCGTTGGTGGCACTGCTGGAGGCGCCCATCACGGTGAAGTCGTTGGAGACGACGGCGACTTCGCGCCCGTCGATTCGACCATACCCTACGACTTTGCCGTCGGCGGGCGTGCGAGCGCGGTCGGCCTCGGACGCGGCCGAGGTGGCGAACATGCCGGATTCGATGAAAGTGCCTTTGTCGAGCAGTTTCTCGATACGTTCCCGGGCGTTCAGTATTCCTTGCGCCTTGCGCATGTCGAGCTTTTTCTGACCGCCCATCTGCAAGGCCTTTTCGCGATGCGCCTCATGTTCCTCGTTCAGTCGTTGAAAGACGCTACGGGCATCTGCTATTTCCATTTCCAATTGCTCCTAGGCTGGGCTCACGCCGGGACGCCGGACCGCCGGGTCGTGGTCGTGTTCGGGATTGCGGTCTGTTGAATGCGGCGCTTTTGTCGTCCAAGGCATCGACCTTTTTGCGATCATATCAATAGTCAACTATTTAGCCAACTAAATTTTTTACCAAAAAGTCCCGCGTACGCGTACGTACATCGTCATCCCGATAGGAGAGCGACGTGAAGTGAATTTGGAAATGGAAAAACAAACGAGCGCGCGCGGAGGAAAGCCGCCTCGTGTGCCGGCTCGTATGCCGCGGTTCGTGTGCCGGCTCGTGAGCGGCCAGGTGGTGTGCGGCCGGGTTGCTAGACAAATAGTGCCGTGAGGCCTATGGCAAGCAGGAAGAGAAGACACAGCCTACGGATTGTTTCATCCTTCCCGCCCATCATGCGATGCTGGGCCATGCCTCCGGCGGCGGTGGCAAGCACATACAGCGGAAGCAAATAGCCGACATAAGCAGCATGCGTCCAGGTTATGGACCCTCCCGCAGCGAGCGGGACCAGGGTGGCGATCTGCACCATCCCGAAATAGATGATGAACACGGAACGCAGTACATTGGCACTCAAGTCCCTGCTCGAGAACAAATACAGCAGCACCGGCGGCCCGCCTATGCCTCCCAGGCTGGAAAGGCATCCACTTGTAAAGCCCGCGACACTGTCCTGCACGACGCCGCGGCGTCCTTTGTAGCGCCAGCCGCTCAGCAGGACCACGGAAATCAGTATGACGACGATGGCAATGAGCTTCCTCATGAGCAGAGCGTCGATGCTGTGCAATACGAGCAAACCGACTGGAATGCCGAAAAGGCTGGGAATGAACAGGGATAACACCAGGCGCCAATTCGCGGACCCGAGGGCGCGCGGCAGCATCTGGAAAGTCGTGATCAGGTTCAGCACCAGGATGACTGTTACGACGGTGGCGGGCGGCATGAACAGACTGTAGATGGGCGCCAGGAGCAAGCCCGCGCCAAATCCGGAAAAGCCCCGCAGCGCACCGGCAACCACTGTGGCGAATGAAAGTATCCAAAAGACACTTGCGGATGAGAAGAGATCGCTGAATAGCGGCAGGTTCATGCAACAGGGCTAGGAAAATCAGTCAACTAAATTGTCAACTAAATGATATTAACAGGATTATATCTTTATCCGCCGCTGATGCTTTGTCTTACAATGGTTCAGAACAACTTCCCTCCAAACGCCGAGCCGAAGGCACCGCCCCATACTGAGCCATGACCACCGAAAAATCCAAGAAGAGCACGCAAGGCGACACCCAGCCCACTGCCCGTACAGTCAAAACCAAGGTGGCCGCGAAAGCGCCGGATGTTCTTGGCGTGTTGCGCGCAAGGATAGGCTCCGGCGAGCTGCCTCCGGGCTCCAAGCTGAATGAATACGATCTTGCGAAGGAATTTGGCGTTCCCCGTACACGCGTGCGCGATGCCTTTACCGGACTGGAACAGCGCGAGCTTATCGAACGCACCCCCAACCGCGGCGCGATGGTTGCCCGCCTGGAGCCGGAACAGATTTTCAATATTTATGACGTCCGCGAAGTCCTCGAAGGGCTGTGCGTGAGGCTGGCCACCGGCAATGTACCAAACGAATCGTGGCAGGACCTGCTCGACGACTTTTCCGGACCAGTACGGCTCGCGGTCCAGAACGGCGATTTCGACGCCTATACGTCGGCGTATGACAGGTTTCGACAGCGTTGCATCGAGGCCGCCCGTAACCCTGAACTAAGCAAAGCGCTGGACAGTATGCACGAGAAGACCAAGCTTCTTATCCGCAGGATAGTAATCCTGCCCGGGCGGGGCGAGGCCGGCGTGCTGCAGCATTGCGCAGTCCTGCAGGCCATGCGCAAGGGCGATGCCGACGCCGCCGAAAGGCTGCGCCGCGAGAACATCCGCGACGCAAAGGCTTGCCTGACCCGTTATATGAAGTACGTGCTATAGCCCGCTATTCACTATCTTTCAAGTAAACCGCGAACTCCCGCAACTGCGCTTCGCTTTTTTCTATTTCCTGCAGGCTCGAGCGCCCTCCCCTGGCCACCAATAGCGCCACCAGCGTCTGTGCAATTGAAAGCGCCGGCACGACCGACGGAAACAGCGACGGCGTGGTATTGGCCGCCACAATCAGGGCCGTGGCCTGAGCGGCGATGGGCGAAACGACACTGTCTGTGACGCTGATGATGCGAAGCCCCCGTTTGCCCGCAAACCGCAATGCCGATACCGCGTCGCGGGCATAGGGTTCATAGCTGAATACCAGTAGAGCGTCATCCGGCCCGGCGCGGCGCAAGTCGTCGGCAAAGGTGCCGGCGATCCCGGACAGCAGCGTAGTGTTGTGCTGGAACATGCCGCATGCGTAGTTGAAATAGAATGCCGCGGGAAACAGGCTGCGCAGACCCGTCACATAGATGTGATGCGCCGAAGCCAGCACATCGCAAGCCGATCGGATCGCGTCCAGTGTGCCCGGCTCCAGCATGGATTGCAGATTCGCGCAGTCGCTTGCGACGAGTTCCTGCACCAGGCTTTCGGTCTTGTCGCGCGTACCGCGTTGCTGCAAAACCGTGGCCCGCTGCGCGAATGTACCCGCCCCTTGCGCCAGCCAATCACGGTACACGCTGCGCAAGGCTTCGTAACCGTCGAACCCCAGTTGGCGTGCCAGCCGGTGCATGGCGCTGGACTGCAACCCGGCCTCGGCTGCCACCGCGCGCATGGAGTTCAGGGCAATCGATTTGGGATTGTCGACAGCATGGCGCGCAGCGCGCTGCAATGTGGGGGGCAGGCTGGAATACTGCTCTTCGATGAGTTTGTCGACCGCGCGTTTGTCCATCGATGCTCCTAGGGCCTGTTAACGCTACTCAAGGAGATCGCGTTGGCGCCGGAACCGGCTGAATGCAAGGCGCCCACCGCAGCAAGGCTCAATGCCTTGCGAGGATGGGCAACGCCGCAGGCGGCTGGGTCCGGCGCCAACCCTTCGGGAAGGCATGGAAAATCTGCCCGCCCTGCGTTGCTGGCCTTGTGCGTATCGACATACGCACTGCGACGAGCGCCTTGATCGATCAGATTTTTCATGCCTTCGCGACTCCTTGAGTAGTGTTAACAGGCCCTAGTTTGCCGCCGGAACGGGCGCCTATTGTACTGTCGCCACACTGGCTATAGCGGCGTCGACGGCCGTGCCCAGTATATCGACGGCGTCATCGAGCTCTGCCCGGGTGGTCAGGTACGGCGGCGCCAGCAGGACATGATCGCCGCGCTCGCCGTCTATCGTGCCGCCGCCGGGATAGCACAACAGGCCGCGCGCCAGGGCGTGCCGCTTGATATGGGCATGAAGCTGTACCGCGGGTTTGAACGGTGTATCGGGTTCGCGCCGCGCCACCAGCTCGATTGCCTGGAACAAACCACGCCCCCGAATATCGCTCACATGGGGATGGTTTCCGAAACGCTCGCGCAGCCGCGCCTGCAAGTACTCGCCCAGTTGCGCCGACTGCTGTACCAGCCCGTCGCGCGCCACGATGTGCTGCACGGCCAGCGCCGCCGCGCAGGCTACCGGATGCCCGACATAGGTATGGCCATGCTGGAACGCCCCCGAGCCGCCGACTATCGTATCGACCACCTTGTCGTGCGCCATGACCGCCGCTATCGGCTGGTACCCGCCGCCCAGGCCCTTGGCCAGGCACAGCAGGTCAGGCACCACGTCTTCGCGCTCGAAGGCATGATACGAGCCAGTACGCCCCAGTCCCGACATGACTTCGTCCAGAATCAACAGCACGCCATGGCGGTCGCAAACCGCCCTGATCTTGGAGAAGTAGCCGGGTACTGCGCAGACGGCGCCCGCTGTCGCGCCGACAACCGTTTCGGCGATGAAGGCGCTGACCGTTTCCGGGCCCAAGGCCAGAATCGCCTGTTCCAGCTCATCTGCCAGGCGCGTGCCGTAAGCATCATCCGATTCGCCGTCCTGGCGGTAATGGTGGGCAAAGCACGGCGACACATGATGGCTCTCGGGCAGCAAAGGCTGGTACAGCGCCCGGCGTCCGCGATGGCCGCCGATGGCCAATGCGCCCAAGGTATTGCCGTGATAGCTCTGCAAGCGTGAGATGTTGTGACGGCGGCCCGGTTCGCCGGCCTCTACGTGGTATTGACGCGCCATCTTCAAGGCTGTCTCCACAGCTTCAGAACCACTGGACAGGAAGTAGACATGGCTCAGCTCCGCGGGCGAACGCTGAACCAGGATGTCCGCCAGCCGTTCGGCCGGCTCGGAAGTAAAAAAACTGGTATGAGCGTATTCAAGCTGGCGGATCTGGGCGATCACCGCTTCCACCACCTCGGGATGCGCATGCCCCAGGCAGGACACCGCGGCCCCGCCGGAACCGTCGTAATAGCGCCGGCCGGCAGTATCGACCAGGAAACTGCCTTCGCCGCGCATGGCTAGTTCGGGAAGGCTGCGAGGTGTGCGATGAAAAATGTGCGTCATATAGATTGGTGCGCCTACCGGTTGACTCGGCGGCCTTTAAAGTAGATCATATGATTCATATTAACAGAACTTAGATCGTATGATCATTAACCTGCTCCAGGCTGGGCGGACATGAATCGAACAGCCTACCAATCCATCCCGAGGAAACAGCCATGAGAATTGCATGCGTACAAATGCGCAGCAGTGAAAACCTGCAGGACAACCTGGCCAAGGCGGTTGCCTACGTCGAACAGGCGGCAGGGCAAGGGGCCACGCTGGTGGTGTTGCCTGAGTTTTTCAATACGATTTTTTTCGCTCAATACCAGGATGCGAAGTACCACGCGCTGGCTGAACACGATTCCGGCCCCACGATCACGGCCATGCGCGAGGCCGCGCAACGCCATCGCATTGCCGTGGTGGCCACGATCTACGAGAAGGTCGAGGCCGGCTTGTACTTCGATACCGCCATGCATATCAGCCCGGCTGGCGAAATCGTCTTCAAATACCGCAAAACGCATCCGGCTGCGGTGCGCAGCCTGGAAAAGATCTATTTCCGGTATGGCACACGTTTCGATACTTACGCCTTGGACGACTGGCGGGTGGGCATAGGCATTTGCTATGACATGGGTTTTCCAGAAACTGCCCGCTGCCTGACTGTCAACGGCGCCGAATTACTGATAGCGCCCTATGCCACCTCGCGCTTACACATGTTCCAGGAAGTCCTTCGTACGCGCGCCTTCGAGAATGGCTGCTTTCTGGCGGCGGCCAACAAGGTCGGGCAAGAAGGCGATTGGCAGATGGGCGGAGGCAGCATTATCGTGGCACCCGACGGTGCGGTGCTGCAAAGCGCCGATACGGCAAGCGACGCCCTGCTGGTGGCGGATATAGACCGCGCGCAAGTAGAGCAGGCGCGAATCGCATATCCATCGCGACGCGACCGGCGGCCCGATCTATATGGCAGCCTGGTGCGCGAAGCGGACGCGCAGCTATAAACGTTGGGTACTTTATTTTCTCCGACAGGACCAATACACAAGGAATTGCACACCATGCAAAAGCAAACATATAACGGCCGCCGCGCTGCGCGCCGCCAAGCAATCAAGATCCTGGGTCTTCCGCTGGTAGCCGCCGCATTGTGGTTGCCGGCGCTGCCCGTCGCGGCGGCCGACGACTGGCCGACCAAGCCCATTCAATTGATCGTGCCCTTTGCCGCGGGCGGCACAACCGACCTGCTCGCCCGGCTGGTGGCCGACGGTATGTCCAAGGGATTGAAACAGAACGTCATCGTCGAGAACAAGCCGGGCGCCGGCGCCAATATCGGCGCGGCCGAAGTAGCCCGCGCCAAGCCCGACGGCTATACGCTGCTTATGGGTACGCCCGGACCGCTGGCCATCAACCCGCACGTCTACCCGAAAATGCCATTCGACCCAGCCAAGGATTTCGCGGCGGTGTCGTATGTGGCCGATGTGCCCAACGTCATCGTGGCCAACCCGCGCACAGGCCTGAAGAACATTGCCGATCTGCTGGAGCGCGCCAAGGCGAATCCCGGCCAGCTCAACTGGGGCTCGCCCGGGGTGGGCAGCACGGGGCACATCCAGCTGGAACTGCTCAAACAACTGTCCGGCGTAGACATCGCCCACGTACCCTATAAGGGCGCGTCGCAGGCGTCGGCCGATTTGATCGCGGGCCATATCGACCTGGCGGGCGACAACGTCCCCACCTCGCTGGAGAATGTCCGCGCAGGCAATCTGGTGGCCCTGGGCGTGGCCAGCAAGGAGGAACTTGAGGTGCTGCCCGGCGTGCAGCCCGTGAGCGCAACGGTGCCCGGCTATCTGCTTCCATCCTGGTTCGTCATCGTCGCTCCGGCCGGCACGCCCCAGTCCATCGTCGATAAAATCAGCGCGGTGATCGACGCCTTCGAAAAAGAACCGGCCACCATCGAGAAGTTCCGTGCATTGGGCGCCGTGCCGGTCGGCGGCCCCGCCGACCATTTGGCCAAACACCTGAAAGCCGAACAGGCGCGCTACGGCGACGTACTCAAGAACATCAAGGGAAGCGTCCAATGACGCGCAAACGCTTGGCTGTCGCCCGCCTCTGGTTCGAAGGCAACGCCTTCGGACCGATTCCCGCGGGCATGGCGCAGTTCGAACAATACGAATGGCAAGCCGGATCCAGCGTGCTGGACACAATGCGCGGCACCGCCACCGAGCTCGGAGCGGTGGCGCGCTTTGCCGATACTCACCCGGAATGGGAAGTCGTGGTACTGCGCTGCGCAGCCGCCTTGCCGGCCGGACCGATCGATGACGCCGTCATGCATCGCTACACCCGGGAAGTAAAAGAAGGCCTGCTGGACGGCGCGGCGCAAGGCGGCTGGGATGCCGTCTATCTGTCGCTGCATGGCGCCGCAATCACCGCCACGAACGAGACGCCGGAACTGGATGTGGCCCGCATGCTGCGGGAAATGCTGCCCGATGTGCCGCTGGGCGCCAGCTTTGACCTGCACGGCAATATGCCGCCGGATTGGGCCGATGTGCTGGACATTGCCACGGTGTACCGGACCCATCCCCATGTGGATATGGATGAAGCGGCCGATCGAGTGCTGGACGGCCTGCTGCGTTGCGTAAACGACGGCCTGCGCACGCGCCGCGTGCTGCTCAATGAAGGCGTCATCCTTCCCAGCATCAATATGCGCACAGCTCCCGGCGGTCCCATGCACGCGCTGGAGCAGGCGGCGCGCGACGCCACCATCGGCCCCGTGCTGGACGTCTCGGTGTTCGGCGGCTTCCCCTATTCCGACACGGCGGCAACCGGCGCCTCGGTATTCGTCGTCAGCGACACCCATGGCGATCCAGACGGCCAGGCGGCCCAGGCAGCGGCCCGCCAGGTCATGGACCGCATCCACGCACTTGCCGCGGACTTCCGTATGCGCCTGCCTACGCCCGATGAAGCCGTGGCTGCTGCATTGGCCAGCGCCAGGCCCGGCCTGATCGCGGTAACCGATTCTGGCGACAATCCCTTGTCGGGCGGCGGCGGCGACACCCCTGGGCTGTTCCGGGCATTGATGGCGGCGCGTCCCGGCGTACCCACTCTGTTCGCCAGTTTCGCCGACCCCCTCACCGTACAGGCAGCTGGCCAAGCGGGAATCGGGCAGACGCTGGCAGTCACGCTGGGCGCACGCAACGGATCGCATTTCGGCGACGGCGTGCCGATACGGGCGGTAGTGGAACGTTTGACCGATGGCGCCTTCCTCAATACCGGGCCGATGCAGACCGGTGTGGAACGCCGCTGCGGCAATAGTGCGGTGCTGCGCATCGAAGGCCTGGCATCGCTGCGCGTGATCGTCACCGAGCGAGTGGTGGCTGCCGACGACCCGGCCTTTTACGCTTTGCACGGCATTGATACTGCCCAGCTGCGACTATTGTGCGTAAAAGCCAAGAACCATTTCCGCGCCGCTTTTGCCCAACGTTGCACCGAGATCATCGATTGCGATGCACCTGGGCCAGCCTGCCTGAACCTATCCCATCTGCCCTTCAAGCACCAGCACATTCCAGCGGGGTACTAAGCGCGAGGCATCGATAAAACTCGCGCCAGACGCGGCAGCACTCGATGGACTATTCCGCAGCCACGGTGGCCGGCGACCATTCCGCGACTATCCGCCTGGCCTGCTCGAACGCCAGACGCGCGTTGACGTCGAGCGACACGGTCCAGAAGTAGGTGCCCGCGGCAAGACTGCCAAGCACGCTGATGTTCTCGACGACGCTGCCTTTTGAATTTAGCAGGCAACCGGTATCGAAGTGCAGCCGGAAGCCGCCATAGGGATCGGCGCAGGCAATACCGCTAGCCAGGAGCGAACGCACCAGGGGATCCGAAGACGCCGCGACGTCCGTGGACATCCCGGTAGCGTTCACGATGTAATCGACATGGCGGCTGGCGAGCTGGCCGTCTTTGCCCGGCAGGCGGATGTCGAATCCGCCTGCCACGGCACTGATCGATAAATCGTTTTGCCCAGCGCGTATTTCCAGGCTGCCATCTTCCAGATAGCCCTGTATCTTCAACGCGTTGCTCATCGGAAACGTTGCGCGTCGCGTCATCCACAATGACCGCCATTCGGCATGGAAGCGCCGCCTTTCTGCCTCGGGCATCAAACGCCACACATGTTCGATTGCGTCATTGAGCGAGATCGCGACGGCTTGCCAGCAGCGAGGCCGGGTGGAAGAAGCGATGATTTCGTACTGGAGCATTTCCCGGGCAGTCTCGCCCTCGCCCAGGATGTCGGCAAGATCGAGCGCAGTACCCGCTGCGGAAAGCCGGTCAGACAGGAATGCGAAAATGGCGTCAAGCGTCAAGCCTTGGCCTTCCCTTTCCATGATGGCGGCGATTTCCTGAACAGTAGGAGGAACGATGGGAATGGGCGGCGTGACAGTGCTACGCACGGCGGGCAGCCTTCCGCTACGCGACACGGCCAGCACTGGTCCTGTATGGCCCGACTCTTTCAGTGCGACGATCGCATCGATGGCGCTAAGGCTGGTGCCTATGATGCCTACACGCGCTTCACGACCGATCGTGAAAGCCAGCTTGGCAACGGGATACGGGGTATTGAAGTACCCCGGGCAACCGTGCAAATCGGCGTAGCTGACTGTGGGCAGATTGCCATTGCACAATACAAGCCGTTGCGCGAAAAAATCTCCGGCAGGCGTTTCAAGGCAAACGCCGCCTTCCGGGTCCAGCGTGATGCCGTCAACACGCGCCTGCACACGGCGAACAACAATACCCATCTGTTCTGCACACCGGCGCAGGTCGGCCCAGACATCCCGCAGGTATTCGCCGAACAAAGGACGGGGAAGAAAGGCGCTGGCTTCGAGACGTTCGACACCGTACTTCCGAAGAACCGCTGGCCCCCTGTTTTCGATCCACCGCAGGAAGTGGCCACGGTCTTGCGCATAGGCGGACATTTTCCCCGCGGGGATGTTGAGCAGGTTGGAGGCCAGGTCAGACGCATAAGGTTCGCCGGGCCCGACGTCGGGCAGGGGTTCGAACACCATGATTTGCTTGCAGCCATCATGAGCTTCGTCGCCGAGCGCCGCTATCAACTGCGCGAGAAACGATGTGGCGGTCGATCCCCCGCCAACGACAGCCAGGTCTGCGGGCTTTTCCATTTTCAACTCCTGTACCGCCGCTGCACCGCGCTCGGCGATGCAGCGGCTGGCCGGGTTTCTACTTCAGGTCGGCGTTTTCGACAACGTCGCGCCAGATGGCCACTTCCTTTGAAAGCGCCTGATAGGTATCGCTTGGCGCGCTGGGCACCGCATCGGCGCCCTGGCCGGCCATGGCTTTCTGTACAGCCGGTTCCTGCGCGGCCTGCTTCATGGCTTCATACAGTTTTGTACGAATCGCTTCAGGCGTACCCTTGGGCGCAAGAAGCACATACCGTGTGCTGACGTCGAAATCCTTCACACCCTCTTCCTGCAAAGTTGGCACATCGGGCAGGGATTTCGCGCGTTCTTCGGTGGTGACGGCCAGGAAGCGCAGTTTTTCGTTTTTGACATGCCCCATGAGCGTGGGCATGGTGTCAAACACCATGTCGACTTGACCGCCGATGAGGTCGGTGAGGGCGGGACCGCTGCCTTTATAGGGCACATGCAGCAGCTTGATTCCCGTGGCGAGCTGGAATTTCTCTCCCGTCATGTGTTGCGAGGAACCATAGCCCGCCGAGCCGAAGCTGAGTTCCCCATTGCGCTCTTTGGCCAGGGCAATAAGCTCCTGGATGTTCTTCACCGGGAGGTCGGCGCGCACCACCACTGCCAATGGGGTGGATGTCGCCATGGACACGCCCTCGAAGGCTTCGGGAAATTTGTATTGCTGCTTCTTGGACGGCAACAAGGAGTTGATGGCCAGGCTGCCCAGCGCGCCAAGCAACACCGTGTAGCCGTCGGGCGCCGCATTCGCCACGAATTGTGCACCGATCTCGCCGGCGGCACCGGCCTTGTTCTCGACAACGATAGGCTTGCCAAGAATCTTGCCGAGCTGCTCAGCATAAGCCCGGGCTGAAAAATCGGTTGCCCCGCCCGGCGGATAGGGGACGACCATCCGGACCGCCGTCTCGGGCCAGGACGAAGCAGTCGCCAGGGTGGTCGTGGTGGCCAATGCCGCCGCGATGAGGAATCGTGTGATGGGTGTACGCATTCATGTCTCCTAGAGTTTCCTAAATAATAGGATTAAGTTTTCAAAACTTGATTTATTATGGTCAGATATATAACATGCTTTCTGTGCCATCCACGATAAGTATTTGCACCAAATATACCCAATATCAGTGCTTACCCCTACAACATTTATGGAATAAGGTCATCTCTTGAAACGCTTAAGGCATGTAGAATGCGTATTTTTATGTTCCTAAATAATGGGACGACATGGATAAAACCTTATTAAAAGGCCTGATGCTGCTCGAGACCATCAGCCGGCTCG
The DNA here is from genome assembly GCA_036675955.1 of Orrella sp. GTDB lineage: Bacteria > Pseudomonadota > Gammaproteobacteria > Burkholderiales > Burkholderiaceae_B > Pollutimonas. Next base: position 2,183 of record JAKFDW010000162.1, on the reverse strand, counting down.
ATGGCGAGGTCCATACGTTGGACCAGATCGCGGCAGAAGTCGGGCTTACGCGCAGCAACACGCATCGCACTCTGCAAACACTGGCCCACGCCGGCTACCTGCGGCGGGATACCGAATCCGGCGCCTACCAGTGCACCTTGAAAATGTTCGAGCTTGGCGCCCGCCAGCTCGCCGGCATGGACGCACGCCGGCTGGCCCCCCCCTTCATGCGTGAATTGGCCCGTAAAACCGGAGAAACCGTCCACCTGTCTGTGCTGGATGATCTGGACGTGGTCTACGTCGACAAGATCGATAGCGCGCAGCCGCTGCTTGCCTACTCCACGGTGGGCGGACGGGCGCCGGCCTATGCCGTGGCCACCGGAAAGGCGCTGCTCGCATTCCAGGCCCCCGACTACATCGAGCATTACAGCAACTCCGTGCGCAAGCACACCGAGAACACGCATGTCTCGATTTCTGCGCTCAAGCAAGAGCTCGCGGACATCGCCCGTATCGGCTACGCCATGAATCGGGGCGAATGGCGGCCGGGCATAGGCGGTATCGCGGCGCCCGTCTTCAACGGGCTCGACAAGGTCGTTGCCGCACTGGGCATATCCGGCCCGCTCGAGCGGCTCACTAACCAGAAGATGGCGCAATTCGCGCCCCTCGTACAACAAACCGCGCGGGAATTGTCCGCGCACATGGGTTATCGCGGCGGCTACTTCGGCCTCGCCGCGTAAGGAGAATCAATGCAACAAGAGTCAACGCTCAAGGGCATACGCGTCATCGAGATCTGCAACGTAGCCGCCGGACCGTTCTGCGGCATGCTGTTGGCCGACATGGGAGCGGACCTCATCAAGATCGAGCAACCCGGCACGGGCGACACGCTGCGCAGCTGGGCGCCGATCACCGACGGCTATAGCGAAAATTTCGCATCGCTCAATCGCAACAAACGGTCCGTCACCCTGAACCTCAAGAATGAACGGGATCAAAAACTGGCGGCCGAACTCATTGCGCAGGCCGATGTCCTCATTGAGAACAATCGCCCCGGCGTCATGGATCGCCTGGGCTTGGGTTATGCCGCGATGCGGGAGCGCAATCCGGCCCTGGTTTACTGCTCGATTTCGGCATACGGCCAAAGCGGCCCGCGCAGCCAGGAAGGCGGGTTCGACCTCACCCTTCAGGCCATGAGCGGGCTGATGAGCGTCACCGGCGAACCGGGCGGCGCGCCGATCAAATGCGGGGTTCCTGTTTGCGATTTCTCGGCCGGCCTGTATGCGGCCTTTTCGATCTCAACGGCACTGCGCGGCGTGGCGCTCGACGGACAAGGCACACATATCGATGTATCGATGCTGGGCGCGACCCTGGGTATCGCGGCCTTGCAGACATCGCAATATTTCGGTACCGGCATCGACCCCGTCAAGCTCGGTTCGGCTCACCCTCGAAACGCGCCCTACCAAGTGTTCCGCTGCGAGGACGGCTATTTCGGCATGGCAGCCGGCAACAACTCGCTGTGGAAAGCCGTATGCAAGGTGGTGAAACGTGAAGAGCTCATCGAGGAGGCCCGCTTCCTGAATCCAACCGACAGGGCGACCAACCAGGACGCATTGCGCGAGATACTTGAACAAATCTTCGCAACGGCAGATGCGGAAACCTGGCTGACTCGGTTCAGGGATGCTGGTGTTCCGTGTGCGCCGATCAACGATTATTCCGATGTCCTCGCCGATCCGCAGGTCGAGCACATGGAATGGGTGCAGGATCTTGAACTGGTGAACGGCGCGCGCACACGCACTTTTGTCTCGCCTGTGCGCTTCGATTCCCGCACCGCCAGCGTGCGGCTTCGTCCGCCGGCGCTCGGCGAACATAATGACGAAGTGCTGGCCGAGCTGATGAACCCACAAACCACAGAGTAAGCCGCCATGTCCGAGCAATTGATAATCGACCGTCAGCGGGGCCGCTGGACCTTCACGCTGGACCGCCCCGAGAAGCGCAACGCCCTCTCACAGGAAATCGTCGAGGCACTGATCGAAGGCGTCGAGGCGGCGCACCGCGAAGAGGTGCCTCTTCTGGTTTTTTGCGGCGCGGGCAAGAATCTGAGTGCGGGCTTTGACTTCACCGGCTACGAAGAGCAAAGCGAGGGCGACCTTGTGCTGCGCATGGTCCGCATCGAGACGCTGCTGCAACTGGTGGCGAACTCTCCCGCCCTT
>JAKFDW010000161.1:0-6804 GCA_036675955.1 Orrella sp. | reverse complement strand
ATAACGCCCGCCTTGGAGGCGCTATAGGCCGAGGCGTTCGGGTTGCCTTCTTTGCCGGCAATGGACGCTATATTGACGATGCGTCCATACCCTTTTTCCCGCATATGCGGCACCACGGCACGGCAGCACAGGAACGGGCCGCGCAGGTTCACGTTCATTACCTGGTCCCAATCGGCGACGGGATAGTCCCAAACCGTGGTGTTGGGTCCCGTAATGCCGGCACTATTCACAAGGATGTCGATGGCGCCGGCCGCTTGCAAGGTTGATTCACACGCGGCGCCGACGGAATCATCGAGGCTGACGTCGACGCTGACCGCATGGGGCGGATTTTGCGTGAACGTTTTCAGCGCTTCGTCGAGCATGGCGGCGTCGCGATCCCACAGGGTGACTTTTGCGCCGCCCTCGGTCAAGCGATGTGCGATCGCCAGACCAATGCCCGCCGCGCCCCCCGTGACGACGGCATGCCGACCCGTAAAGTTGTAATGATTGCGTTCTACCACCTGTGCTCTCCTCGTTCATATTATTAATTGATTGGTAAATTGGCCTGACCACATTCAGGTGGCTAGATTTCCACAGCAGCATAATCTTGTCAAGCCGATTGAAGCCTGGGCAGCACCGCTTGGGCACCGGGTAATTCCTTAGAAGCGTAATTGGTAATACCACTTTACCCCTAGGAGCATGTGTAATAGACTGCGCTGAGAATGGCCATTCGTCCCTGCAACATACAAAGCGCCTATCGGCGCGAAACCACAGGAAGCAACGCCGTGCAAGAAATATCGGTAGCTGTCGAATCCATAAGCAGACGCAATCTCGCGCCCGCCGCGCTGTGCCTCAATCCAGACGACGACGTACTGATCGCGACGCGCGAAATTCCACCCGGCACTCCGTTTCCCGAGCATCGCATCGCGTCTTCCGAAGCAATCCCGGCGGGCCACAAGATGGCTGCAAAACCCATCGCGAGCGGCGCGCCGGTACGGCGCTACAACCAGATCATCGGCTTTGCGACACGCGACATCGAGCCGGGCCAGCACATCCATCTGCATAATCTTGCCATGCACGACTTCGAGCGCGACTACGCCTTTTGCGCCGATGTAATAGCCACCCCCGTTCCTGAGCACCCTAGAACCTTCCAGGGCATCGTGCGCCCAGACGGCACGGTGGCGACGCGCAACTACATAGGCGTCGTCAGCAGTGTCAATTGTTCGGCCACGGTTTGCCGCCAGATTGCCGATGCCTTTCGGGGCGACGCGCTGTCTTCGTTTCCCAACGTCGACGGCGTCGTGTCCATCACGCACAAAACCGGTTGCGGCATGGCCAGCAACGGCGAGGGCATCGATGTCCTGCGGCGCGTCACCGCCGGCTACATCCGGCATCCCAATTTCGCCGCCGTACTGTTTATCGGACTAGGCTGCGAATCCAACCAGGTCAGTTCGTTGCTGGGCGCCGAAAACCTGGCCGAATCCGACCGTCTGCGCGTCATGACGATCCAGGATATTGGCGGCACACGCAAAACCATCGAACGCGGCATTGAACTGGTACGCGAACTCTTGCCGGCCGCCAACCAGGCTAAACGCCAGCCGGTCCCCATCAGCCACCTTACGGTCGGGCTGCAATGCGGCGGCTCCGACGGTTATTCCGGCATCACGGCCAATCCGGCGCTGGGCGCCGCCATGGACTTGCTCGTTCAGCACGGCGGCACCGCCATCCTTAGCGAGACGCCGGAAATCTACGGCGCCGAACACTTGCTGACTCGCAGGGCCGTATCGCGCGAGGTCGGCGAAAAACTGGTCGATCGCATTCATTGGTGGGAACGCTACACCGAGCGCCTGGGCGGCGAGATGAACAACAATCCCTCGCCGGGCAACAAGGCCGGCGGTCTCACCACCATCCTCGAAAAATCGCTGGGCGCCGTTGCCAAGGCCGGTACCAGCAACCTGTCGGATGTGGTCGAGTACGCGCAACCCGTCAGTTCGCGCGGCCTGGTGTTCATGGACACACCCGGCTACGACCCCGTCTCGGCCACCGGCCAGGTGGCGGGCGGAGCCAATATCATCTGCTTTACCACCGGACGCGGTTCGGTATACGGCTGTAAGCCTTCTCCTTCGCTGAAGCTGGCCACCAATTCGCTGATGTATGGCCACATGAGCGAAGACATGGATATCAACTGCGGAGAAATACTCGACGGCGCGCGCACCGTTCAACAGAAAGGCGAAGAGATATTCAACCGCATTATCCAGATCGCATCCGGAGAACCCACCAAAAGCGAACAGCATGGTTTCGGCGAAGATGAGTTCGCGCCCTGGATACTCGGTCCGACCATGTAGGCAAAGCGGCTCCTCCACACAACCATGAACCAAAGGTAGATGCATTGAGCAACACAACGCAAGCCAAGAAAATTCTCATCACGGACTACGATTTTCCCGATCTCGAGCTGGAGCAATCGCTGTATCGCGACGCTGGCATTGAAGTGGTCACGGCGCAATGCCGCAGCGTGGCAGACGTCATTGCCGCATCCGAGGGTTGCCAGGGGCTGCTGGTGCAATATGCCCCGGTCAATGCCGCCGTGTTTCACGCGAGGCCCGAGATACGCATTGTCAGCCGCTACGGAGCCGGTTTCGATACGGTCGATACCGCCGACGCGAAGTCACACGGAGTATGGGTAAGCAACTCGCCGGATTACGGCGTCGGCGAAGTGGCCACGCATGCCTTCGCCATGATGCTGTCGCTCTTGCGGCACATCGCCTTCTACGACCGCGACATCAAGAATGGAACATGGCACTTTTCCTCGCAAGGCCCCATGCGCCGGGTGTCCGACATGACAATCGGCATCCTGGGGCTGGGCCGTATCGGCAAGCGCATGGCGCACATCAGCCGCAACAGCTTCAAACATGTCATCGCCTGCGATCCTTACTTGCTCGACGGCGACTTCCCTTCGTATGTCGAGCGCGTCTCCCTGAGCGAATTATTTTCCCGTGCGGACGCCATATCGCTGCACACGCCCCTGAACGACGAAACGCGCAACATCGTCGACAAGAATGTGCTGGGACTCATGAAGCCTGGCAGCGTATTAGTCAATACGGCGCGCGGCCAAGTAGTGGATATCGATGCCTTGCTGGACACTCTGGACGAAGGCCGGCTGGACGGCGCGGCGCTCGATGTACTGCCGCATGAGCCCCCCGCCTCCGATGCACGCATCGTGCAGCACCCCCGCGTCCTCTTGTCTCCCCATGCCGCGTTCTACTCGGTAGTCGCCGAGAAAGAGCTGCGGCGCAAGGCGGCGCAGAACCTGATCGACTGGGCAAGCAAGGGGCGCCCATCCTATGTCGTAGTTGAAGGAAGGTAAAAAGCAAAAACCGATAACCACCAAAGAAAAAGGAAGGCAGCATGGCATCAGTGCAAATTCGGGACGTACAAAAATACTTTGGAAGTACGCAGGTCATCCGGGGCGTAAACATCGATATAAAGGACGGCGAATTTGCGGTGCTGGTGGGGCCATCCGGCTGTGGAAAATCCACGCTGTTGCGCATGCTGGCGGGGCTCGAAGAGATCACGCAAGGAGAAATACTGATAGGCGACAAAGTCGTCAACAACGTACAGCCCAAGGAACGCGACATTGCCATGGTGTTCCAGAACTATGCCTTGTACCCTCACATGACCGTCTACGACAACATGGCTTTCTCACTGATACTCGCCAAGTCGGACAAAGCCATCATCAAAGAGCGCGTCGACAAGGCATCCGAGGTTCTCGGCCTGGGCTCCTTGCTGGAACGCTATCCGCGCCAGCTGTCCGGCGGCCAGCGCCAGCGCGTCGCCATGGGGCGCGCCATTGTGCGCGACCCGCAGGTTTTCCTGTTCGACGAACCTCTCTCGAACCTGGACGCCAAGCTGCGCGTGCAGATGCGCGCCGAAATCAAGGCACTCCATCAGCGCCTGCGCACCACCTCGGTATATGTCACGCATGATCAGATCGAAGCCATGACCATGGCCGACCAGATCGTCGTCATGCATGATGGCGTCGTCGAGCAATACGGCAAGCCGCTGGAAATTTACGACCATCCCCGCAACCTGTTCGTTGCCGGTTTCATCGGCTCGCCCGCCATGAATTTCATTCCTGGCATCTTGCGCCGCCAGGCAGGCACCACGCAGGTGGAATTCCCCGACGGAAGCTTTCTGCCTGCCCCCTCAAGCTCTCACGGCATGGGCGCGGAAGGCGACAAAGTCATCTATGGCGTACGGCCCGAGCACCTGGCCATCGGCGCACCCGGATCCGGCCTGAAGTCCACCGTCACCGTCGTCGAGCCCACGGGCGCAAACACCGAAGTCTATTCCCGGTTTTGCGATGCCAACATCATTTCGATCTTCCGCGAACGGCACGACTTTGCCGCTGGCGACGTATTGCACCTGGCGCCCGACGCCAACCACACTCATTTGTTCGATGCGCAGTCCGGCAACGCACTGACGCACGCCTGATTTCTGGAGGCTTTGACGATGTAGCACCGCGGCACGGGACATTGTCCCACTAACCAAAGGAGTGGATGACATGACAAAACTTACAAGACGCGATTTCCTCGTTTCGACGGCAGGCATTGCCGCCGCATCGGCTGTCGGAGGCAATGCATTTGCCGCCGCTGGAAACGAACTGGCGTACAAGCCTGAAGATGGCGCGAAACTGCGTGTTCTAAGATGGAAACGGTTTGTACAGGGAGACGAAGACCTCTGGAACGCCAACACAAAAAAATTCACAGAAAAAACCGGCGTCGAAGTACGGGTCGACTCCGAGGGCTGGGAAGACGTCCGGCCCAAGGCGGCGGTTGCCGCCAACATCGGCAGCGGCCCCGACATTGTCATTGGCTGGTTCGATGACCCGCATCAGTACCCCGATAAACTGATCGATTTGTCCGAACTGGCCAACTATCTCGACAAGAAATACGGCGGCTGGTACGACGTATGCAAAAAGTATGGCATGCGCGGCGACAAATGGATCGCCCTGCCGCTGGGGGTGGTGGGCAACGCCGTCATATATCGCGAGAGCCAGGTCAAGGCCGCCGGATTCGACGGTATTCCGAAAGACACGGCGGGTTTCCTCAAGCTGTGCCAGGCCCTGAAAGCGAAAGACACTCCCGTGGGGTTCGCACTTGGCAAGGCGGTAGGCGACGGCAACAACTGGGCGCACTGGCTGCTATGGTCGCACGGGGGGATGATGGTCGATGAAAAAGCCAATGTGGTCATCAATTCGCCCGAAACCTGGGAAGCGCTTGAATACGCAAAGCAATTGTATGCAACGTTTGTACCGGGCACACTGTCGTGGCAGGATCCGTCCAACAACAAGGCGTTCCTCGACGACCAGGTCAGCGTCACGGCCAACGGCATCTCGGTTTACTACGCCGCCAAGAATTCCACCGACCCCAAGTGGCAGGCGTTGGCCAAGGACATCCAGCACGCGCACTTGCCCATAGGCCCCATCGGCAAGCCTACAGAGCTCATGCAGATCACGCAAATGATGCTGTTCGAGCACACTAAATACCCGAATGCGGCCAAGGCTTACCTGCAGTTCATGCTGGAGGCGGAGCAATACAACCCGTGGATGGAAGCGGCCATCGGATATGTCAGCCAGCCCTTGAAAGCATACGAGGCCAATCCAATCTGGACGGCTGATCCCAAGCATACGGTTTATCGCGATGCCGCGGCGCTCATGCTCGATAACGGCCACGCCGGCCCACTGGGAACCGCCTCGGCGGCAGTCATGGCCGACTACGTGCTGCTCGACATGATCGCCAATGCAGCCAGCGGCGCCAAGTCGCCCAAAGAAGCGGCGGAACAAGCGGCCGAGCGCGCCAAGCGTTACTACAAGACCTGAAAATTCGAACCGTACCGCAGTGATTTTTGTCTGCCCCCTGGGCTGCGCCGGCATTGCACGGCGCAGACCGACGGATCTAGCCGAGGACGACTATGCTTTCCCGTGTGCTCAACAACAGAAACTGGCTGGGCCTGGCTTTCATGCTTCCGACAGCCGTCCTGCTTTTGCTGTTCCTTACCTACCCGCTGGGACTGGGAATATGGCTGGGCTTCACCGACGCCAAGATCGGGCGTGCCGGGGAATGGGTCGGGCTGGAAAACTACATTTACCTCTCCGGGGATTCCGTGGCGCAGCTGGCCTTGTTCAATACCCTGTTCTATACCTTTATTGCCAGCGTCCTGAAATTCGCGCTGGGGCTGTGGCTCGCGCTGCTGCTTAACAAGAACCTGCCGTTCAAGGCGTTTTTCCGTTCTGTCGTGCTGTTGCCATGGATAGTCCCGACAGCGCTGTCCGCCCTGGCGTTCTGGTGGATCTACGATGCCCAGTTTTCCATCATCAGCTGGGTGTTGGTCCAGATGGGCGTGATCGACACTTATATCAACTTCCTGGGCGACCCATGGATGGCGCGTCTGTCGACCATAATCGCCAATGTCTGGCGAGGCATACCATTCGTGGCGATTACGCTGCTTGCCGGCTTGCAGACCATATCGCCTGCATTGTACGAAGCCGCCTCGATCGACGGCGTGACGCCCTGGCAGCAATTCCGTTTCGTCACCCTGCCTTTGCTGACGCCCATCATTGCCGTCGTCATGACGTTCTCCGTTCTATTCACGTTCACTGATTTCCAGCTGATCTATGTCCTCACCCGCGGCGGACCGCTCAACGCCACGCACCTCATGACCACCCTGTCCTTCCAGCGGGCCATTCCGGGGGGATCGCTAGGCGAAGGGGCGGCGCTGGCCATAATGATGGTGCCCTTCCTGCTGGCGGCCATCATGTTTTCCTAC
>JAKFDW010000160.1:0-6804 GCA_036675955.1 Orrella sp. | reverse complement strand
TGCCGTCCGGAATCAGGTCGTCGGGAAGGACGACCGGGAGGTCTTTCTCGGGCACGGGCACTGGGCCGCAATCGGGACAGTGGATGATGGGTATGGGTGTGCCCCAATACCGTTGCCGCGATATACCCCAGTCGCGCAGGCGCCAGGTGGTTTTCTTTTCGCCCAAGCCTTTTTCGACGAGGTCGCCGGCCACGGCGTTGACCGCATCCGCAGGCGTCAACCCGTTGTATTTGCCGGAATTGATGGTCGTGCCTTGCTGCTTGTCGCCGTACCAGTCCTGCCATTGCGTGGTGGAGAATTCCTTGCCTTCGAGTGCAATGACATCCTTGATGGGAATGGAATATTTGTTTGCGAAAGCGAAGTCGCGCTCGTCATGTGCGGGCACGCCCATGACCGCGCCATCGCCGTAGGTCATGAGCACGTAATTGCCGACCCAGACTGGAATTGACTCGCCGGTAACGGGGTGGATGACAGCCAGTCCGGCCGGCATGCCCTCTTTCTCGCGCGTGGCCATTTCGGCTTCTGTGGTCCCGCCCTGCTTGCAGGACTCTATGAAAGCGGCCAGCGCCGGATTGGACTGGGCGGCATGCGTGGCCAGGGGGTGTTCGGGAGCGACTGCGCAGAAGGTGACGCCCATGATGGTGTCGGCGCGCGTCGTAAACACATACAGGCGGCCATCTTGTATCAGCGCGCCGGTGTCGTCCTTGATATCGTGTGTGAAGGCAAAGCGAACCCCTTCGCTCTTGCCTATCCAGTTTTCCTGCATCAGGCGCACGCGCTCGGGCCAGCCGGGCAGACCGTTCTTTACGTTATCGAGCAGCTCTTCGGCATAGTCGGTGATGCGCAGGTAATAGCCGGGGATCTCGCGTTTTTCAACGGGCGCGCCGGACCGCCATCCGCGACCGTCGATGACCTGCTCATTCGCCAGTACAGTCTGATCGACGGGATCCCAATTCACGACTTGGGTCTTGCGGTAGGCGATGCCTTTTTCCAGCATTTTGAGGAATAGCCACTGGTTCCATTTGTAATACTTCGGATCGCAGGCGCACATTTCGCGCGACCAGTCTATGGCCAGACCCATCGCCTGCATTTGTTTCTTCATGTAGGCGATGTTGTCGTAGGTCCATTTGGCAGGCGGTACGCGCGACTTGATGGCGGCGTTCTCGGCGGGCATGCCGAAGGCGTCCCAGCCCATGGGCATCAATACGTTAAACCCGCGCATGCGCAACTGCCGCGTCATCATGTCGTTGATGGTGTAGTTGCGTACGTGCCCCATATGCAGTTTGCCGCTGGGGTAGGGCAGCATGGAGCAAGCATAGAACTTCGGCTTGGGCGTGCCGTCGGGCGCCAGGGCATTTTCAGTGACTCGATACGCATCGCGTTCTTGCCAGTTTTGATGGGAGGCTTGCTCGACGGCGTTGGGGTTGTAACGTTCCTGCATGAGATCCGGTATTTGTTTTTGGTTGCGCAACCGCACATTATAGGATGCTTGGCGGGAAGGCATATTTGCGAAAGAAGAAACGGAAATAAAAAAACCCTGCCTGGGCAGGGTTTTCACAAGGAGCGGGTCGAATCAGCAGCGCTTGCCGGAGAATGCGGCCGGGCCAGGCCGGCTCCGAGCGCAGCGCCTGCGCACCCTGGAGCCCTTATTTGAGCTTCATTTCCTTGTAGTCGACGTGCTTGCGAGCAACGGGATCAAATTTCTTGATCAGCATTTTCTCGGGCATGTTGCGTTTGTTCTTGGTGGTCGTGTAGAAGTGACCGGTGCCGGCGGTGGATTCGAGTTTGATTTTCTCGCGTATACCTTTTGCCATGTTGAGCTCCTTGAGTTAGTTCGCGAGCGGCTTAAGCACGCACGCCACGGGCGCGCAAATCGGCCAGCACAGCGTCGATGCCGTTCTTGTCGATGGTGCGCAGCGCGTGAGCCGAAATACGCAGGCGAACCCAGCGGTTTTCGCTTTCGACCCAGAAACGGCGCGATTGCAGGTTAGGTAAAAAGCGACGCTTGGTTTTATTGTTCGCGTGCGAAACATTGTTGCCCACCATTGGGCCTTTGCCGGTAACTTGGCATACGCGTGCCATGGTAATACCCCTTGATAATTTGCTTGATTCGGCCCCGCAACTAAAAAGCGGTAAAAGACAACGACCGTGTATCTGTAAAGCCTGACATTCTAATACGAAACTTGCGCCTAGATCAAGTAGCTTTCATTGCCATGCGGCCGAATAGCCACGAGAGACAAGCGCAAAGCGCCAACGTTCCCGTAAGGGGCAAAGCCGATGGCGTCTGCCACAGGCTGACCACCATGCCTGCGCTGGCACCGCAAAGCATTTGCAATGTGCCCATGAGCGCGGAGGCAACCCCCAGGCGCTTTCCCTGCTCGGATAAAGCCAGGGCGGCCGCATTGGGATTGACGAACCCCTGGCTGGCCATGAAGCCTGTCAAGCATAACATGAGCAGCAATATCGTAATTGCGCCGACGAGTGTCAGGACCAATGCCAGAAGAGTCATGAAGACCAGCGATACCTGGGCCCTTTTTAACAGTGCCTGGGGGGTGTGGCGGTTCAAGAGCCGGGCACTGACCTGGGCAGCCACGATAAGCGCGGCGGCATTGATTCCAAACAGCAGTCCGAAGTGTTGCGGATCCACATTCAGTATTTCGATGAATACGCGCGGCGAGCCCGCAATGTAAGCGAACATCCCGGCCGACCCGAATCCGCCGGCCAATGCATAACAGATGAATTGCTTGTCGCGCAGCATGGCCAGATAGTTGCGCCCTATGATGCCCAGGCCCAGCGGGATGACGCGATCGGGGTGCAAGGTTTCCTTCATGGTCACCACAACGCCCACCAATAGTCCGGCGCCGCAGACCGCCATGATCCCGAAGATCCAGCGCCAGCTGGCGTAAGCCAGGACCTGGCCGCCCAGTATCGGTGCAAGAATGGGGGTCACGCCCATGACGAGCATCAGTATGGAGAGCGCTTTCGAGGCGTCGCGCGTATTGAAGTTGTCGCGGATGACTGCCCGCGGTATGACCAGGCCGGCCGCGCCGCCGAAGGCCTGGGCGACACGCCAGGCGGTGAGATGCTCGATGTCGGTGGTGAAGGCGCAGCCGATGGCCGCGACAATGAATATCGACACGCCGGCGATCAGCGGCTTCTTGCGCCCATAGCGATCGGCAAATGGTCCGTAGACCAATTGCGCCATTGCCAGGCCAAGAAGGTAGCTGGCCAGTGTGCGCTCGACATGGCCGGGAGTGGTGTTCAAGCCCTGCGCAATGGCCGGAAAGGCCGGCAGGTACATGTCGATGGCAAGTGGCCCCAGCGCCGTCAGCAAGCCCATCAGGATCAGCCAGCGGGGGATGACGGTTAGTGCAGTGGTGGGATTCGCCATGTATCGAAAATTAAAGTAGCAATTTTGATCTTAGCATGGGCCGGACGCGCATTCCTTTCTCGGCAGATATGTGGCACTATTTTCGCTGATGAGTTTTCAATTAGGAGTCGGCCTTGAGCGCGGTCTTGTCTGCAGTTGAAAGTAAATTGTTTTCGCTTCCTCTGCCCGTGCGGCTCGTCATGCCCGATGGCCAGACGCTGGGGGCTCCGGGCGCCAATGTGTGCCTCACTATCAAAGACCGCTCAACGCTGTCCAGCCTGGTTGCCGGGCAGGTCGGCGTGCTGGGCGAAGACTACGTCGAAGGCAAGTTCGACGTCGACGGCTCCATGCGAGACCTCATGCGTCTGGCGGCCGCCATTTTGCCCGGTTCACCTATCGATGCGGCGCGCATAGGCCGTTTTACCGAACTCATACGGCGCCTGGTATCAGTCTGGCGGCATACTGCCGAACGCGATGCGCGCCAGATCCAGTTCCACTACGATCTCTCCGACGACTTCTATGCGCTGTGGCTGGACCCCCGCCGGGTGTATTCCTGCGCCTACTTCCATAGCCCGGATATGTCCATTGCCCAGGCACAAGAGGCAAAACTGGACCACATTTGCCGCAAGCTCAAGTTGTCGCAGGGCGAACGATTCCTCGACGTAGGCGCGGGGTGGGGCGGCCTGCTGCTGTGGGCTGCCGAACACTATGGCGTTGATGCAACCGGCATTACGCTGTCGAAGAATCAGCACGCCTACGTAAACCGCCTGATCCAGGAAAAAGGATTGAGCGGGCGCGTACGCATGGAATTGCTCGATTACCGCAGCCTCGACGAAAGCCAGCCTTACGACAAGGTTGCATCCATAGGCATGTTCGAGCATGTTGGGCGCGCCTTGCTCGAGAACTATTTTTCAAAATTGCGCCGGCTGGTGCGCCCGGGCGGCCTGGTGCTCAACCATGGAATCACCGCGGGCGGTGTCGATAACACCGAGCTGGGCGCCGGTATGGGCGAATTCATCGAGAAGTATATATTCCCTGGCGGTGAATTGACGCATATCAGTCATGTCCTTGGGCGGCTGACCGAAGGCGGTCTCGAAGACGTCGACATCGAAAACCTGCGCCCTCATTACGCCAGAACGTTATGGGCCTGGAGCGATGCGCTCGAAGCGCGCCTGCCCGAGGCGCGCCAGATCCTGAAAGGCCCGGAAGGGGAACGTTCCCTACGGGCTTATCGCATGTACCTGGCAGGGTGCGCCATGGGCTTCGAACATGGCTGGCTGGGCCTGCACCAGGTGCTTGCCCAGCCCCGCACCCATGGCCGCCGCGACGAACTCGACTTCCCGGCCGACTTGTCATACCCCTGGCGGCGCGATTACATGTATGGTGACCGCTAAACGGCTGATATAGAAGCGGGTTTCAACTTACCGTAATTTCTCGTAAAATGCTGCAAACCTCACGGTTTTAATCAAATCTGGCGTATGGCGGGCTTCGGCCCCCTTACCTGTCAATTAAGTACCCCTCGTACTTTCCGAGGTACTCCGTACTTTCACGAAGTACTCCGTACTTTCACGAAGTACTCCGTACTTTCACGCTAGTGTCGGTATGTATCGGCGGTCCTCCGTCTTCCGCACACCCCCCTTGGCCCTGGCGCGCCATAGCCGTATCCTGGCGCGTCCATGTAACTTAAGGAGGCAAACAGCCCATGTCTTTACATGTGAACACTTCACATCCCGCGTTCTCCACGAGCGCTCCGTCGCAATTCAAGCGAATTGCCCTTGGTCTCGCGCTGGCCACAGTCCTGGTCGGCTTTTCCGCTGCAAGCAACGCAGCCGAGGCGCCTCAATGCGAGCTCGACCGTCCCTTGAAATTCGGCGGCATGAATTGGGAATCGAATCTCGTTCTGGTCGAAGTCGAGCGTTTCATTGCCGAGAAGGGCTACGGATGCAAGTCCGAAGTCCTGCCCACCGAAACTCTGCCCGCTCTGGCCGCACTCGAACGCGGAGACCTCGACATCAATACCGAGATCTGGTTGAACAGCGTGGCCGAGCCGTGGGCGAAAGCCGAAGCAACCGGCAAGGTCAAGCGCATAGGCGATATCTATATGGGCGGCGAGGCCTGGTTTATTCCTCGCTATACAGCCGAACGTTTACCCGAGTTGAAGTCGGCTGCCGACCTGCCCAAGTTCAAGGACGAATTCAAGGATCCGGAGGAGCCGACAAAAGGGCGGTTCTATGGTTGCCCCGCCGGCTGGGGCTGCGAGGTGGTCAGCGGCAATCTGTTCAAGGCCTTGAAGCTTGACGATACCTTTACGCTGTTTTCGCCGGGCACGGGCGCCACACAGAAGGCTGCCCTGACCGCGGCATACAAGCGCAAGGAAAATATCGCCTTTTACTATTGGTATCCGACCCCCTTGGTGGGCTCGATGGATCTTGTCAAGCTGGAGCTGCCGGCCTACGACCAGGCGAAACATGCCTGCCTGACGGATCCGGACTGTGCCGATCCGCAGCCGTCCGCCTATCCGGAAAATCCGGTGTTCACCGCCGTTACCACCAAGTTCACACAGGATGCGCCCAAGCTGACTGACTTTCTGTCGAAGGTGGCTGTTCCTTTGCCGGTCATGGACAAAGTGATGGCCCACATGGAAGAAACCGAAGACGAGCCGCTCGATGTAGCCAAGTGGTTTCTTCAGAATGAAGGCGCCATCTGGAGCACATGGTTGCCCGCCGATGTGGCGGCTCGCGTAAAAGCAGCTCTATAGCACTCGTGACCGTTCCTTGAGGATGCGGTGCCGGCGCTCCGGCGCTCCGGCCGTAGTTCAGTGGCGGCGACTTTATGGTCGTCGCCTTATCGAGTTTTATGGAGTTGATTTTATGTTTCCAGAGATTGTTTCGCCCCGTGCGCTGCGCGCGCCCATCGACGACTTCGTCGGCAATATCGTATCCGACTATTCCGAAGTCCTGCGCGCGCTGACTCAGCCGCTGCTGGATCTCCTGATCTGGATGGACCAGATCATAAGGTATTCGCCGTGGTGGGCTATTACGCTGGCCATCATGGGACTGGCCTGGCTTGCCAGCCGCCGTATCGGCTTTTCGGTCATCATCGGCGCCATGCTTTGCGTGATCGGGCTAATAGGCCTGTGGGATGCCGCCATGCAGACCCTGTCGCTCATGATTGTGGCCGTGCTGATGTCGGTCATCATAGGCATTCCGGTGGGCATTCTGATGGCCAGCTTCAAATGGTTGCGCAATATCATGCTGCCTGTGCTCGACGTGATGCAGACCATGCCCAGCTTTGTGTATCTGATACCCGTGGTGATGCTGTTCAACCTGGGCAAGATAGCGGCCATCATCGCCACAGTCATTTATGCGGTGCCGCCTGTGATACGTCTGACGGATCTCGGCATACGCCTTGTCGACAGCGAAGTGCTGGAGGCC
>JAKFDW010000159.1:0-2182 GCA_036675955.1 Orrella sp. | reverse complement strand
GGCACGCTCGCTACCGGCCAGACCTCCAGCGTTGCGACCATGTTCGAGGATGTCTATAAAGACATGCCTTGGCACCTGCGCCTTCAACGTCAGAAAGCGGGGGTTTGAACATGTCAGGCAACAAGCAGAAAACAACTCCCATGACCATGATTCAGGCATTGCGCTCCGCCATGGACGTCATGCTCGAGCGCGATGACAATGTCGTCATCTTCGGACAGGACGTGGGCTATTTCGGCGGCGTGTTCCGTTGTACGGAAGGCCTGCAGGCCAAATATGGGCGCAATCGTGTATTCGATGCGCCTATCTCCGAAGGGGGTATCGTGGGCGCGGCGGTCGGCATGGGCGCTTATGGTTTGCGACCCGTGGTGGAAATCCAATTTGCCGATTATTTCTATCCCGCCACCGACCAGATTGTCTCGGAAGCGGCAAGGTTGCGTTACCGTTCTGCCGGAGACTTCACTGCGCCGTTGACGATACGCATGCCTTGCGGAGGCGGCATTTATGGAGGCCAGACGCACAGCCAAAGCCCCGAGGCATTATTCACCCATGTCAGCGGCTTGCGCACGGTCATGCCGTCCAACCCCTATGACGCGAAGGGGCTGCTGATTGCCGCTATCGAAAGCGATGATCCGGTCATCTTCCTGGAACCCAAGCGCTTGTATAACGGTCCGTTCGATGGGCATCACGACCAACCGGTCGTGCCCTGGTCCAAGCATCCCTTGGGAAATGTTCCCGACGGCTATTACACCGTCCCGCTGGAATCCGCATCGGTATTCCGGGCCGGCGCCGAACTTACCGTGCTCACCTACGGAACCATGGTTTATGTGGCGGACGAGGCCGCCAAAGAATCTGGCATCGATGCCGAAGTCATCGATCTGCGCAGTCTCTGGCCGCTGGATCTCGACACCATTGTGGCGTCGGTGAAGAAAACCGGCCGTTGCGTGGTCTTGCACGAAGCAACGCAAACCAGCGGTTTTGGGGCCGAACTCACCGCGCTTATCCAGGAACATTGTTTTTATCACCTTGAAGCGCCCATAGAACGTATCGCGGGATGGGACACGCCTTACCCTCATGCGCACGAATGGGCGTATTTCCCCAGTCCACAACGGGTGGCCGATGCATACCGGGCAGTGATGCTCGAAGCAGGGGGGGCATGAGCATGGGAATCCATACTATCAAAATGCCCGATATCGGCGAAGGCATCGCCGAAGTCGAACTGGTGGAGTGGCACGTCAAACCGGGCGACACCGTGGTCGAGGATCAGCTTCTTGCCGATGTCATGACCGACAAGGCGACGGTGCAAGTGCCTTCCCCGGTGGAAGGCAAAGTGGTGTCGCTGGGGGGCGCCGTCGGCGAAGTCATGGCGGTGGGGTCCGAACTGATACAACTGGAAGTCGAAGGCGCGGGCAATGCGGCGGCCTCGAAACCACGGCGAGCATCTTCCGGAACGCCGGCCACCGGAACGCCGGCCGCTGCGAGCGCCGACATGCCTGCAGCAACGCCGGCACCTGAACCGGTGGCCATGTCGGCCCGGGATTCTGTCCTTGAATCCATTCCGCAATCGGCAACCGGAACAGCCGGAAAGCACGTGCCCGAACATTCGGGCCTGGCACCGCGCGGCTCGGCGCCCGTCACGCCTGCAGCGCCCGCTGGAGCAGCGCGCAAAGCGGGCGAAAAGCCGCTGGCATCGCCTGCATTGCGCAAGCGTGCCTGGGACCTGGGCGTCGAATTGCAATACGTGGCCGGCACGGGCCCAACGGGGCGCATTTCCCATGCCGATCTGGATGCCTATGTGGCGCAAGGCGCACGCGCCACGGCGGCTTCAGCCGGGCGCGGCGCCGCCTACTTGCCGCGAGACGAAGAAAAACAAATTCCCGTCATAGGCTTGCGGCGCAAAATCGCCCAGAAAATGCAGGAGTCCAAGCGCCGTATTCCGCACTTCACCTATGTGGAAGAGGTCGACGTTACCGAACTGGAAGCCTTGCGCGAGCGCTTGAACGCGCAGTGGGCCGATCAGCGGGGCAAGCTGACCATTCTTCCCTTCCTGGCCAGGGCCATAGTGCTGGCCGTGCGCGAGTTTCCGCAGGTCAATGCGCGCTTCGACGACGAAAATGGGGTGGTTACCCATTATGGCGGCGTTCATATGGGTATTGCCGCCCAGACCGACGCCGGTCTCATGGTG
>JAKFDW010000158.1:0-1651 GCA_036675955.1 Orrella sp. | reverse complement strand
ATTCCGCAAGACTGCGCCAGGCCTTTCACCGAGCAGTCGGCGGCCCAATTGACGCGCTCGATACGGGCGCCGTTACCCAGGTGAAAGCGCGCCACCGCATCGACAGGCTGGCCATTTTTCATGCTCTTCAGATAAAGCACCGCAAGCCGCAGGCCTGTGCGCTGTACCGCTTCGGAGGCTTTTCCGCTTGCCGCCGCCTGCAGCCGTTCGACCCACTTCTGCCCGGCGGATGGATCGTCCAGCGCCTGCTGCTTGTCGCCCTTGTCGTGCAACAGTTCCTGCATGGCCTTGCCATCCTGCTTGCCCAGCCAGTCGGCAAAACCCGGTATTGGCGACAGCGTGGCAAAGGACTTCAGCTTGGGAAGTTCGCTGATCAATTGGTCTACGACACGCTTGAGCAGAAAGTTGCCAAAGCTGATGCCGCGCAGGCCGGGCTGCGTATTGGAAATGGAATAAAAGATCGCCCATTTGGCTTTATTCAGGTCGGAAGCCGGCACTTGGGGGTCGAGCAAGACCTGCACGTTATCGGCCATCTGCGTGGCGAAGGCGACCTCGACAAAGATAAGAGGCACATCATTCATGCGCGGATGGAAGAACGCGTAGCAGCGGCGATGAGCGGCTACCCGGTGACGCAGCTCTTCCCAGGACCGGATCTCGTGTACTGCCTCGTACTGGATGAGTTTTTCCAGCAGCGAGGCCGGCGAGTCCCACGTAATGGGGCGCAGTTCCAACATGCCTACATCAAACCAGCTGTTCAACAAGCCTTCCAGTTCCCGCTCGAGCACCGTGAGGCCCGCCACTTGATTGCGCCAGCGCAGCATATCGGCACGCAATTCCACCAGAAGATGCAGGCTGTCGGCCTGGGCATACAGGCGGCGGAACAATCGCAAGCCTTGATCGCCGCGCGGTTCAAGGCCGGCACTGGCCTGGGCCAGCGCCGCCAGCAAAGCACGGCGCTCTTTGCCATCGGCCGCCGCGTAGCGCAGGCTCCACTGCTTGGCAAGCCGATTGGCGGCGACGTCGGTCATGCGGGCGGTAAACAACGTTTCGGTTTCGGCCGCCACCGGCCAGCGATCGCGGTCCAGCCACCGTCCCAGGCGGGCCATGATTCCCTGCGCTTCGCTGCTTGCCGCTGCCACTACTTCCGTTTCTTTGCTTGCAACAACCGCTTTTTCCGTATCCGTAGCCGTCATGAGCTAGCCTCCTGAGTATTGGTTTGCGCCGCATGGGCGGAATCCGCCGAGCGCCGTGCCTGTTCATCCAGGGCATGCAGCGCGTGCAATTGGTTGATGAGGTGCTTGCGGGTAATGGCTTCGGCGCGGTCGGGGTCGCGCGCCTTGAGCGCTTCGAAAATGGCCAGATGTTCGGCACAGGACGCTTGTACGCGTCCCGGCAGGGCCAGACTTTTATGCCGGGACAGGCTCAATACATGGCGAAGGTTGTCCACCAGGTCGGACAGCCAATGGTTGTCGGCCAGTGCCTGGACGGCTTCGTGGATCAGGGCGTTGGTTGCGTAGTACTGGTCTGCATCGTCGGCGGCGGCATGGGCCTGCAATTGAGCGTGCAAGGGCTCCAGCCGCTTGAGATCCTGGTCGCTTACCTTGCGCGCCGCTTCATAGGCGCAACGGCCTTCGAGCATCGCCATCAAGGG
>JAKFDW010000157.1:0-12802 GCA_036675955.1 Orrella sp. | reverse complement strand
AAAGGTCCGATTTATAGTGGTAAACGTGTATTTCACTAAAAAAAATTAAATGTCATGATGCTTCCTCGATCATGGATAGACCGCGCAACACTTCTCTTTTTTCCTGGCTCAAGCATCGGCAAGCTGGTTGGGTGGGCCATTTTTTCTCTGTTTTTGCATGTGGATAACAGAGGGGGGCAGGTGAGCAACTTATGGGTTCATTAGGCTTTGTTTCACACCGGATCATGAGCGGACTCGCCATGATTATTGCGGTTGTCGTGTTGAATTTCTTTTTGTTGTCTGCCGCGCCGGGCGATATTGCGGATGTATTGGCAATGCAGGCAGGCGGCGCGACTGCGGAGCAGACCGATAGCATTCGCAAGGAATTGGGCCTCGATAAAAGCGTATTCACACAGATGATCGTCTACGTCACCAATGTGGTGCAGGGCGATCTGGGCCAGTCCCTTTTCTACAATGAATCGGTATTGCAGCTGATCGCGGAACGCGTTCCGAATACGATGCTATTGGTGTTGCCCGCCATGTTCATTGCCGTTGTGCTGGGGACGCTGCTGGGTGTGGTTTCTGCCTACAGGCCGCGCGGCATACTGAATTTCGGCGTCACCTTGTTTTCCCTGGTCGGTTTCGCCGCTCCGGTATTCTGGAGCGGCATGGTTCTGCTGATTGTCTTTGCCTATTGGTTTCCCATTTTTCCAGCTTCGGGCATGTACAACATTGGAGAGCAGCCGACGGGACTAGAGGCGGTCTGGCAGGTCGGACATCACCTGATATTGCCGGTCATATCGTTAAGCATGGTGTACCTGGCCCAGTACAGCCGCCAGGCGCGGGCCACCATGCTCGATGTCCTGGGTTCCGACTACGTTCGCACCGCTCGTGCGAAAGGCCTGCGGGAAATGGCTGTCGTATACAAGCATGCGCTCAAGAACGCGGTCCTGCCTGTTGTGACGCTTGCCGGCCTGCAGTTTTCGCATGCGGTAGCGGGCGCTGTCTTGGTCGAAACCGTATTCAACTGGCCGGGCCTTGGCCGGCTGGCCTTTGATGCCGTATTGAACCGAGACTTTCCATTAATGCTGGGGCTGCTGCTGATTTCAAGCGTCCTTGTCGTGGTCGTCAATGTGCTTGTGGATTGGCTCTATAGCGTGCTGGATCCTCGTATCAAAATGGGAAGGTAAGGCGATGAATTCAGGATGGAAACTATTCCTTGCCAACAAAGGCGCAGTAGCGGGCTCAATATTGCTCGCAATCATTGCCTTGGCCGGCATATTCGGCGAATTGCTGTATCCCGTGAGCGCCATGGACATCGTGGCCGCGCCCCTGGAGGCCCCGTCAATGGCGCTGCCCATGGGGGCCGACTATCTGGGGCGGGATGTGCTGGCCGGAATATTGCACGGTGCGGGCACTACGCTTGTCATCAGCTTGGCGGCAACGCTCACCACGGTCATCGTCGGGCTTTTTCTGGTGGGGGCGGTTTCCGGGTTTTTTGGCGGCCGCATCGACAATATCCTGATGCGCATTACCGAGTTCTTCCAGGTGCTGCCGCCCATTCTGCTGGCGATGGTGCTGGTGGCTGTATTCGGGGCAAAAATCTGGAACGTCATTCTGGTTATCGGCTTGGTCAGCTGGCCGCCGCTGGCACGGCTGACGCGAGCCGAATTCCTGAAGCTGAAAGAGCGGGAGTTTATCCGTGCCGAGTATTCCATCGGCAGCAGCAACCTCAACATCATGTTCCGGGTGCTGCTGCCCAATGCTTCGCCTCCGCTCATAGTGGCGACGGCATTGACGGTGGGTACGGCCATTCTGTTCGAGTCCGGCCTGTCGTTTCTGGGATTGTCGGATCCGGATGTGGCCAGTTGGGGTTACATGATCGGCTCGTCGCGAGACTATATCTTCGATGCATGGTGGTCGGTCATTTATCCCGGAGCTGCGATATTCCTTACTGTTCTGTCTTTGAGCCTGCTTGGCGATGGGCTTAACGACGCGCTCAATCCGAAACTTCGGCAACGCTAGGAGCACGCAGCCATGGCTGAAAACTTACTGGAAATTAAAGATCTCTGCGTAGAGTTCGGCAGCAGCGCTAACCCGGTATGCGTCCTGAATCATGTGAACCTCCATCTCGCGCCCGGCGAGGTGCTGGGCATCGTGGGCGAATCCGGCTGCGGCAAAAGCATGACCAGCCTTGCTGTTCTACGGCTTATCCCCGCGCCGCCCGGGCGGATCACCAAGGGCTCGATAGTCTTGGAAGGAAAGAACCTATTGGACCTGAGCGATTCGCAAATGCAGGACGTGCGCGGCAAGGACATCGCCATGATCTTCCAGGAGCCCATGACGGCATTGAATCCGGTCTTCACAATCGGACAGCAAATTATTGAAACGATACGCAGGCATGAGAAGGTCAGCGCCATACAGGCGCGCAGCCAGGCCATCGAGCTGATCAAGTCCGTGCGTATTCCCGAACCAGAACGGCGCCTGGATCAGTATCCGCACGAACTTTCAGGCGGCATGCGCCAGCGCGCCATGATTGCCATGGCGCTGGCTTGTCGACCCAAAGTATTGATTGCCGACGAACCCACTACGGCGCTGGACGTCACCGTGCAGGCGCAGATTTTCGATTTGCTGCTGGACCTGCGCAAGCAATACAACACCGCCATTATCCTGATTACTCACAACATGGGCGCCGTGGCGGAACTCGCCGACAGGGTGATGGTGATGTATGCAGGGCGGAAAATAGAAGAAGGCTCTGTCGAACGGGTGCTGCTGAA
Organism: Orrella sp.; assembly: GCA_036675955.1. Lineage (GTDB taxonomy): Bacteria > Pseudomonadota > Gammaproteobacteria > Burkholderiales > Burkholderiaceae_B > Pollutimonas. The sequence goes on along the minus strand of JAKFDW010000157.1, from coordinate 10,046 downwards.
TCCCATCCATCCTTACACGAAGGGCTTGCTGGCCTGCGTTTTGAACGTCGAGCATGATTCCGGCAAGTTCTCCGAATCCGAGCCACTACCTGAAATTCCCGGTGTGGTGCCGCCGTTGAGCGACCTTGGCCGTGGTTGTGCTTTTGCGCCGCGTTGCCCATATGTCATGGACAAATGCCATGCCGAGCATCCGCCGATGCTGGGGCGCTCCAACTGGGAGGCGGCCTGCTGGTTGAATGTCGACACAACGGAGCCGCAAACGGCAACGCAGGAGAGCGAGGTATGACGCAATCGCAAACATTGCTGGAAGTGCGCGACCTGGCGGTACATTTCAAGTTAAGGAAAGCGGGCTTGATGGGGAAGGAAGCCAAGGTGTATGCCGTCGACGGCGTTTCGTTCAACGTCAAGCGCGGCAGCGCCTACGGAATCGTCGGAGAGTCGGGTTGCGGGAAATCCACCACGGCGCTGGCATTGGCCAATCTGCTTGCCCCCACAGGTGGGGAAATTCTCCTGAACGGGAAGTCGATGGCGTCCAATTCCCGTAAAGAGATGAAAGAAGTCAGTAAAGGCCTGCAAATGATTTTCCAGGACCCGTACTCGTCGCTTGATCCCCGGCAGCGGGTGGAAAATATTATCGCCAAGCCGATGAAGCAGCTGACGAACATAAGCGGCACAGAAATCGCGGCCCGTGTCGACGAGCTTATTCAGAAAGTCGGGCTCAGGCCCGAACAGAAGACGCTGTTTCCTCATCAGTTTTCAGGGGGACAGCGCCAGCGCATCGGCATTGCCCGGGCATTGGCGGTCCATCCGGAACTGGTCATCTGCGACGAGCCGGTTTCCGCCCTGGATGTGGCGATTCAGGCGCAGGTCATCAATCTGTTGAAGCAGCTCCAGAAGGACATGGGGCTGACCTATGTATTTATCTCGCATGACCTGGCGGTGGTGCAGCGTCTGTGCGATGCATTGAGCGTCATGTACCTGGGGCGCGTAGTCGAGCAGGGCAATCGCACTGAAGTGTTTTCCCGACCGTTGCATCCCTATACCTATGCGTTGCTGACCGCGGATCCGATCAAAGACCCGACGCGGCGGGGGTCTGTAAAGCGGCTGCGCATCGAAGGCGATCCCCCCAGCCCGGTGAACCCGCCTTCGGGCTGTCATTTCCATACTCGATGTCCCTATGTGCAGGCTATTTGCAAATCTGAGTCGCCGCCGTTGCGCGACGTGGGCAGAGGCCAGCATGTGGCCTGCCATTTGGTGAAGATAATTGACGGCCAGCCTGTCGGCCCTGTTTCTATTTAATGCTATCAGGCATGGCCTGAGTTCTACTGGAAATTGCTATGAATCCTTCGGACGAAATTACCTTATACAAAGCTCGCAGCATTATTACCATGAATCCCATGCAGCCTCGGGCTACCCATGTGGCTGTTCGCGACGGCAGGATTCTTGGCGTCGGCGACGAGGCATCGTTAAGCGGCTGGGGGCCGGCTGCCCTGGACGAAACCTTTGCCGACAAGGTGCTGATGCCCGGGTTGGTGGAAGGCCATTGCCACTTGATGGAAGGCGGCATGTGGAACTTTGTCTATGTCGGATACTATGACCGGCGCGGTCCCGATGGCCGCTTGTGGACGGGCCTGAAAAGCTTCGAGGACGTGGTTGCCCGCCTGAAGGAAGCCCATGCCGGGCTGCAGAACCCCGCCGACCCCGTATACGCCTGGGGATTCGATCCGATCTACTTCGGTTCACAACGCATGACGACGTCGCATCTGGATCAGGTGTCGACCGCTGGCCGCGTAGTGGTCTTTCATGCCAGCGCGCATTTGATGAACGTGAATACCGCCATGCTGGAAGAGGCGAACATCACACAAGAAACCGTAATCGAAGGCGTGGTAATAGGTGCCGACGGGAAGCCCACCGGCGAGCTCCAAGAATTTGCCGCCATGTACATGGTGTATCGCAAGACCGGCAATCTTTTCTTCGATGCAGGACAAACGGAAAAAGGCATCTGGAATTTCGGAAAGGTGGCGCAGCTTGCGGGCGTGACGACGGCGACCGACTTGGTCAATGACCTGAGCGACGCCACTATCGACGCATTGACCAGTGTCACGTCGAACGAAGATTACCCGCTGCGTATCGTGCCGGCCTACGCGCCGTTGCGTGACCTTGAAAACAAGGCGCTCGAGCGCGTACTGCCCGCCATCAAGCACAATAACAACAAGTTGCGCTTCGGTGTGGTCAAGCTGGTCACCGACGGTTCGATCCAAGGCTTTACCGCAAGGCTGCGTTGGCCTGGCTATTACAACCCGCCGGCCGGAGATCAAAAGAACGGCATCTGGTTGATCCCGCCGCAGAACCTGAAAGATATTCTTAAAACCTATCACGATGCCGGGTTGACCATTCATATTCATACCAACGGCGATGAGGCCACAGAAGTCACTCTGGACGCGATCGAGCAAGTGCTGGAACAAAGTCCGCGCTGGGATCATCGCCATACGCTGCAGCATTGCCAGATGGCCGATGCCTACCAATTCAAGCGCATGGCCAACATGGGCGTATGCGCAAACCTGTTCGCCAACCACATCTATTATTGGGGCGATGCGCACTACACCATGACCATGGGGCCCGACCGCGCCAACCGGATGAACGCGGCCGCCACGGCAAAGGCAACGGGTGTTCGATTTTCCTTGCACTCGGATGCGCCCATTACACCGCTGGCGCCGCTGTTTACCGCTTGGTGCGCAGTGAATCGCACAACGGCATCGGGCCGTGTGCTTGGCGAAAGCGAGCGCATATCGGTGCAGGATGCCTTGCACGCCATGACCTTGGGCGCTGCGTATACGCTGAAGCTGGACGGCGAAATCGGCAGCATCGAAATAGGCAAGCAAGCCGACTTCTGCGTACTGGAAGACGATCCCCTGGAAATTGCGCCGGCATCGTTGAAGGATGCCCGGATATGGGGAACGGTGTTGGGCGGCAAAGTCTTTCCATGCCCCAAGCATGACTAAGCCTGCGCAGCTACCGATGACTGTGCTGGGCGGTTTTCTCGGCTCAGGGAAAACCACCTTGCTCAACAATATTTTGCGCGCCCGGCATGGGCTGCGCATTCTGGTCATGGTCAACGACTTTGGCAGCCTGAATGTGGACGCATCGCTGATCGAATCGACCAACGGGGCGCAAGACGTGATCAATCTGACCAACGGGTGCGTGTGTTGCTCGATGGGTGGCGAGCTTGTCAGTGCGCTATTGAAAGTCGAGGCCCTGGTACCCGAGCTGGACTGGCTGATTATCGAAGGCAGCGGTGTCAGCGACCCCAGGAAAATCGCGCAGATAGGGAGGGTGGGGGGCAACTTTCTGCTCAAGTCCATCGTGACTGTTGTCGATGCGGGTTCTGTGCGCCACATGGCCGAAGACCGCTATGTCGGCGATATGGTGTTGCAGCAGATCGAGGCGGCCGACCTGATCGTATCGAACAAGCTCGATCTGATCGACGATCAGCAGCGCATCGAAACGACTGCCTGGTTAAACGGGCATGCGCCATCGGCGTTGATCTTCGAGTCGGTACAGGCCCGGGTGGATTGGGAAATTCTGTGGGGCGGCCCTTTGCCAGACGCCGCTGTTTTAAAGAGGAAAGCAGACTATGGCTTCAAGCTTTTGCAGCCTTTCGGCGTGCCGCGCGATAGCACTGCGCGTAATTTTTCCACGCTGACTATTCAGCAGGATGCGTCTTACGACGAAACGAAGTTAAGAAGCGTACTGCGTAACTTGCCTGATTCGGTATTTCGCATCAAGGGCATTGTGGCGGTAGGAAACGATGCGCAGCCTTGCCTCCTGCAATATTCGCCCAACAAGCAGTTTGAGCTGCAAACGCTTATACAGCCTCATTCCGGGCTGAGTGGAGGGTTGGTAGCAATAGGATCGAGCGGTTTGAACATGGGCTCTTTGGAGCGATTGTTTACTTCCGCTGAACTTTAAGCTGGGGTTGTCCCGCGTTTGCGGATGCCGCGCATGTAGCGTGCCGGCAGGCTGACAACGTAACGCTAGCAGGTATTTATTTCCTAACGGAGGAATTATGTTTCATACAAATCGCCTGGTCAGGGCTGTTGCTGCTGGATTGTTTTCGGTCTCGGCCTTGTTTGCAAGCGCTGCCAAGGCAGAGCCGCCGCCTAATGGCAAGAAGGGCGGCTCGCTGACTATTCTGTCCAATTCGGCCATTAATTCTCTGAACCCCGCCATACAGTCCGGCGTTGCCACCGCGGTGCCCGGATCGCAGTTGTTCGCCAGCTTGTTATTGGTCGATGACAAGTGGAAGTTTCACCCTTATTTGGCGGACTCGTGGGAAAAATCGGAGGACGGCAAGGTCTATACCTTCAAGCTGAACAAAACGGCGGTTTTCCATGACGACAAGCCGATTACGTCTGAAGACGTTGCCTTTTCGATCATGACGGTGAAAGAAAACCATCCCTTCGGCAAGTCGATGTACGCCAATCTCGAGGCGGTGGAAACGCCAGACCCTCATACGGTAGTGGTAAAGTTTTCACAGCCCAATCCCGCACTGCTGCTGGAAGTCTCGACGCCGGCCTTGCTGCCGATTCTGCCCAAGCATATTTACAGCGAAGGCCCGATTCGATCCAGTGCCTACAACAATAAGCCTATCGGGTCGGGGCCTTTCAAGTTCGTGGACTACAAGCCGGGCCAGTACCTGACCATGGAGCGGTTCGACAAGTTCTTCAAGGGGCCTGCCAATCTGGACAAGATCACGGTGGTGATCATAAAGGATGGGAATGCAGCCACCCTGGCCTTGCAGCGCGGCGATATCCACTACGCGCCCTATCCACCCTTGCGTCTATCTGATATCGACCGGCTTGGCAAGAATCCGAAGCTGGTGCTGTCCCACAAGGGTTATGAGGGTGTCGGTGCGATAACCTGGCTTGAATTCAACATGGTCAAGGAAGGCCCGCTGCAGGACGCTAAAGTCAGGCAAGCCATTTCCTATGCCATCGATCGTAAATTCATTACCGAAAAACTGCATCAAGGGCAGACCAAGCCCATTTACAGCCCGCTTCATCCGTCAAGCCCATTTTTCACCACGGACCTCAATCATTACGATCTGAACCTGGATAAAGCCAACAAGCTGCTGGACGAGGCAGGTTTTGCCAAAAAAGAGGATGGCAGCCGTTTCTCATTGACGTTGGACTATATTCCGACAAACCCCGATTTGTCCAAAAACGTGGCGGAATACATGCGTCCGCAGTTGGAGAAAGTGGGTATCAAGATCGAGCTGCGGCCCTCGCCGGACTTCCCCACATGGGCGCGCCGCATATCCAATTATGACTACGACTTGAATATCGACCCGGTATTCAACTGGGGCGATCCCGTCATCGGCGTGGCGCGCACCTACATGAGCACCAACATCCGCAAAGGCGTTGTATGGGCCAATATGAGCGGATATAAAAACCCGAAAGTCGACGAGCTTTTGAACCAGGCCGCGGTCGAAGATGAGCCAGCAAAACGCACTGCGCTTTATCACGAATTCCAGAAAATCGTCAATGAAGAACTGCCGGTCGCGTGGCTGTTCACTTACCCATCGAATACCATACATTCCAAGCAATTGCTCAATACGCCCGAGGGAATATGGGGCGCATTCGCACCCTTCGACGACGTCGCGTGGGCCAAGTAGTCGACGATGCGGGTCGGGCCAGGTTCTATGGTTTCTATCCCGAATTTCGCAGGCCCGCCGCAACCCCGTTGATGGTCATGTGAATGGCGCGCTGCGTACGGCTTTCACCGTCGTCGTCGCGGCCCCTCTTGGGGCGGGCGGAACGGTGGCGCCGCAGCAATTCGACCTGCAGGTGATTGAGCGGATCGATATAGGCGAAACGTTCTCCCAGGGCGGCCTTGAGCTGCTCGTCTTCGGCCAGCAGGCCGTGTTGCGCGACGCGCTCGAACAGCTCCAGCGTCAGGCGGAACTCGTGTTCGATACGGCCGAATATGCTGTCGCGCAGCTTCTTGTCGGGCACCAGGTTTGCATAGCGCCTGGCGATGCCCAGGTCGGTCTTGGCCAGGACCTGTTCCATATTGGATAACAAGGTTCTGAAGAATGGCCAGACCTGCGCCATTTGCTGCAACTGCGCCAGTCGCTCGGCGGACGTGGCCGGGCTCGCGTCGCAGCCTTCGTCGATGTAGGTTTGCAATGCCGTGCCGACCCCATACCAGCCGGTGAGCATCAGGCGGCATTGCGCCCACGAAAAGCCCCAGGGAATGGCGCGCAGGTCTTCGATTTTCTGGCTGGCCTTCCTGGACGCCGGCCGTGAACCGATATTGAGGCCGGCGATTTCGAGTATAGGCGTGGATGCAAAGAAGTAGTCATTGAAGCCGGGCGTCTGGTACACCAGGTCGCGGTAGCTTTGCTGCGCGACATCGGACATGAAGTCCAGGATGGCGCCGAATTGCGCCATGTTGTCGTCTTCGGACTTCGATGCGGAGGTATGGGGCGCCAGGCTGGCTTCCAGCGTTGCCGCAACGAAAGTTTCAAGGTGCCAGCGCCCCACTTCGGGGTCTTTGTACTTGGTCTGTATGACTTCGCCCTGTTCGGTGAGCCGTATCTGGCCGTTGACCGTGCCCGGCGGCTGGGCAAGGATGGCGTCGAAACTGGATCCGCCGCCGCGGCCCACTGATCCGCCTCGGCCGTGGAAAAGGCGCAGGCGGGTCTTTCTTTGCTTGAAGACGCGCACGAGCTGGCGTTCTGCGCGGTACAGGGCCCAGTTCGAGGTCAGATAGCCGCCGTCTTTATTGCTGTCGGAATAGCCCAGCATCACTTCCTGTATGCCGTCCTGCGCGTAGCGCACGCGGGTGGCGACTTCCGGCATGTCCAGCCAATCGGCCATGATCTGCGGACCGCGCATCAGGTCGGGTATGGTTTCAAACAGCGGTACGACCATCAGTCCGTCCCGGGGCTTGTTGCCCGCGCCGCCAGGCTGGGGCGAGATAAGGCCGGTTTCCTGCTGCAGCACCAGCACTTCGAGCAGATCGCTTAGCGTCTCGGTGTGCGACACAATGGTTTGCCGAATGGCGTTTGTTCCGTATGTCTGGCGAATGGCGGCCGCGGTGCGCAGGATGGCGAGTTCTTTCTCGGTCTCGGCCGAGTAGGACATCCAGGGCGATACCAAAGGCCTGACTTGCTGCAGCTCCTGGCGCAGCAGCACGATACGGTCGTCTTCGGACAAGGCGGCGTAGTCGACGGCCTTTCCATTGAAATGCACGTCGGCGGCCTTGAACAGCTCTGTGAGTACGCGCTCGTGCACGTCCGAACTTTGCCGCAGGTCGACGGTAGCCAGGTGGAAACCGAAAATACTGACGGCCTGAAGCAGGCCCGACAGGCGCAAGGCCGTGATGAGCGAGCCATGATGCTGGCGCAGCGAGTCGGCAATGATCTGCAGATCGGCCTGGAAGGCCTGCGGATCGGAATAGGGGGCTGCCGGGTAAGTGGGGCGTAGCGCCAGCTGGCGACCGGTAATGGCCAGCGCCGTGGCCGCCATCCTGGCATACACGTGGATGAAGGCGCGCCGGTATGGTTCGTCGAGCCGGTGCGGCGATGGATCCTGACTGGCCCGCGAAAGCGCCAGCAATTCCGGGCTGGCCGTGCCCAGGGACTGGGAAATGGATATCTCGGTGCCGAGTTCTTTGATTTCCACCAGATAGTGCTGCAGCGCCCGCGTGGATTGCCTGAGCAAAGCCTGCTCCAGCGTGGAGGCATCGACGTTGGGATTGCCGTCGCGGTCGCCCCCGATCCAGCTGCCCATTTGCAGGAAAGGCGGCAGCGGCGCGGTGTTGATGTCGAACAGCGTGCGTCCCGGCCGGCGCAGGCGGCTTGAGAGGTCTTGGTAAATGCGCGGAATGGTCGTGAGAAAGGTGCTGGTGTAGTAGGTCAGGGCGTTGTCTATTTCGTCGAGCACCGTCAGCTTTTGCTTGCGCAGCATGCGTGTCTGCCACAATGCCGAGACCAGTCCGGCAAGGCGTTGCTCGGTGTGCCGCTTTTCGGATGGAGTAAGGGTGCCGCCGCTGTGCACCAACTGCCCGGCGATCTCGCGGTGCAGGTCCAGCGTGCTCTTGCGCTGGACTTCAGTGGGATGCGCAGTCAGTACCGGCACGATGCACGCGTCTTCAAGATAACGCAGTATCTTGCGGCTGCCTATGCCGTTTTCCTTCAGCAGGTCCAACGCATGTTGCAGGCTGCCGCGCGCCGGCGTGTCGCCATGCAGTTCGTGTTCGCGCTGGCGGCGGTTTTGGTCGCGGTCTTCGGCAATGTTGGAGAGATGCAGGAAGTAGCTGAAGGCGCGGGCCACGGAATTGGCTTCCCGGTCGGCCAGCCTGCTTATTTGCCGTTCGAGTATCCTGCTGTCGACTTCATTGCCTTCACGGCGGAACTTGACCGCGGCGCGGCGAAGTTTCTCGATGACGTCGTATATGGCCTTGCCTTCGCACTCCTTGACGACCTCGCCCAGTGTTTTTCCCAGCAGCCGGATGTCGCTGCGCAAGGGAGAGGATTCCATGTTCGATGTAGCGGGCTGATTCACTGCGTCTCCTGTTGCTGTCGGTATGGTTGAGGCAATGCTTGTCGTGCAATGTTTGCGGTGCAACGTTTGGCGCCCATTGCATGGCGCAATCAATTTCGTGGAGCGGTTTTTCCTTCCGGCCACCAGATCACTGTTTGGCGGCCGCCGCGCTGCTCTTCGGACGTCTTCAATGCAAGCAGTTTGCTGGGCTTGCAGGGGCCGCCGGTGCATGTGCCGGTATCGGGCGTAAACGTGGCGCCGTGACGTGCGCACATAAGCTGGTCTCCGGCACGGGTAAAGACACTGCCCTCCCAATCCAGCTCGGAGCCCATGTGAGGGCAGCGGTTCAGATAGCCGTGCACCTGTCCTTTATAGCGGATAAAGAAAGCGGTGGCGGCTTCGTCGTTGTGCGTCACGGCCAGCTTGCACGCGAGATCGCCGTCGCGCAGTTCGGTGGATGGACAGACTTCTACGGCATTTGTGATCATGGCTGACTAGCGGGCAAGGAAGTGGACTGGTCCAACAATATAGTGCAATTCGGCCGGCCTACAAGCCGCCGGTGCATTGGACTACAGTGCCGGTCATATACGATGCGGCGGGCGAAAGCAGCCAGACCACGGTTTCGGCCACTTCTTCGGGATGGGCCAGGCGCCCCATGGGGATCTTGGGCGCAATGCGCTCGGGCCGGCCAGGTTCGCCCGCGGCAGCATGGATTTCAGTAAGGGTCGAGCCCGGCGCTACGCCGCAGACGCGGACCCCGGTGGCGGCGACCTCGCGCGCGAGACCCAATGTGAAGGCGTCGACGGCCGCCTTGCTGGCCGCGTAGTGTATGTATTCGCCGGGACTGCCGGTACGTGCGGCAACCGACGAGATGTTGACGATGATCCCGGGTGTTCCATGGCGGGCGAAGCTGGCCAGCGCCGCACGCGAACACTGTATGGTGCCGAAGACATTGACCTGGAATACGCGTTCGATCGTGGCGTCGGTGGTGTGGGAAAACGGGCCTATGGGCCCGGTGATGCCCGTGTTGTTGACCAGGGCCGTCAAGGGGCCCAGTGCTTCTTCGGCCGACTGGAATATGTGCTGGATGTCGTCGGGGCGGCCGACATCGCCCTGTATGGCGACGGCTCGGCGGCCTTGCCGTTCGATGGCCTGCACGACGCCTTGCGCGGCCGTTTCGTCTTTGACGTAGTTGACCGCTACATTGAAGCCGTTGCGTGCGGCCGCGATGGCCGTTGCCGCGCCTATGCCGCGGCTTGCGCCGGTAATGAGTACCGTATTGTCAGGTGGCGCCATGATGTCTCCCGGGTTGAGTCTTCGGGGGACATTATGCGGTAATACCGCGAATTTGGCACCACCGCTGCCGTCTAGAATTTGTAGCTCAGCCCCGCGCTGACGCTGCGCCCGTTGCCGGGCAAGTAGCCGGGCGCATTCGCCGATGGCGGCGTGGCCCGGATGACGTAGCTGCTGGCGTACTGCCTGTCGGTCAGGTTGTCG
>JAKFDW010000156.1:0-3017 GCA_036675955.1 Orrella sp. | reverse complement strand
GAGGTCGGCTTCGCCGGAACCGAACAGTATCTCGCTGTTGATACGGAAGCTCACGGATCGTTCGTTGACGATGACGTCTATGTCGTCGCCAAGCTCGCCCACGGGCAGGCCGGCAAGCATGTCTTGTTTAGAATTTAAAGACTCCGGCCTGGCCGGAGCGGGATCGCCCGTAGCGGGAATGGCTGGCGCAGGATTGACCGGGGCAGGATTGACCGGGGCAGGATTGACCGGGGCAGGCTCAATCACGGCGGACTCACGCGGGCCAGGACGGCCAGCAGAGGGGTTCGAGGGCGCTTCGGGGGAGCTGGGCTCATTCACCAAAGCGGTTTGATCCAGGCTTTCTGGCAATGTCACATGCGGAAAGGGCGGCAGGGGTGCCTGGGCAATATTTGTCGGCGGCCCAACATGAGCAGGCGCTTCGTGTTGGTGGTGGATGCCGATTTCAGGCAGCAGGCCATTGTTTGCGGGAAGAAGGCCAATGCCGGCCCGTAAAGGGCCCAGGTCGACTTCGGGCAGGCCTTCCAAAGGCGGAACCTGGACGGTCTGGGGCGCGGGAATGGTGGAGCCGCCCGTCGCCTCCTTGAACCCTTCCAGTGCGCCCTTGCCGGCAAACGACAGCATGACTACCAAAAGCACCAGCAGCAGGGTCATCACGTCCAGATAGGTGGTGTACCAGCCCTCGTCCTCCTGGATGTGTGTGGGCTGGATATGCCATGGTTTGCTGCCTGGCCTGACTCGCGTTTGTAGATTGGCCTTGCGTGCGGCTGCAAGTTCTGCCTCAAGCTCGCGCTGGCGCGCTGCAAGCTGCGCCAAGGGGTTGCTGGGCCGATTGGGCGATTCGCCGCCGTCGCGCATGGCCTGATGTGGGGCGTTTCTAATGTTTGCCATAAGACTGTCGGTCAGGCCTCGGAGCCGGCCTGCACGCGGCGACTGCTGCCGTCATTGATCTCGTCCTGATAATCGATCATGAATGAATTGAGCGTTTCGCGCATGAGGTTGGGGCTGCGTTTCTGGCACATCATCGAGATACCCTGCAACACCATGTTCATCACTTCCACACGTTGCTCGGTGCGACGCTCCAGCTTTACCGCCACCGGCTTAAATAAGAGGTTGGCAAGCAGCACGCCATAGAATGTGGTCATCAGAGCAAGTGCCATATGTTGGCCTATGGACGTCATGTCGCCATCGCCAAGCAGGAATAGCAAATTCACCAGGCCAATAAGCGTACCGACCATGCCGAAGGCGGGAGAGTAGTTCGCCATGACGCGAAATAGCTGGGCTTCGGCGTGCTCCTTGGCGCGTAGCCTGGAAATTCGCCATTGCAGCAGGTCGAGGATGTCTTCTTCCGGCGTCATGTCGATGACCAGCTGGACTCCCGTTTTCAGGAAGGGATTGGAGACCGATTCAAGCGCCTCTTCCACCGCCCTGATATTTCCCGTCATCCAGATCCGCGAGATGGCCACCAGGTCTTCGATATCGTGCGCGGTATACAGGCGCTCGTTGCGCAGCACCGTGCGTATCAGGCCAAAGATACGCACGACTTCGCGCAATGGATAGCTGATGAATGTGGCGGCCATGGTCCCGACCAGCACTATGGCGAGGCTGGGGATATCCAGGAACAAGCCTGGATCTTCCGCGGAAAAGAACAGCACGACGCCCAGCAACAGAACGCTGGCGGCGATGCCTATGAGGGTGGATGGATTCATGAGGCTTGCTTTATATGCGTAAATTACAAAGGCGGTATGGGCGTAATGACTTTGCCCGTATTGGCGTAGGCTTGCGCGTTGGCCGCCACTAGGTCGGACATGGCTCTGCGCGTTTCATTGGTCGCGCTGGCAATATGAGGCACGATGACCACGTTGTCCAGTGACTTCAATGCCTCGGGCACAGTGGGCTCTGATTCGTAGACATCCAGGCCCGCACCCCCGAGCTCGCCACTGGCCAGGGCATTGACCATGGCAGTTTCGTCGACCACCGTGCCGCGCGCGATGTTGATGAGAATGCCATCGGGGCCCAACGCCTTGATGACTTCACCGTTGACCAGGTGCCGCGTTTCCGGACCGCCTACCGTTGCAATGACAAGGAAATCGGCCCAGTCGGCCAGTTGCTGCAAGGACGGTTCATAGCGCAGGCCAACGTCGGCTCGTTCCCGACGATTGTGGTAGCGGATCTCCATGTCGAAGCCTTTTGCCCGCTGGGCAATGGCCATTCCGATGCGACCGAGGCCGACGATGCCGATTTTCTTGTGGCTGACCTTGACGGCCAAGGGGAACTTGGCGTCGGTGCCCCATAGGTTGCCGCGTACGTAGCGTTCCGCGTGGCCAAGTTTGCGTGCCGTGGCAAGCAACAGCCCCAATGCGAGGTCTGCCACGCAGTCGTTCAGTACGTCGGGCGTATTGCTGACTTGTATGCCTTTCTGCTGTGCGTGCTTGACGTCGATGGCATCGTAACCCACGCCGTGGCTGCAAATGGCGCGCAAATTGGGCAGTTTGTCGATGAGCGCAGCCGAGGTCGGCGTCATGGCGCTGGTGACGAGCGCTACGATTTCATCCCGGCGCGCAGCAATCACGGCGTCAGGGTCTTGCTCATTCCATAGTTGGATTACGTCGAAGTGTTGCGCGAGCCGTTGCTGGGCTTCAGGAAAGGGCAGGGGGAGCAGTTGCAGCAAAACGGGTGTAGCGGTGGTCATTATTGCCTCGTATGTCGGTTATTGAATTTTTGCTATGCCGAACTATACCGCAGACAACCACAACGAAAAACGGGACGCTGTTGCGTCCCGCCATACGAGCCTGGGCTCGAGTCCTGCTTTGCCAGCTAAACCATTACAGCAATCAGGCTAATGCCTTGACCGCAGCAGCAAGACGGCTCTTGTGGCGAGCTGCCTTGTTTTTATGAATGATGTTCTTGTCGGCAACGCGATCGATAATGCTTGTCGTTTTCTGGAAAACTTCGGCAGCGGCTGCTTTGTCGCCAGCATCGATGGCTTGACGCACGCGCTTGATGGACGTGCGAAGCAT
>JAKFDW010000155.1:0-3861 GCA_036675955.1 Orrella sp. | reverse complement strand
GTCCAGCACGTTCTACACGCCGTTCCATGCCGCGCGGCTGGTCGCTTCACTGGACCACATCTCGCGCGGCCGCATGGGCTGGAATGTTGTCACCTCCATGTTCGATGCCGAAGCGCGAAACCACGGTTTCGATGCGATGCCGGATCACGCGTGGCGTTACGCCCGTGCAGAAGAGTTTGTGGATACAGTCTTGCGCTTGTGGGACTCCTGGGCCGATGACGCGCTTGAACTGGACAGGCACGGTGCATACGCCAGCAGCGACAAGGTGCGAGCCATCAATCACAAGGGCGATCATTTTCGCGTCGACGGCCCTTTGACCGTGCCGCGCCCGCCTCAGGGCCACGCAGTGCTGTTTCAGGCCGGGGCGTCCGACCAGGGCAGAGACCTCGCCGCAAGGCGTGCCGAAGCCATTTACGCGGTAGCCTACGATCTGGCCGCGGCACAGGAATACTATCGCGACATAAAGGGGCGCGTACGGGCCGCCGGCCGCAGCGACCCGGTGCCCATCATGCCAGGCCTGGTCACCTATATCGGATCAACTCAGGCGGAGGCGCGGGCCAAGCAGCGCGAACTCGACGAACTATTGCCGGCGCCCGATGCCTTGCGGCAATTGGGCATGTATATTGGAAGGGACTGCATGGAATGGGAGCTGGACGCCCCCGTACCCGCTCTGAAACCTCTGGAAGATTTCAGCGGACCCAAGGGCCGTTACGCGACGGTCTTGCGTATCATCGAAACCGAGAAGCCGACGCTGCGGCAACTGCTGGGCAGGCTGGCGGCAGGCGGCGGGCATTGCACCATGGTCGGCACACCGGAAGGGATTGCCGACGAGATGGAACGGTGGCTGCGCAACGAGGGCGCCGATGGATTCAATCTGATGCCGCCGTCCTTGCCGGACGGTATCGACGACTTCGTCGAACACGTTGTGCCGGTATTGCAAAAGCGGGGCCTGTTTCGCCGGGACTATGAAACGACTACCTTGCGCGAGCATCTCGGTTTGGTACGTCCTTCCATGACCTGACGGTCATCAAACGGCAATCTGGACGGGTTAAAAAGAAGGCCGGAGTCGGGAATAACCTCGCGGGTTTTCCCGATTAACCGATCGGCCGAGGGGCATTGAGCTTATGGATGCGCCGGGCCAAATAGGGAAGAATCTCGTTTTTCTGTCATTCTTTTACCCCAGTCATTCCGCTTTTCGCGCAGGAGCCTAGCTTTGCAAGAACGTATCTCCAAATTGCTGAAAGACTCTGCCCGGCATTTCAGTATGCCCGAGCGCATCGTCGCTTGCACCCCCGACAGCATTCGAACCTTTCCGGCTCCATGCTGTCTAAATTTTCATCATGAAAATCGCGAACTACGTAGTCCGACGGCTCATTCTGGCGTCGACGCTGCTGTCTCTGCTGGGCGGTTGCGCCATCTACGGCACAACGCGAGCTCACTATAGCCCAGGCGGCGCGGTTTACTACTCCGCGCCAGGTCCCATTTATGCGTTTCCGCCTGCCCCGGCCTACGTCGACCCGTGGTCTGCAGGCCCTCCCGTATTCTTGAATTTCGGCTTTCGCTCGTGGAGCGGTCACGGCCATCATCACAGGCATCCTGGCTGGCAAGGCAACGGACGCCGAGGCGGCGACGGCTGGCATAACGGCGGGCGCGGGGGCTACCATGGCCACCATCGTGGACACGGCGGCCGTGCCTACCGGCGTTGATGCGCTGCCCAGCCGAGCCGGTTCAATCAGTACGCCGGTGTTTGAGTTCGCTTATTTTGACGATCACGTAGGCAATGAGCGCAAAGACAAACACCACCAGGTACATCCAGGCGATGCTTTGCAGGCATTCAATTATCGTCCGGTAAATCTCCAGCACCCAACGCTCGGCAGTCAAGACCAGCGGTGCAGCGTCTTTCTGCGGCGGGTCGATGTAGCGCTCCAATTCATAGATGCGTACTCCGCCTGAAATCCCGACGACGAACGCCGCAAAGGTGATGTAGCGGCGCCAGGCAGAGGCAATGTCATCCTGGATGATGCGGTCCAGGATGCGGCTCAAAGGCTTGTCGAAAATCCGCACGACAATCAGCGAGACGATAGCCGCAATCAAGAATGTGGCCAACAGCAGAGTGAAAAACATTCAATTTACCTTTGCGGGAAATTGCCCCGCGGCCACCAAGCGCAGCATTTGCTGGCACTGTTGTACATAAGAGCCGAACATTGTCGGCACGCTGGCATCGTCGCCGTCCCAGTTGACCGTAAAGCAGAAGTTGGCACGTTGTCCCGGCAATACCATCTGGCCTGCCAGGCTGAGGCAATGGAAGCCGTCCCAGTCTATGCTGCCACCCTTGCCATAGGCCATGGTGTCGGGCGGAACGGTTTGAGGAATGGCCCCCGCCATGGCGGATATGCGCTTGAATTCGGCCAGCGTTTCAGGTTTCTCGAAATACTTGCCGGCCAAAACGTGTTCGTACCAGTCCGTCATCTCGGCCGCGGTGCTGACCATCGTCTGGCGGTCGTTGACAGCGGAGCGCGGTTGGCCAGGCAATTTGCCAGCCATCATTTTTTCTATTCCTTCCCAACCGATGTCGGTATTTTCCGGGGCTCCAGCCAAATAGGAGAAAAGCATGCGCGTGGAATCGGGTATGCGCGTTCCGACGAGTCCGGCGTTCTTGATCAGGGCGCGTACCTTGTCTGGTCCCACCGTGTTGATGGCAATGTCCGTGGCAGTGTTGTCGCTGTGTGTGATCATCGCCTCCAGCACACTGCGCGCGGTGGTCATGCCCTGAAGATTGATGAATACGGGACTGCTGGGCGACCAGACTTTGGGTCCGACTTCCAGTTGGGTCTCTTCAGAGAGTCGTCCGGCCTCGACCTCTTTCAGGTACTGCGCAAGAATGAATGTCTTGATCGCACTGCCGACAAATAGCGGAAGATTCGCGTTGACGCCATGTGTCATCTTGTTCTGGCCGTCATGCACCACAATACTTGCTGAAGTATTTCCCGCTGACAAGGCGCCGAACTTTTTCAATGCCTTTTCAAGGGCGGCTTCGTCTAGAGGTTGTGCCTTACTGGTGGTGAAGGTTGCGGCGGAAAATGTTCCCAGGGCAGCAAGGCGTAGCATGGCTCTGCGATTCACGATAGGCTCCAGTCGGGGTCATGTTGATGTGGGCTTGCGGCGTGTGCGGACGGCTTGCTTGCGCGCCGCCCGGGCAGGAGCAATAGTACCTTCGACTTCTGCCGCAGGGGTATCGCTATTTTGCTTGCTCGCCGCTTTTCGGCTTCGGCGCGCTCGCACAGTTGGGGTCGGCTTCTTGCCGGCCTGAGTGCTGTGGACGTAGATGCCCGATTTTTCGTCCCGGCCAATATCGAATAGATGAGCAGCCTGTGCCTCTTCCAGCAGGTTCCCGAATGTTCGAAAACCGTAATAGGTTTCATTGAAATCAGGCTTGCGCCGCTTGACCGCTTGCTTGAGCGTCGAAGCCCATATCTTCCCGCCCTCGCCACGTTCCGATAGCAGTGCATCGAATGTATCGACAACAATTCTTATCGCCTCGGCTTTCAAGGCTTGCACTTCTGCCGGCCCGCGGCTTTCGCTTCCGGAAGAAACCGCGTTGTCGTCGGCCGCTGGATTCTTGGGGCCGGGTTCGTCGACAGTGCGTTGCGTCGCGCGAACCAGATCATCGTAGAAAATGAATTCATCGCAATTTGCGATGAGCAAATCCGAGGTTGACTGTTTGACTCCTACGCCTATTACCTGCTTGGCGTTCTCGCGCAATTTCGAGACCAGCGGCGAGAAATCGGAGTCGCCGCTGATGATGACGAAGGTATTGACATGTCCTTTGGTGTAGCAAAGATCCAGCGCATCGACGACTAA
>JAKFDW010000154.1:0-2321 GCA_036675955.1 Orrella sp. | reverse complement strand
CATAGTCCCTTGAGTTTCTGGTTATACAGTACAGGGCAAGCCCTAATCGGATTATTTTAGTCCGTATGCCGAAAGTTCAACTAGTTTAAGCGAAACCATCGTTATGCTCGACAATCTTACCCAACGTCTTTCACGCGTCGTTAAAACCATGCGCGGCCAGGCGCGCCTGACCGAGGCCAATACGCAAGACATGCTGCGCGAAGTGCGCATGGCCCTGCTTGAAGCCGACGTGTCTCTGCCGGTGGTGCGCGATTTTGTCGCGCGCGTAAAAGAGCGTTCACTGGGCCAGGATGTAGCCGGCAGCCTGAATCCCGGGCAGGCTCTGGTCGGTATCGTCCACAAGGAACTGACCGCGCTGATGGGCGGCGACCTTGGCGCCGAAGCCAGCGAATTGTCGCTGGCCACGCAGCCGCCGGCGGTCATCCTCATGGCCGGTCTGCAGGGGGCGGGTAAAACGACGACCACCGGCAAGCTGGCCAAGTGGCTAAGCGAAGGCGGCCACATACAGTACGGCAAGAAAACCGGCAGGAAGAAGGTGCTGGTGGTCAGTGCCGACGTCTATCGCCCGGCCGCCATCGAGCAGTTGAAGTCGGTGGCGGGCCAGGTCAACGTCGACTTCCTGCCTTCCGATTCCTCGCAAAAGCCCGAAGACATCGCCCGCGGCGCCCTGGATCACGCCAGGCGGCACCACTACGAAGTGCTTATTGTCGATACGGCCGGCCGCCTTGGCATCGACGAAGCGATGATGCGCGAGATTCGCGCGCTGCACGACTTGCTCAAGCCGATTGAAACGCTGTTCGTGGTCGACGCCATGCAAGGCCAGGATGCGGTCAATGTGGCGCGCGCCTTTGCCGACGCCTTGCCGCTTACGGGCGTCGTGCTCACGAAATTGGACGGCGATGCGCGCGGCGGCGCGGCCTTGTCCGTGCGCCACGTCACCGGCAAGCCGCTGAAGTTTGTGGGCGTGTCCGAAAAGCTGGACGGCCTGGAACCCTTCCACCCGGAACGCATGGCGCAGCGCGTGCTGGGCATGGGCGATATCGTGTCGCTGGTGGAGCAGGCGCAGAAGAATATTGATGTTGCCGACGCGGAAAAGCTCGCGGCCAAGATCAAGTCGGGCAATCGTTTCGACCTCAACGATTTCCGCGATCAGTTGCAGCAGGTCAAGAAAATGGGCGACATGGGCTCATTGCTGGAAAAACTGCCGGCGCAGTTCGCGCAGGCGGCCAGCCAGATTCAAGGCGGCCAGGCCGAAAAACAATTGCGCCGCACCGAAGGCATCCTGAATTCCATGACGCCCGCGGAACGCGCCAAGCCGGAATTGCTGAAGGCTTCGCGCAAGCGCCGCATCGCGGCCGGCGCCGGCGTGCCCGTGCAGGAAGTCAACCGCATGCTGTCGCAGTACGACCAGATGCAGGGCATGATGAAGCAGATGAAAAAGGGCGGCATGGCCAAGATGATGCGCGCCATGGGCGGCATCAAGGGCCTGGGCAAGGGCGGCTTCGGCGGTCTGCGCTAAGGCGGCGTGCTATTAAGTGACCTGCGATCAGGCGCCTAGCGACCACGCGACTCGGTATCAGTCGACCCGCGATCATGCGACCTGCAAGCAAGCGACCGCGATCGGGCGGACCGCAATAAGGCGGACTGCTTTAGGAACTGGCCGCTCAGAACGCGGGTTCAGCCCCCGCCTACGGCAACCACGATTTCAATTTCGTCGCCCTCGGCCAGCGCGGTGTCGCCGTGCTGGCTTTTGGGAACGATATCGCCATTGGCTTCCACGGCAATGCGCTTGCCCTGGTAGCCAAGAAAAGCAATCAGCTCGGAAATGGTGGATGCGTGTTCCAGCTGCAGAGGCTTGCCGTTGAGGGTGATGTTCATGTGTCTGTCCTGGCCTTGCCGCTGAACTTGTCGGTGGCGGCAAGCAATTGGGTCAATATCCCGGGTTCGTCGAAGGCGTGGCCGGCATCGTCGACCAGATGGAATTCGGCCTTGGGCCATGCCTTGTGCAGTTCCCAGGCCGTTTTGGCCGGGGTGCAGACATCGTAGCGGCCCTGGATGATCACGCCGGGGATGTCTTTCAGAAGGTGCGCGTTGCGCAGCAGCTGACCTTCTTCCATGAAGCCATGGTTCACGAAATAATGGTTCTCGATGCGGGCGAATGCCAGTGCGGCCTCGTCGGCGGACAGCGCCTGCACGTGGGCGGCATTGGGCAATAGCGTGATGGTGTGGCTTTCCCATTGGGTCCAGGCCTGCGCCGCCTTCAATTGCTCGCTGCGGTCGCTGCCGGTAAGCCGCTTGCGGTAGGCCGCCATCAGGTCGTG
>JAKFDW010000153.1:0-8643 GCA_036675955.1 Orrella sp. | reverse complement strand
AGCGATCAACTGGGTGGGCAGCCAATCCAGCTGGCTGACTCCCATGTAGAACGCCAGAGTCTGGTTAGCCTGCGCCAATGAAATCCAGTCTTCTTTGGTCGTATCCTTGCTGAATTGAGCCGTTGTCAGCCGCAGCGACTGGGCATGGTCGCGGTGTGTCAAGGGGATGCCCGCATATGCGGCGCATGCCATGGCGGCGGTAATGCCCGGCACGACTTCATAGGCAATGTCGTGGCTGCGCAGGAACTCGAGCTCTTCGCCGCCGCGGCCGAACACGAAGGCATCGCCGCCTTTGAGCCTGACCACGTATTGGCCCGCACTTGCGTGTTCCAGCATCAACTGGTGGATACGGGCCTGGGTGGCGTTGTGATCCTCGCCTGGTATCTTTCCGACGCAGACTTGCGTGGCATCGCGGCGCGCGAGGTCACGGACCTCTTCGCTCACCAGGCGGTCGTACAGGATGATGTCGGCTTCGTTCAAGGCGCGCAAAGCGCTCAGCGTAAGGAGGCCGGGGTCGCCGGGGCCGGCCCCGACCAGTGCTACTTTGCCTTGCATCGGGCCGGGCGCCTTTTGCAGTTCGTCTGCCAGTGCCTGCTCCGCTGCCTGCGGTTGTTGCTTGCGCAATGCCGCCGCCACCGGTCCGTCCAGAAGCCAGTCATAGAATTCCCGACGATGGCGCATATCCGGCCTGGCCTTGCGTATGGCCGGGCGATGGCGTGCCGCCAAGGCGACCAGGGAGCCAAGGGAGTGATCAAAGAGCGTTTCGATGCGCTCGCGTACCCGTCGGGCCAGCACAGGCGCGTATCCCGCTGAGGAGATCGCAATCATCAGGGGCGATCGGTCGACAATGGATGGTACCTGGAAGGTAGAGAGAACGGGGTCGTCCACGACATTGATGAAAAGCCGCTTTTCCTGGGCCAGGGCGGCGATGCGCCGATTGGTGTCGCGGTCGTCGGTGGCGGCAATAACCAGCCAGACGTCTTCCAGCCACTGGGGCTGGAAGGGCAGGGCGAGGAACCGGATTGCGCCTTGTTCATGCAACTGTTTCAGTTCCGGCGTCGCCTCGGGTGCGCCGACGGTAACAACAGCACCGGAGGCAAGCAGGCTTTTTACTTTTCGTTCTGCGACGTTTCCGCCGCCCACCACCAGCACACGCCGATCTTTCAGGTCGGCAAATAAGGGAAATAATCGCATCAGGTTCAGGTTACGGCATCCAGGACAATAGGGGTGAGCCGTGACGTTGGGGCTGGTACTACCTTGCTGCGCACCAGAAAGTCGCCGAATTTTTCATCGGTTTCGCGGTCTTTCGCATATGCTTCGAACAAGGCATCAAGCGTGCTCAAAATTTCAGGCTCGGCGATGTTCTCACGATACACGATATTCAGGCGTTCGCCGATGAAGTCGGCGCCCAGCCGCAAGTCATAGCGTCCCAGTGCTCGGCCTATCAATGCTATTTCGCCCAGATAGGGACGTGCGCAGCCATTTGGGCAGCCGGTAATGCGCAGGAGGATGGGCGCGTCTTCCAGCCCGTGGGCCGCCAGCAGCGCTTCCAGTTTGGGCAGCAGCACGGGCGCGTAGCGTTCGCTTTCGGCCATTGCCAGGCCACAGGTGGGCAAGGCAACGCAGGAAATATGGTGGCGCCGGATGCCGCTTTGGCGCAGGTAGCCATCCAGTCCATATTGCGCCACCAGCTTGTCGATGGCGGCACGATCTTTTTTGGCGACATCGGCGATGACCAGATTTTGGTTGCAAGTAAGCCGAAACTGGCCCTTGTGCACTTTTGCGATCTCGCGCACGCCGGTTTGCAATTGGCTGCCGCCATGGTCCCACAGACGCCCGGACTCGATATACAGGCCAAGATGCCACTTTCCATCCTCGCCGCCGGACCAGCCGTAGCGATCGCCGTTCTGGTCGAAATGGTAGGGCCGTACGGGCTGCAGGGCGAATCCGATGCGCTCTTCGAGCTGGGCCTTGAACCAGTCCAGCCCGCAGTGATCTATGGTGTATTTCAGACGTGCATACTGGCGTTCGGCGCGATTGCCGTAATCGCGCTGCAGGGTGACCACGCCCTCGGCCACGGCGATCAATTGTTCAGGCGGCACGAAGCCAATCAGGCTGCCCAGGCGTGCATAGGTGGTGTCGTCGCCATGGCTGGCGCCCATGCCGCCGCCTATGGCCACATTGAAGCCATGCAAGCGGCCGTCTTCGATAATGGCGATAAGGCCCAGATCCTGCGCGAAGACATCGACGTCGTTGGTCGGCGGTATGGCAATGCCCATTTTGAACTTGCGCGGCAGGTAAGTATCGCCGTAGATGGGTTCTTCCTCGGGCTCGCCGGTGATTTTCTCGCCATCCAGCCAGATCTCGTGATACGCGCGGGTCCGCGGGATGAAGTGATCCGACAGCTTCTGCGTCCATTCCTGCACCTGCTTGTGCTGGCTGGACAACTGCGGATTGACCGAGCTTACGACTTGCCGGTTCACGTCGCCACAGGCTGCAATCGTCGTGGCCATGGCGTTATGGATGGCCTGCATGCTTGGTTTGAGGTCGCGCTTGATGATGCCGTGCCACTGAAACGTCTGCCTGGTGGTGATGCGCAGGCCGCGGCTGGAATAGTCTCGCGCAAGGTCGTCGAATGCCAGCCATTGTTCGGGGCTTATCACTCCGCCCGGCAGCCGGGCGCGGATCATGAAGGAATAGGCGGGCTCGAGCTTCTGCTTGCGCCGTTCATCGCGGATATCGCGGTCATCCTGCTGGTAGCTGCCGTGGAACTTCAGCAGCTTGTTGTCGTCATCGCTGATGGCGCCTGTGATCGGGTCGTCGAGGCCTTCTTGAATCGTCCCGCGCAAATGACGGCTGGCGGCTTTGACCTGTTCGAGGTGCGAAAGGGTGTTGCTCATGAAAATCCTGATTAGTAAACGTCGCGGGCATAACGGCCTTGCGCGGCCAGGTCGTCCAGCCATTGCTTGGCTTGTGCATCGTCCAGTCCGCCTTCGTCCCGGGCGATGCGCAGCAAGGCCTGGTGCACGTCCTTGGCCATGCGCGTGGCATCACCGCACACATAGACATGAGCGCCGCCCTGTATCCATTCGTACAGATCGGTGGCGCGCTCGAGCAACTTGTGCTGGACGTAGACTTTCTCGGCCTGGTCCCGGGAGAATGCCAGGTCCAGGCGGTCCAGGTCGCCATCCTGCAATGCGCGCTGCCACTCTGTCTGATAGAGAAAGTCGGATGCGAAATGCGGATTGCCGAAAAACAGCCAGTTGCGACCGCTGGCCTCGCTGGCGCTGCGCTCCTGCACAAAAGCCCGAAATGGCGCTATGCCTGTACCCGGCCCTATCATAATGACATCGCGCGCAGCATCGGCGGGCAGCCGGAAGCGCGGGTTTTCTTCTATGAAAATGGGGAGCTTGTCGCCCTCGTCCAGTTCGCAGAGAAACCGCGACGCCACTCCCCAGCGCGTTTCGCCCTCGTGTTCGTATTCGACGTTGGCCAGTGTAAGATGGACTTCCGCATCGACGGCGGTTTGGCTCGATGCAATGGAATACATGCGGGGCGTCAGGGGCCGCAGTGCCTTGACCAGGGCGTGGGCGGACCATTTGGCTGGATAGGTCTTGAACACATCGATGACTTGCCGCGTGCCGAGGAATTCCTTCAGGGCCTCGACCGCATCCGCCTGGAGCAGGCCTTGCAATTCATTGCTGTGCGCGAGCTCGGCATGGGCCAGCAGGAACGGCTTGGTCAGCTGAGTCAGCTCGCGGTGGTGTTTTAACCATTCGTTAAGGCTGCGCGATACTTTGTTGAATTCGACAACCTCATTGGGATCGAGGCCCAGCGTGGCAAGCACCGCGTCGACCAGTGACTGGGATTGCGTGGGCCAAACGCCCAGCGCATCGCCCGGCAGGTAATTCAACTGTCCGCCTTCCAGCGATATTTCCAGGTGCCGCACGTCTTTTCCGCTGTCGCGCCCCGTGATGGACTGGTTGAGCAACAGTTCGGCGAGAAAAGGCTGGTCGCGCGATACGGGAGAGGCCTTGGGGTGCAGCGGGATAATGCTGGCCCCGGCCGGTTCTGCCTGTTTAAGGGTTTTCTGCGCCAGGGCGATGGTCGCCTCCTGCCAGGGCGCCGCCACGGTTTCGATATCGAGGTCGGCGGTACCCAGGTCATGCACGCGGTGAGCGCCGAGTTCGGCCAGCCGGGCATCCAGGTTCTGTGCGATGCCGCAGAACAAGGGATAGCTGGAATCGCCCAGACCCAGCACCGCGTATTTCAGCGCAGGAAGCTTGGGGGCGCGCCGACTGCTCAGGAATTCGACAAAAGCCAGGGAGTCATCCGGTGGCTCGCCTTCGCCCTGCGTACTCATGACGATATACAACAAGTGTTCGTCTTTCAGTTCGCGAGTCGGATAGCGATCTGCGCGCAGCAAACGCGTAGTCAGCCCCAGCGCGCCGGTTCGCTCGGCGATGGACTCGGCAATGCGCTTGGCGTTGCCCGTCTGGCTCCCATATACAATGGTGAGCCGCCTTGCGGCCTGCGTTTCGGCGACAGCGGCGATAGAGGGGGGCGCGCTGCGGCCCGACTGCTGTTTGCCTTGGGCGACTCCGGCGAAATAACCGGAAAGCCAGCTCAGTGCATTGGATTCCAGGCCGTCGGACAGCTCGGTAAGGAGTTTATGTTTTGCTTCGGGGATATAAGAAGGGGCCAGCATGGCGTGCTCGGAGAATGCATGTGCTTCCATTCTAAGCAGCCCAAGCCGTACGCCAAACGACTCGGTTCTTATTTCTTAATTACTTATAAGCTAATACGGTCGCAGTCTAAAGTTCTTTGAAGCATATGGCGTGCATCATGGCGCCGGGCTGTCAACATAGTGCAGCCAACCCTCCTCGAGCCACTCGGTCAGCACGCGTCTTTCCTTTTGCTTGAGCTTGCCGGCTTGGTCGCCGGTACACAGAAGCTCGCGCTCGTCGGCCAGCCGCCGCAGCAGCGATGAAGCGGGAACCGCAGCGACTTCACCGTTGATAAAAAGCTGCTTGTCGCGATACATGACGCGGCTGCAGCGATCGAGAACGAGTTTTCCGAAAGACGGCAGCTCGACCGATAGATCGAGCGCGTCGCTGCTGGATTCGAAATAGGCATTGGCCGGGATGTCGGTAAGCCATTGCCCCAGGAAGCGTGCAGCAAGCGCTTCGTCGAAGCGTACCTTCTGGATCGCCTGGACGGCCGCCTGGACAAGGGTATCGGGCAGTTCCGAGGGTGTGGCGCTTGCAGCGACGCCCTTGTCCTTGAACGTGCCCGACAATACGGGCCCCGGAATGACGGGATTGGCGTACAGGCCGCCGGTGTCGCCCAGATTGGCCAAGATTTGATCATTGGCCGCTTCCAGCATGCCGCAGGCCAAAGTCGCCTCAGTGGGCGCGCGAAAGCCGATTGAAATAGTCATGCAATCGCCCATGGCAACGCCGTCATGCGCGGCATGCGGAGGCAGGTAAAGCATATCGCCCGGTTCCAGAACGAATTCCTCTTCCGCGACGAAGTTCTGAAGGATTTTCAGTGGAAGGCCGGCTTGCAGCGTGAGATCTTTTTGCTGGCTGATGCGCCAGCGGCGCTGGCCGTGGGCCTGCAGCAGGAAGACGTCATAGCTGTCGAAGTGGGGGCCTACGCCGCCGCCGTCGGTCGCTATGCTGATCATCGCGTCGTCCAGGCGTGCGTCGGAAATGAAACGGAATTGGCGCATCAGGGCCGCGGTTGCGTCGTCGTGCAGGTCCACGCTTTGCGCCAGCAATGACCAGTTGGGCTTGCGGGCCGCCGGCAAGCGCTGGAAGGGCCCGATCTTCATGTTCCAACCGTTCTCATCCTGCCAGATCAGCCGCGATTCAACTTCTTCGCGCTTGACCAATTGCTTGATGTCGGCAATGGACAGAGAGGGTTTGAACCCTGGAATGGCCTGGCGTATCAGCAGGGGCTTGCGTTGCCAATAATGCTTCATGAAGTCATGAGGCGTGAGTCCGCCCAGGAGAGCGAGTGGCTGTTGCGGATTCATAGATGTTCTTTGCGCAGGCGGTAGAGAATGTCCAGGGCTTCACGGGGAGTGAGTTGATCGGGGTCTATCGCGGCCAGTGCCGATTGTAGTGCCGAGTCGGCATGCATGACGTCGCCGGCGTTTGCATGGAGCAATTCTTCTTCCGGTGTGCCGTCACGGTCGGCCGCAGCGGAAAACAAGTCCAGCTGAGGTGTAGGCGCCCCTTGCGCTTCCAGGCGGGACAGTTCGCGGCTGGCATGCCGGATCACGGCAGCGGGGATTCCGGCGCGCTGCGCGACCTGGATGCCGTAACTGCGGCTGGCCGGGCCGGCCTGGACCTCGTGCAGGAACACGATGCCCGACGATGATTCCGCCGCGGCCAGATGTACATTGGCGGCCGCCGGCGCTTCGCCAGGCAGTCGCGTAATTTCGAAATAATGGGTGGCGAAAAGAGTCAGGGCCTGGTTGTGACTCAACAGCCGATGGGCAATGGACCAGGCCAATGCCAGACCGTCATAAGTCGACGTGCCGCGGCCGATTTCATCCATCAGTACCAAGCTTTGCGGTGTGCTGGCCGAAAGAATGGCCGCGGCTTCCGTCATTTCCATCATGAAGGTGGAGCGGCCGCCGGCCAGATCGTCCGCGGCTCCGATGCGCGTGAATATCCTATCGATCTGGCCGATGCGCGCGGCGGTGGCCGGCACGAAGCTGCCGGTCCTGGCCAGCAGGACAATCAGGGCGGTTTGGCGCATATAGGTGGACTTGCCGCCCATGTTGGGACCTGTAATCAGCAACATCCGCCTTTGCGGCCCCAGCTCGCAGTCGTTGGGCGTGAACCGCTCTATGGAATGCTCGACCACAGGATGGCGGCCGGCCTCGATTACGATTTCATTGTCTTGCGTGAGCTCGGGCGCGACCCAGTCGTTGAGCGCGGCATGTTCGGCCAGTGCCGCAAGGGCGTCGATTTCCGCCAGGGCAGAGGCGCAACGGGACAGGGCCGGCGCATGAGCCATGAGCTCGTCCAGCAGATTTTCGAACAGCCATTTTTCGCGCGACAGGCTGCGGTCCTTGGCCGAGAGCACTTTGTCTTCCCAGGTTTTTAATTCGGGGGTAATGTAGCGTTCGGCGCTTTTCAGGGTTTGGCGACGGCGATATTCGGCCGGCACTTTGTCGGATTGCCCGCGCGACACCTCGATGTAAAAGCCGTGAACCCGGTTGAATTCAACACGCAGATTGCTGATGCCGGTACGCTCGCGTTCGCGGGCCTCGAGTTCAAGCAAAAACTCGCCGCTGTCGCTGGCAAGGCGCCGCAACTCGTCGAGCTCATCGTCGTAGCCGGCGGCAATGACGCCGCCCTCGCGTATCATCAATGCCGGTTCCGGATCGACGGCATGGTGCAACAGCGCCGCGATGGCGGAGTCGATGTCGATACGTTGAGTAAACGGGGTCAGGGTCGATTCCGCGTTGAAGCAGAGCTTCAGGTGTTCCACTACGGCCGGCAGCAGCGCCAACGCTTCACGAAGGCTGGCCAGCTCCCGTGGACGGACCGATCGCAATGCGATACGAGTGGCTATGCGTTCCAGGTCGGGGTAGCGATCCAGCATCTGGCGCAGCGTGGAGAGCGGCGCTTCGGCATTGAGCCTATCCTGCCTGGGGGCCGACAGGAACACGGAGATGACCTGCTGGCGCGCCAGGGCGGCATGATTGTCGCGCAGCGGATTGTGCAGCCAGCGCCGCAGCAGCCGGCTGCCCATGGGTGTTTCGCAATGGTCCAGCGTCGAGAAAAGTGTAGGGCCCGCTTCGCCGCTGATGGTTTCGGTGATTTCCAGGTTCTTGCGCGTAACCGGGTCCAGTACGACGTATTCCCCACCGTGGTCCACTTGTATGGCTTGTATGTGCGAGAGCGATTGCGACTGGGTGCGGCTGACATAACGCAGCAAAGCCCCGGCGGCGCAACTGGCCGTGGGCAGGTCGGACAGGCCGAAGCTGGCCAGTGAATCGACCGCGAAGTGCCTTTGAAGCGCATCGCGCGCGCCGTCCGCCTCGAAATGCCAGTCTGGGATGGCGCTGATCGCAATACCGCTCCCAGCCTCCATCCGCGCATTTTCGGCGCATACCAGTTCGGCCGGGGAGATACGGTGCAGCTCGGTGTCCAGCATGTCGCGCGTGCATTCGCTGACCTTGAATTCGCCATTGGCCAGATTCATCCAGGCCAGTCCTGCGCGATCAATTTTGTTCACTCTTGCGGTCCAGACGGCCGCTATCATGCGGTCGGCCTTGGCGGGCAGCAGCGCTTCATCGGTCAGGGTGCCCGGTGTGACGATACGCACGATCTTGCGCTCTACCGGCCCCTTGCTGGCGGCCGGATCGCCAACCTGTTCGCAGATGGCGACGGAAACCCCCTGCGCGACGAGCCTGGCCAGATAGCCTTCCATGGCATGGAAGGGAACCCCCGCCATGGGTATGGGCGCACCATTGGAAGAGCCGCGCTTGGTCAAGGTGAGATTGAGCAGCCGCGCGCCGCGCTCGGCATCGCTGTAGAACATCTCGTAGAAGTCGCCCATGCGATAGAACAGCAGATGCGAACCGGCCTCGGCCTTCAGGCGGTGGTATTGCTGCATCAT
>JAKFDW010000152.1:0-3337 GCA_036675955.1 Orrella sp. | reverse complement strand
GCGTAGCCGAAAATACGCGGGTATCATCACAGGTGGCGCTCCTCTCCGGGGACTTTACCCTTTTTCTGTACCCCATTCATGCGGATAGATTCCGTATTTACCCTCAATGCTCCTGCAAGAACTCTCTGATATCTTCGCCCCGGACGGGCCTATTGCCAAGGCTGTGCCCGACTACCATCCGCGGCAGGCACAACTCGAACTGGCCCAGGCGATCGAGGAAACCTTACGTGACCATTCGATACTGATC
The DNA here is from genome assembly GCA_036675955.1 of Orrella sp. GTDB lineage: Bacteria > Pseudomonadota > Gammaproteobacteria > Burkholderiales > Burkholderiaceae_B > Pollutimonas. The sequence goes on along the minus strand of JAKFDW010000152.1, from coordinate 3,090 downwards.
GCCGAGGCGGGTACCGGTACCGGGAAGACCTGGGCCTACCTGGTGCCCGCTTTCCTCAGCGGCAGCAAGGTGCTGGTATCCACGGGTACCCGCACCTTGCAGGACCAACTGTTCCGGCGCGACTTGCCGCGCTTGCGCAAGGCGCTGGCCTTGCCCATCAACGTTGCCCTCCTGAAGGGCCGCGGCAATTATGTCTGTCCGTATCACCTGGAACGCCTATCGGGCGATGACCGGGCGCTGAAGTCGCGCGCTGAAATCAGTCAGCTGCGGCATATACAGGTGTTTGCGCAGCAAACCAAAACGGGCGACCGAAGCGACCTGGTGCAGGTCCCCGAAGATGCCGACATCTGGAACCGGGTCACGTCCACCCGCGAGAACTGCCTGGGCCAGGAATGTCCCCATGTACGCGACTGTTTCGTGCTCAAGGCGCGCCGCCAGGCGCAGGATGCCGACCTCGTGGTCGTGAACCATGCCTTGTTCATGGCAGACCTCGCACTGCGCGAGGAGGGTATCACCGAACTTTTGCCTACGGTCGAACTGGTCGTGTTCGATGAAGCCCATCAACTGCCCGATATCGCCACGCGTTTTCTGGGCTCCAGTGTTTCGTCGCACCAGTTGCTGGATCTATCCCGGGCGGCCGAAGCCGCGGGGCTTGCCCACGCGCGCGAGTCGACCAACTGGAGCGAAGTCGGCAAGAAAATCGAACATGCGGCGCGCCAGCTCCGCCTTGCCGCGGCGCCCATCGACAAGATGCCGGGCCGCAAAGCCACTTTCCAGGCCATACCCAATGCGGCAGAGTTCGATGCCGCGCTGCAGGAGCTCCTGCAGGTGCTGGACGGCAGTGTCGCATTGCTGGGCGTCGTAAGCGAAAAGCACCCGGACCTTGCCGCGGTCGCCAAGACTTGCCTCGATCTGCGCGCCAAGCTGTACCAATGGAGCCAGCCAGACCGGCAGGGGCACAACGCGCTCAATCCGCCTACGGCCGACGGCACGCCAGGCGGCAAAGAGCTTACCCCCGCAGTCCGATGGGTCGAGCACAGCCTTCACCATATGCGTTTGCACAGCGCCCCCTTGTCCGTTGCCCAGATCTTCTCCCGCTACCGCGGCAAGGACCAGGCATGGGTGCTCACTTCCGCAACGCTGTCGGTGCATGGCGATTTCGGGCACTTCCTGCGTCAGCTGGGCCTGTGGGAAGCACGCACGGAAAGCTGGAATTCACCTTTCGACTACGCGGGGCAGGGCGTGCTGTATGTGCCCAAAAACCTGCCCTTGCCCAGTGATCGCGAGTTCAACGAAAAATTCGTGGCCGCCTTGCTTCCATTGATCCGCGCCTCGAACGGCGGTGTGCTGGTGCTGTGCACGACTCTGCGCGCCGTGGATCGTATCGCCGAGTTGCTGGAAGACCATTTTGAAGACCACGACATCGACCGCGTCTTGCTGCGTCAGGGCGAGAGCTCCCGCGGCGCGCTGCTCGAGCGGTTTCGTGCGGAAAAAAACGCCGTACTGGTCGGCAGCGCCAGCTTCTGGGAAGGCATAGACGTGCCGGGCGATGCCCTCACGCTGGTTGCCATCGACAAGCTGCCTTTTGCGCCGCCCGACGATCCGGTACTGGAGGCTCGCCTGAACCTTTGCCGCACGCAAGGGGGCAATCCTTTCATGGAATATCAATTGCCCGAAGCGGCCATTGCCCTGAAACAGGGCGCCGGGCGCCTGATCCGGTCAGAAAAGGATTGGGGCGTGCTGATGGTGGGCGATGCGCGTATCGTAGAGAAACCCTACGGCAAGCTGTTATGGCGGGGCCTGCCGCCGTTCGCCCGGACCCGCGAGCCCGCGCAGGTCGCGGCCTTTATCGAGAAGAAGCAGGCCGCGCAAGCGCTGTAGGGCTGGGCGGCGCCGTACACTGAAGCATTTCCGGTTCAAGTGTTTACGGCACTTTGCTTTCGTGACGCTGTCCTGCTCTGAGGACGTTCTCCGGAGTGGGTGGGGGCAGTCCGGCACGTGTGTCCGCTTTTGTAGGTCGTCCAGTGCTTCTGACGTGCGTCAGTGCGTATCGTATTGCCCGAGGTCGCTGATGTTGCTTGAGGTCGCTGGTCGCTGGCGTTGCCGATTACGCGCTGGTAGCAATACATATCCCGATGCCTGGGCGGCCCGGCTGTCGGGCCACCCAGGGTGAGCGCAATAGCTCTTCCATGCCGAATTCAGTCTCTGATAAGAAGGCCAAGCACTAACCCCGTCCCAAAACCCGTGGCGCAAACCCATTGCAGCCGTCGGGGTGGCGGTGGGGTGACCGGGACGTTCGGGGCCCTCCAGCGAGCCGGACGCGAAGGCAGCCCGTATGGGCGGACGAGCGAGCGACGCTGGTTCGGCGCGCAGGGCGCCGAATCGGGCGACGCGTCCCGGCCACCCCACCGCCACCCCGGCGGCGTCGCAAGAAATAGCGACATCTAAGAAATAGAAATAGCCGTCCCCAACGACTGCGCGCTGCAGCGAGCCTTCCAAACACCTCGACCAAAAATGCTTTAGAACCAGTTGATCGGGTTCCAGTTGTTGACGGACTCTTCCAGCCCTTTCTCGTAGTACTGGGTATCCGGGAAGTTCTGGTCAAGCACACGCTTGGCATCGTCGCGCAGTTCGGTCATGCCCAGTTTGTCGTAAGACAGGTAAATAAGATACAGCGCGCGTTCCGCTACAGGCACGCCCTGGAAATCGGTGATGACGGTCTGGGCGCGATTGATGGCGGCCACATAGGCGCCCCGCGTGTAATAGTATTCGGCCACATGTACTTCGTTGCGGGCGATGGTATCGACCAGCCACGTTACGCGCTTCTTGGCATCTGTCGTATAGCGGCTGTCCGGATAGCGCTTGATGAGCTCGTTGAACGATTCATACGACTCGCGCAGGCCCTTGGGGTCGCGCTCGCTGGGATCTTGCCGCGTGAACTTCGTGAACGCCGCGCTGGGCGGGGTAAAGGTGATCAGTCCCTTCAGATACAGCATGTAATCGGTGCCGGGGTGATTGGGATACTGCTGCTGAAAGCGGTCGATGGCCGCCAGCGCCTGTTCGGGTTCTTCGTCTTTCCAGTTGACGTAG
>JAKFDW010000151.1:0-14634 GCA_036675955.1 Orrella sp. | reverse complement strand
CTCGGCCGCCGTAGGCACATCCTGAATGACAGAGAGCCGTTGATTGCCGGTAATACCCAACGCCCGGACTTGGCCCGCGCGATACTGCTGCAGCATCTCGGACACCTGCGTCACACCCAGGTCGAGCTCCGACGACATGATTGCCATGATGACAGGAGCGCTTCCCTTATAGGGAACGTGCACCATGGAGTTGGCCATCTGATTGTTGAGCAGCTCACCGGTCAGGTGGGTAATGCTCCCGGCGCCGGATGAACCGTAATTGAGGTCTCCGGGATTGGCTTTTCCATGGGCAATAAGTTCGTGCAGTTGAGCAGTCTTGAGTGCCGGACTGGCGGCAAACACCAAGGGGCTTCGTCCCACCAGGGTCAAGGGAGTAAAGTCCTTGAGAGGATCGTAGGAAAGTTTTGAATACAGACTGGGTGCAGTAGCCAGGGTGGAGACGTTTCCTAAAAGCAGCGTGTAGCCGTCGGGCTTGGCGCGAGCCACGGTTGCTGTCCCGATGGTTCCTCCTGCACCGGCACGGTTTTCAACGACCACCGTTTCGGGCAGTTCTTTACCCAGCGCTTGCGCCAGGGCGCGAGCCAAGGTATCCGCGGCTCCGCCCGGCGCAAACGGCACCACCAGGCGTATAGGCTTGTCTGGGTACGCGGCCTGCGCAGTGACCGGTCCCAGGGTAATAAAGGACGAAACCAACATACCGGCGATGAGTCCGGTACGATTGAACTTGAGCATAGTCATCTCCTGTTTTTTCAGTCGTTAAATTCAAGTTGATACACTGCAAAATCAAAGTTCGGAAGCCGGGTACGTCTTCATCCAGTGATGAGCCAACTCGGAGCGCCGGCACACCCAGACATCCGGGAAAGTGGCGACATAGTCCAGGAAACGTTCCAGGCCCACGGCCCGGCCGGGATGCCCGACCAGCCGCAAATGGAGTCCTACGGACATCATCTTTGCTTGGGTGGCACCTTCGCGGTAAAGCATGTCGAATGCGTCGCGCAAATACTCAAAAAGGTCGTTGGCCGTGGCCATGGCGCCGCGTATGAACTTGGCGTCATTGTTTACGAGGCCGTAGGGGATGATCAGTTGCGGCTTGCCATTGACCTGAACGTAGTATGGCAACTCATCGTTATAGGCGTCCGAGTCGTAAAGAAAACCGCCCTCCTCGGCAACCAGCAAGCGTGTGTTCAGGCTTGGACCATATCGGCAATACCAGCCAGTCGGCCGCATTCCTGTGCTTGCCTGGATAGACTCGACCGCCCGGACGATGGTCCGTCGCTCTTGCTCCAGCGTCATGTTCTGGTGCCGCTCCCAGCGCCAGCCATGTGCACAAATATCCCAATTCGAGTCTCGAATAAATGCGCACGCCTCCGGGTTACGTTCCAGCGCAAGCGCACATGCGAAGATGGTCGCGGGCATTTGCCACTGCTGGAGCAGTTTTGTGATTCTCCAGAATCCAACACGGCTGCCATACTCGAACATGGATTCCGCAGCCAGGTCACGTCCGGTAAAACCTCCCGCCCCGCCCTCGGTGAGCCCTGTCTCGGATGAGTCATCGCCGTCGGGAACGGATGGCTCGGAGCCCTCTTCGTAATTGATGCAAAAATTGAGCGCGAGGCGAGCGCCGTTGGGCCAGCGCGGATCGGGCGGATTCGCGCCGTAGCCGATGAAGTCGCGCCGGAGATGCGAATAACTCATTGAGACCCTCCATTCAACAACGATTCGGGAACTTGGACACTTATGGGCTCGTCCAGGGGCAGGAACTCGTCGTCCGTGCCATCGCTGGCGGTTGCCATCATGATGACGAACTGCGCCGGGGCATCGAATGCCGATAAACCGTGATGCCACACATCGGGTCGATAGCTCACCCCTTGATGCCCGCTCGCGACGAAAGCTTTGATGTTCACCAGATCTGGCAGACCGTTGGCCAGGCTTGGCGCCACAACGACCAGATAAGGAGTATTGCTAAGCGGTATGAAAGTTTGGGCGGCCCTGGGATGCCGCTCAAGAGTCGTGAGCCGGCAGTGCGCTGGAGCGCGTTTCGTTATGCGCGAGACCCATATCTTGAACTCGCCCGGGTTAAGCCGGTGTTGAAACGGAGTATCAAGATAGTGCCGGCGCTCTGCGCCGCCGTGCTCGACGACTTCGCCAAATGGGTGGAACGCCTCGGGCGTGAGCGGAACGGCATGGAATACGGGGGTCATGTGCGGCTGTGTCATTGAGTGATATAGCCCAGGATAGACATGTAGGTTTGACGCACATTGGTCAGGTGGGTGGCCATGGCTACGCGGGACTTCGCGCCGTCGCCGGTTTGCAAGGCCTCGATGATCGCCATATGTTCCTGGCGCGCCCGTACCGATCGGCCAGGGGCGCTTTCCACGTTGCAAAGGCGAACACGCAGTCTTGCATCGGCAATCAACTTTGCCATGGCCTTGTTGCCGCAATGCTGGGCCACAAGCTCATGAACCTCGTTATCGACCGCCCAGTCTTGCTCTTCCGTGATCTCGGCCTGTTCCATGATGGCTTGCAATTGGTCGCGCACATGTTGAAGCCGATGCGAAGCAATGCGCCCGGCAGCGAGGCAAGCGGCTTCGCCTTCCAGCAGGATGCGTATATGAAGCAGCTCGAGCAGCTCGGTGGCCCCGAATGCTTTCACAATCACTGAACCATTCGAGAGACGGGCGACGATGCCTTCGCCCAAGAGGCGATTGAGGGCAGCACGCAGGGGCGTGCGCGATACAGAAAGCTCTTCGGATAAGCGGCGCTCTTCGAGTACTTCACCAGGCGCGATCTGCCTCTGGACAATGCTGTTCAGCAAGGCTTGATACGTATGTTCCGAAATACTGTGGGATGAAGTGGATTGCATGCTAAAAAATTGGTGCCCCGATGGGATTCAAGTGGGATCCCAGATTTTACATGTCTGTTTTCACAAAGCAAGTGTCTTGAGAAACCGGGCATGGGTTCCAGCAAGCCAGCCCAGGAGAAACTGCCCGAGCGGCTTTCAATCTATGTTGAAATAGCATTACCAGGTTTGGTGTTGCTCAAAAGGAGAATTCATTGCCACTGAAAAAATCCACGAGAATAATCAAACAGGGCTTCGATTGGCTTCAGCGTCGCGAACTGAAAATGCTTGTCGCTGCCGCGTCGGTCTTTGCCGCCATATGGGCTTTTCTCAGTATTGCGGACGAAGTGAAGGAACAGGAGACGGTGGCGATCGATGAAATGATCTTGCTGGCGTTGCGTAATCCCGCCGATCATTCAGATCCGCTGGGGCCGGGCTGGATAGAAGAAATGTTCCGCGACTTTACCGCCCTTGGCGGCGTCGGCGTGCTGGTTCTGCTCACGCTGGGCGCTTGCATTTATTTGCTGCTGTCGAATCGGGCACGGACCGCTTTGTTCACCATAGCTGCCATTGGCGGCGGATGGCTGGTCAGCAATCTGCTCAAGCTCGGTTATGACCGCTCCCGGCCCGACCTGGTCTCCCACGAGGCGGTCGTTTATACCGCCAGCTTTCCCAGCGGGCATGCCATGATGTCGGCGGTCACCTATCTGACGCTTGCCGCGCTGCTGAGCCGTGCCGTGTCGCCGTGGCGGCTCAGGGCATTCCTATTGACCGCTGCCCTGTTCATAACCGTCCTGGTGGGTGCAAGCCGTGTTTATCTGGGTGTACATTGGCCTACTGATGTGGTTGCAGGATGGACGGTAGGTGCTGCATGGGCGGGACTGTGCTGGCTTGTCGAGCGCTGGCTGCAACAAAAAGGTGTTGTGGAGCCGCCGAGGCCACAGACGCCGGCTCCGGAGAACGGAACGAAGGAACATGACTGAATTATGTCCTGCCGGGGATGAATGAATAGCCTGAAATTAATGAAAATCCCGGCTCGATGTTTCCAGTTCACCCAACATTGGCGTTAAATCGACCAGCCGTCCCACGATGAGATGCTGCACGCCGCTTTGAGACTGCCACGTGCCGTAGGCGCCCAGCAATCGGGACGTGAGCAATTCGCGCCGCTGTCGCTCTATGATCTGGGGCCGGACGACAAGATTGATTTGACCCGTCTCGTCTTCCAAGGTCACGAAAACCACTCCTTTGGAGGTCCCGGGGCGTTGGCGCACCGTGACAATCCCGCAGGCGCGCACCAAGCGGCGGTCCGGTTGTTCGCGCAACTGCGCTGATGAAGAAAAACGCATTGTTGCCAGCTTGTCGCGCAGAAACGATAAGGGATGCCGCCCCAGCGTCAAGCCCAGGCTGCGATAGTCCGCCACCAGTGCCTGCCCTTCGCTGAGCAATGGCAATTGAGGTGTGCTCTGCTCATGGATCTGCGCCTCTTTCAGCAGGCCGCGTTCGGGCGTGCTGACTACCGATTCCCATAGCGCTGCGCGTCGATGGCCAGCTAGCGCGCGTAAAGCATCGCCGGCAGCCAGGCTGTTCAAATCATGCCGGTTCAAGTCGGCACGCCTGGCCATGTCGGCAACGGACTCGAACGCTCGTACGGCACGCGCCTCTTCGATGCGCCAGGCACTTTCCTGGCGCATGCCTTTCAGTTGATTCAGGCCCAGGCGCACTGCAGGGCGTGCCTGTCCTGTTGGTTCCAGTTGCGCTTCCCAATTGCTTATTGTTGCGTCGACCGCCAATACCGTAACCCCATGACGCCTGGCGTCCTGCACCAGCACGGAAGGCGAATAAAAGCCCATCGGTTGACTATTCAGAAGCGCCATCAGGAAGGCTTCAGGCTCGCGGCGTTTAAGCCAGCAGCTTGCATAAGCCAGCAGCGCAAAACTGGCGGCATGGCTTTCAGGAAAGCCATATTCCCCGAATCCCTGTATCTGCTTGAAAATCTGTTCTGCAAATTCTTTGTCGTAGCCGCGGCTGGTCATGCCATTGATGATTTTGTCGTAGAACCTGCCCAGGCCGCCCTTGCGCCGCCAGGCTGCCATAGAGCGGCGCAACTCGTCGGCTTCGCCGGCGGTAAAGCCGGCGGCCAGCATGGCCACCTGCATGACCTGTTCCTGGAAAATGGGTATGCCCAGGGTACGCTCCAGGGCAAGTCGCACCTCGTCGCTCGGATACTGGACTTTTTCCAGTTTTTGCCGGCGCCGCAGGTAGGGATGGACCATGCCGCCTTGAATGGGGCCGGGACGAACGATGGCCACTTCGATGACCAGGTCATAGAATTCACGCGGACGCATGCGCGGCAGCATGGTCATTTGCGCGCGAGACTCGATCTGGAATGTACCAATGGTGTCGGCCTCACAAATCATGTCGTAAGTGTCGCTGTCTTCGGGCGGTATGTCCTGCAATTCGAATGGTTCGCCCCGTCGCTGCGAAACGGCTTCCAGCGCCCGCCGGATCACGCTAAGCATTCCCAGCGCCAGGATGTCGATTTTCAGAAGGCCTACGGCGTCGATATCGTCTTTATCCCATTGCACGACGCTGCGATCGGCCATCGCCGCATTCTCTATCGGGACCAGACGGCACAAGGGTCCGCGCGATATGACAAAGCCGCCGGGATGCTGCGACAAATGGCGGGGAAACCCCATGAGACGCTCAGCCAGGATGATCCATTGCCGGGCGGCGGCAGAGTCCGGATCCAGACCGCATTCGGCCATGCGCGCGGCCAGATTGCTTCGGCCATCCCAGTAATGATAGGACTTGGCCACTGCGTCGACGATCATGGGGTCGATACCCAGTGCCTTGCCGGTATCGCGTATCGTGCTTTTGACACGGTAGGTAATGACCACGGCCGTGAGCGCGGCGCGGTCCCGGCCGTATTTTTCGTAGATGTACTGAATGACTTCTTCGCGCCGCTGGTGTTCGAAGTCTACGTCGATATCGGGCGGCTCGTTACGCTCTTTGCTGATGAAGCGCTCGAACAGATTGTTGCCGCGCGCCGGATCCACCTCCGTGATGCCCAGGCAATAGCAAACGGCACTATTGGCGGCCGATCCGCGGCCCTGGCAGAGTATTTGGCGGCTACGGGCAAACTTCACGATGTCATAGACCGTCAGAAAATAAGGTTCATATTCAAGTTCGCCGATGAGCGCCAGTTCATGCTCGATCTGTTCCTGGACATTAAGCGGTATGCCCTTGGGGAAACGTCGATGCGCGCCCATGTAGGTTTCCTGGCGCAGATAAGCCTTGGGCGTCAGGCCTTCCGGGCAAATCTCGTCCGGATACTCGTACCTCAATTCATCGAGATTGAAGGGACATTGCGTTGCCACCTCCAGCGTTTCTTCCAGCGTTTCGCGCGGGTAAAGGTTGGCCAGGCGCAGCCGCGCCCTAAGGTGATGTTCGGCGTTGGGCGCGCGCTGGAAGCCGCATTCCTGCACCGGCATACCCAGGCGCACCGCCGTCAGCGTATCGTGCAAAGGCTTGCGCGATCTCAGATGCATCTCTGCCTGGCCCGTCGCAACAACGCGTATGCCTGCGTGACGGGCGGCCGCCAGCACGGCGGCCTTGTGGCGATCGTCCTGGGCACGATGCAGGAGCGTCAGCGACATCCAGCAGCGACCCGAAAATGTAGCGGCCGCCCATTCAGCTTGCGCAACCAGCCGTTCGAAAGGCACACCATATTCGGGTACCAACAGCACCACGCATTCCGGCAGACCCTTCAAATGAAAAAGAGTCGGATCGGCAGGACTTTCGATATCTGAAGGCGAAAGCCGGTACTCCCCTTTTGGGGCCCGGCGTCGGCCCAGGGTGATGAATTCGCACAGGTTGCCATAGCCGCGGCGTGTTTGAGCCAGCACGACCAGCGACACTGCGGCATCGCCTGCCGCATTGCGCAGCGTAAAGCTGGATCCGATCAGGAGCGTCAATTTTTGTTTCTTGGCTTCGACGTGGGCTCGCACGACGCCCGCAACCGAGCATTCGTCGGTGATGGCGATTGCGCTATAACCCAGTTCGGCGGCACGTTCCACCAACTCTTCAGGATGCGAGGCGCCACGCAAAAATGTGTAGTTCGTCAAACAATGCAGTTCGGCATAGGGCGGCAGGATCGGTTGGGTATACATGGTTTGCCTCAAGCGAACAGACCATGCAGAAACCAGCCGGTTTCGCCACCGCGTTCCTGATACAACCAATAGCGTGCGCCATTTTCGGCTTGCGCCACATAATAGTCACGCACCGCAAGACCTGCCCACCAGCCGTCTTCGATGCGTTCGGGGCCCCGTACGATATACAGCGGAGAACCATAGAATGGCCTATGCTGCCTCACCGGCAATGGTACGGGCTCGGCAAGCAGCCAGAACGGTCGTTCCGCGCCTTCAATGCAACCGGCCGAAGCCGGCTTCTCATCGACAGGCACCCAGCGATTGGCAACTTCAGGACGATGGTCGGCAACAGGGCTGGGCTGCAAGATGCTGTCTCGCCCCAAACGCGCCACGAGCACTTCGATCAGGCGCTGGAGGTCAGCGGGACTGCCGCCGGGATCCGGGAACAAGTCTTCAGGCACCGGAGCCATGGCCTCTGTATCGGCCGCATGCAAATCCACCGTAACGACAGGCGCGGGCAATTCCAGATTGTGCAGGCGTTCGACAAGAAGCCGCAGCAGATGGTCTGCTTCCCAGGTGGGCGCGCCCAATGCCAGCTCTACTTCGGTGGGAGGACGTGCGTGGCGCCCCCGCTCATGCCCCAGTTCGAATACAATCCGCGTGACAGCGCGCCGACGGGCCGTCAACCAGCCGCACAGCTGTTCGATGAGGCGCCGTGCAAAGAACATGATGGCTTCGGCATGTTCGATACGCTCCATCAGATCGATGCGGCCGGTAAATTCCGGCGGCGCCACGATCCATTCGAAGAGCTCAGGCGCTTCGCCGTATGCTGCGTCCAGGGCCTGAAGCACGGATTTATTCGTACGCCGTTGCAGGCCGGCGCGCGGCAGCGCCCGCAGGGATCCCAGTGTCGTACAACCAATGCCATCCAGCCAATCGCGATAAGGCCTGGCTGCCGACAGGCAGGCGCAAGGCAGTGCATCCAGACGTCTGGCCAGCGAAGACAGCTGCAGCACCCGCTTTCGCCCTGGCGCCCTGGCCGCCAGCAGCCACGCCGCGCCTGCCGTAGGCGCTATCGAGATACGCGCCGCGAATCCCAACCCTTTCAGGGTGCCGCGCACGCGTCGAAAGAGCTGCCGCACGCCCCCGAACAGGCTCAGGCTTGCCGAGACATCAAGTAAAAGCGTATTGTCTTCCGACAGCGTCAGCTCTGGGGTGTACTGAAGCAAAGCCAAAGAGACTTCATCCAATGCGCGTTTTTCAGTGTGCGGATTGTATTGAACCAGCGTGGCCGCCGGGCATAGTGTGCTGACACCGCCACGACGCATGCCTGGCCGCACCCCTGCTTTGGCGGCAGACGGCGTAACGGCTTTGACATGGTCGCGATCCAGTACGACAGCAGGCTCAGTGCGCCAGTTCAAGCAGTGTGTGTCCAGGCTCGCGTGCGACAAGTGCACGCCTATCCATAATCGCATGATCGAATTCGGTAAATCGGGTGTCGGGGTATAGATGAAGACTGATGGTCTCTGTATGCGTGGCGCCTCGCCGCTTCAGGATGGAAACATCCAACCCCCGCGAGGTGGATTGCAGTACCAGGCGCAATGGCGAGGGTGAGGACTGTTCTGCCGCAGCCAGCGGACGCACCACGATGAAAAGCGTGTCGCCCGCCTGGGCAGCCAGCTGCAGCCGGCGCAATGCCTGATTGCGCATGCGGTCTTGCCAAAGCAGGAGCGCGCCAAACGTACCGCTGCGTAAAACCTGTTCGGCAGTCCATAATGCGTCGGCCGCGCGCTGGGCATGAACCCACAGAAGGCAGGAAGGCGCACATCCCCAATTGGCCCACGCCGCTGTTTGTGGCAGGTGCGGCGGCTGGACGAGCATGACGGGTCGCCCGCTCAAGCGCTTCAAGGCAGGACGCAGCAACTGCATTTCGCCAATACCGGGCTGCCGCACCAGCACTTCGATTAAATTTCCCAGCGGCCATCCGCCGCCGGGCAATTCAGCCGAAAGTTGGGTATATCCCGTATTGGCGCAACGACCCTGCGAGCGGGAAAGCTGGGATGCCCGCCAGAGTGAAGGATGAATGCGCTCTGGCGTAGCAATTTCGTGAATGGACATGAGCGCCTCGTAAAAATACTGTTCAAATATACAGTATTTTTACCACGAATCAGCTTGAAGGGATGAATGCCAGCGAGCAGGCAACATGCAAGCCCCTATTGCAGCTCATCGTGACTGTAGCCATCACCCGCAAATTCTATTAAGCAAAAACCATGGCCAAACGGATCCGAGAAGCTTATACAGCGTGATCCCCTCCATGCGACGCAGTCGCTTTCCTGCAAAGCTCCGGCATCAAGGGCGCGCTTTGCCGCCTGCTCAATATTGTCTACGACGAAGTCAATGTGAACCGGCGTCCAATGTCGCCTGTACTGACGCACATCATCGAGATCTTTTGCTGGTCTGGAGCCCGCCGCCGTTTGCAGAAGGTATATGTCCACAGATGCACCGGCCAGTTCTGCAACATCGTCGCCAATAATGCGACGCAGGGTCAGCGGCAAGGCTCTGGAGTAGAAATCGATAGCCGGACCGAGCTGCGGAACATCGATATTGACAAGCATTTTCATAAGGGCCATGGCGGACTCCCCGGGCATGAGCGTTCGTCAAAAAAGAATCGACTATACTTCTCGTGGGTGCTCACACTTCCTGTGTGGCAGGGTATGCGATGGTCGGGCCGCCACGCGCCTTATCGACGACCCATTATCGCACCCATCCCATCACCGCAGCCATTGCTGCTTCATCATCCGCTACCACCCTTCCCGGCGTGGCTGGCTTCCCCTTGTTCCGGACAATCCATTACGCAGATGGCCTCAAGCCAAGCCGCGTACAAGGGCTGCCCGTCTTCGACCACTACTACCGCTTTTTCCTGACAGGGACGACATGGCCATTATAGAAAAAAGACTATCGCAAACCTTCAAGCAATTCTTCGACTCGAAAAAAGCAGGCGGAGTCCTGTTGATTGCCTGTACCGTGATCTCGCTGCTCCTGGCCAATTCTCCGCTCGGAGCAGGCTACCTCCAGATATGGAGCCTGTATGTAGGCGGACTGAGCATCGAGCACTGGGTGAATGATGCGTTGATGGCCATCTTTTTCCTGTTGATCGGCCTTGAGCTCAAGCGCGAGCTGTACAACGGGGAACTATCGGACTTCAAGAATGCGCTTCTTCCGATTGTGGCCGCCGCCGGCGGAATCTGTGTACCGGCAGCGATCCATTTCAGCATGAACGCCGGGACGCTGACACAGGCTGGCATCGGTATCCCCATGGCTACGGATATTGCGTTCGCATTAGGTGCTCTCGCGCTTCTCGGAAGCCGGGTCCCGGCCTCGCTCAAGGTATTTCTTGCTGCGCTTGCCGTCATGGACGACCTGGGCGCCATTATTGTCATCGCTGTTTTCTATACCGCGGAGATGTCCTTCGCCTACTTGCTGGCTGCCGCAGCGGTGTTCGCCCTGCTGGCCTGCATGAACCGCTATCTGCGCATTATGTCTGTCCCGCTCTACCTGCTGGGCGGCGCCGTAATGTGGGTTTTCATGCTCAAGTCCGGCGTTCACGCAACGATCGCGGGCGTCCTCCTGGCGTTCACCATTCCTTTCTCAGCCCAGCAAGATGATGAAGAATCGCCATTGCATAAGCTGGAGCATTTTCTGCACAAGCCAGTGGCCTTCATCATCCTGCCTGTCTTCGCCCTGGCGAACACAGGGATCATCATCAGTTCCGGCTGGACCCAGGAGCTTGCATCGACGAACAGTCTTGGCATCATGGCGGGGCTGGTCATAGGCAAACCAGTCGGAATAACACTGTTGTGCCTGCTTGCCGTCGCCGCCGGCATCTGCAAGCTGCCACTCGACCTGCGCTGGCGCCATGTATTTGGAGCCGGTCTGCTGGGCGGCATAGGCTTCACGATGTCCATCTTCATAACCAACCTCGCTTTCACAGGAGAAGCAGAAGTCATCAACGCCTCGAAAATGGCCATTCTTCTTGCTTCCCTGACTGCCGGCATCATTGGTTTCGTCTGGTTGAAGATCTTCGGAAAGCCGGTAGCGACTGATACGGACATGGATACCATGGACTTCGAGGGAAACACGCCCCCGCCCTCTGCGCAGCCGCCTCGTTAAGGCGCACTGGAACGCGGTCTCACATGGGCGTCCACGACCCATGCAGGCCGGCGGGCACGCGGCGCGGCAAGCGTACGACAGCCAGTGGCGCGGCCGCCAGATCGCGGGCATCGAGAATGACGAAGCTGCCCGCCGAACTGGCTGCGTCATGGACGAAGGTGAAAATGAATCCGTCCTCTTCCTGCCGGCCTTGAGGATCGGCAACAAATACCGGCTCGCACACCGTCATTCCAGCGGGAAACTGATGGACGCTCTTCTGCCCTGTCGTCAGGTCGTAGCGGGCAATCGCCTCGAACGCCCCGGCTTGGGGGGTGTCTCCCTTCAGGGGGCTGCGCAGGCCCACATAGCAATATCGGGCTCGGCGGCCAAGATAGGCATCGTTGATGCGGCCGAACTCGCAGACCCGGTCGTCGATCGTCTGGTCTTCCACCGTACCCGTATCGGTGTGTATGGTCAGGCGATGAAGCTCCAGCCTTTTTGCGGGGCCAGTCAGCGAGAAGGAGTCGTACCAAGGCATGACAGCCTGGATACGGCTGCCCTCCTCCCACGCATTTGCGACATGCCAGTGAAAGAATGCGGGTGCCTTGATCCACTTTATATCGTCCGCTGCTCTTGCATCGCGCGGTATCAAGGCCGCCATCGCACCTCGCTCCGGCTCCCAGCTTGCCGGCGGACCCTTTTTCGAGAAATCGAATACCAATGGGCAGATGAAGGCAAGCACATGGCTCCGGGTAATGGCGATGTCGTGGACCATGGCCGGCCACGGCGAATGGAACGGTACGATGCGGTCCGGATTTCCCGCCTTGTCGGCGCGCAAATAGAGGAGATCGCCCGTGTCAAGGTCGTATTGCACCGAGAGTAGTTCGCCGCTGAGCGGATCGACTTTAGGATGAGCCGACATCGCGCCCGGCAACTTTCCACCGTAATCGAATAGTCCCGCCGTGTTCAGCTCACGATCGACTTCATAAGGTGTTCCCCCCTCGTACAGGGCGAGATAACGCCCCGCGTGATGGACGATATTGGTATTGACGAGATTGGCGTGAGGCGGGGCAGAGAAACTTGAATTGTAGATACGACGGTCCGCCGCGCGTTCCTCGGCCAACTCCTTGGTCAATACCCAGCGATTTCTGTATTGCGCCCGCCCTTCCTCAATATATATGGCGTGTAGCATGCCCGTTCCATCGAATGGATACGCATAGTGCTCATCGGGCTTGAATTGAGGGTTGGGACCATTGCGCATGAAGACGCCGTGCAAGCCCGGCGGTATTTCACCTTCGATGATCAGGTCTGTATCGTCTCGTTCATCGAAGACCGGGGCGAACGCCCGGGTCAGAAAGCGATTGTCACTTTGCCATGGTTCCATTTTCGTCTTCCTGTGGTGTGTAGGTGCGACGCCGGTGCTATCATCGCAAGCGCATGCTAGCTGGAGTTCGCGCATGAATCAACTCGTACTGATAGTGGGTGCCGGACCTGTAGGTCTGACAATGGCGACGGCATTGAAGCGCCAGAACGTCGATGTGCGCATTATCGACAAGACTGCCGCGCGCACCGACAAATCCAAGGCATTGGTGCTGTGGCCGCGCACGCTGGAAATGCTTGATATCCAGGGTTGTGCTCAGCCCTTTATCGGCGCCGGCATGCAAGCCACCGGCGCGCACATCCTGGCTCGACAACATACGCTGGCACGCGTCCGGCTGGATGCAGTCCGCAGCTCCTTCCCCTATGCGCTGATGATTCCCCAAAGCGACACTGAGCGCTTGCTTGAAGAGCAACTGACCCTATTGGGAATTCATGTCGAACGGCGCCTCGAGCTGGTATCGTTCACGGATAGCGGCGACGCCGTCGCGGCCGTCCTGCGCCATGCGGACGGCCGTGAAGAAGTCGTCAACTGTTCATATCTGGCTGCCTGCGATGGCGCCCATAGCACTGTCCGCCATGGGCTGGCCGTGCAGTTCGGAGGCGCTACCCTTCCATCCGACTGGCTACTGGCGGATGTAGAGCTCGACGGTGATCTGCCCGGCAACGAACTCACTGTCTGCTGGACACCCGATGGCGTTCTGGTGCTCATACCCATCCGGGACGCGCGGTTCCGGGTCATTGCCGACCTGGGGCATGCCGCCACAGAAGGCGCCCCTGCGCCTGCTCTGGAGGAAGTACAGGCCTTGCTGGACGACCGCGGCCCCACCAGTTTGAAGGCACGCACGCCTGTATGGACAAGCCGGTTCAGGATCAATGAGCGCAAGGTGAAAGACTACCGCCATGGACGGGTATTCCTTTGTGGGGATGCCGCGCATATTCATAGTCCTGCAGGCGGACAGGGCATGAATACCGGAATGCAGGATGCCATTAACCTGGCATGGAAGCTGTCCATGGTGTGGCATGGACAGGCGTCGCCGGAGCTGCTTGAAAGTTACTCGCCCGAGCGCAGTGCAGTCGGTGACCAGGTGCTGCGCAATGCCGGCAATATGACCAAAATAGCCATATTGCGCAATCCCATTCTGCAGGCGATCCGCAATCTGGCAGTCGGCGCCCTGGGCCGTATACCCAGGCTGCGCCAAATGCTGGCTGATCAATTGACCGAGGTCCACCTGCACTATCGCAACAGTCCGCTCACGCGCTCGTTGCCGGGAGCTTCTCCAAAACCCGCGCCGGGAGAACGGGCGCCCGACCTTCCTGTAAGCCAGCCGGACAGCGGCGCTGTCCGGCTGCATGAAGTGCTTGCGAGCGGAAAGTTTGCAGTGCTCTCAGTTTCTGCTCCCGCCGTCACGCTCCCTGGTGCATTGAAAACGATTGCCACAACGGCCAGCGCGGCAGCCACTGAAGACTACCGCGCTGGTTATGTTTACCTGATTCGTCCGGACGCCTATGTGGCAACGAGCACAAAGCCGGAAGACCGGGCCAGGCTGTTCACCGTGCTGCAACACATGGCCGGTACCACATAAGTGCTATGCGGTGGGCGACGCCCACGATGTGTCGATTAGGCGTGAGCCTCCGCCAGCAGGTCTTCCTTCATCTGCGTCATCACCGGAAAGAGCTCGCGCAGATCAATTTTCCTGGAAACGATTTTTGGAAAAAGCTCGTCCTCTTCCTCGGCGACGTGGTGATTTATATATTCACCCAATACGATGAATTTAGCGTCGTACAGATCGTCGCCCGGCTTCATTTCCTGCAACTGGCGTATCAAATCCTTGGCGCTGGCATGTTCGACCAGCGCTTCGTCCAATAGATCGCCGAAGGCTTCGGGATCTTGGTCACGCAGGAACATATAAAACTGTTGCTCTTCGATCTGCGTATGCGCGGTCAATTCCATACAGGCCTCGGCAACGATGCTCTGCTTTTTCGCCGCGTCTTTTGCCTCTTCGAATTCCTTGAACAGCTTCTTGGCCTTCCGGTGGTCGTCCAACAGCAGGCTCAATACTTCTTTCTGGGCAACAGGAATTTGTGATTTATTCATTATATTTACCTCTTGAGTTATGT
>JAKFDW010000150.1:0-5018 GCA_036675955.1 Orrella sp. | reverse complement strand
GCCTCCAGTTGCGCGATGCGCAGGTCGCGCTCGTCGAGCGCGCGCTGCACGTCTTCGGCTTCGAATCGAAGCGGGATGTGCTGCGGACAGTTCCAGTCGAAGGCCTCGACGCGGATCGTCATTTCGCGCCGTGCACGCCCCGGGCCTGCGGTCTCCTGCACGGCCAGTCGGCCCAGGAGCTTCAGGCGCTGCCGATGCGCATAGTCGACCAGGATCAAGGCCACGCGATCGTCGTGTGCGAGGTTGCCGACGCTGATGAACTGCCGGTTTCCCGGCAAGTCCGTGAACGACAGGGTCCGCGGGTCGACGACGTGCAGGAAGCCCGGACTGCCGCCGCGGTGCTGCACATACGGCCAGCCCGTTTCCGACACCGTGGCCAGGTAGAAGCTGCGCTGTGCATGGATGAACGCTTCTTCGTCCGGCCCGAGTTCGGCATTCCGAACGCCGCCGCCGGACTCGAACGCACGTGCGTACTGCGCGCGGCTGCCGTTGCGGGCCTGGGCTTCGCGTACGGCGGGTGTAAAGGCGATGCTTGCGAAGGCGTGGCTCATCTCGATCTCCAGGTCCCGTGAACTCGTAGGATGGGTTGAGTGATGCGGCATTCAACAGCGGAGCGGGTCTACCCATCGTTAGCCAGCGTAGCCCGGGTAAGCGCAGCGCACCCGGGGTGCTCCACTGAAAACTCCCCTTTATCTCGCACTGGCTGTAGCCGTTCAGCCAGCGCGGGAACTGACCCGAATCTCGGTTTTGGAAGAATACGCGGCCTATGCTGTTCGGACATCAGGAAGTGCGGTTGGCCCCCATAGGCCTGCCGTGGGTACCGTAAGAATCTTCACATACCCACGGGAGGAGCTGTGAGAGCCTACCCTGCGGCTGTTTTAGTGCTATTTTCAGAGTGCGTAATTTGCTCTGTACCGGCCGTGTCAATGCCATCATTCGTGTTCATCTGATGCATCAGCAACGCGTAGATGTCTGCAACATGAGGCAGGCATCTACAACAGAAGCCTTCTCGTCCACGCCATCATATCGCTGCGCAAATGCCGATATTGATAAAAGAAATTCTTAGTAGTTGATCAACTGCTGGATCGGAGTGAACGTTAGGTCGTAACTAATGATTTGCACAAAGTCATGACTTTCAAGAACTTCAAGGGAGCTATGGGTATGGCCGCAAAACAACTATTGTCTGCGTGCGTTGTTGCTCTTCTCGCCCAATCAGTACACGCGGTGGATTCCGGGTCGGATGAGACGAGTGCCAGTACCGTTGAGTACTCTCCCGCTCGTTTTAGGGCGCAGCGAGCGGATATTGAAAGCAAGTTTGCCGAAGGTACGACTTATGCGGAAATAAAGCCGGCTGACAAACGTGCCGTTCTAGACGCTTTCGCCCGGATTGAAAGGACAATAGGTAACCGCGAGAATGCTCTCGACCTTTCCGAGGAGAAGAAGAGACAGGTCTTCAACGATCAGGAATTCATCAACGTGATACTCACCAAGGCACGTGCAGATAGCAGACTGTACTGTGAATGGATTGTTCGTACCGGATCGCGAGTGAAGCAATCATTCTGTCAAACCGTCGCAGATCGTCGTCGAAACTTGGAAACATCCGTATCCACTCTTGAGCAGATACAACGCAGGACACCTTCCTTGGCCGAAGGGAAAACAATCGGCATGGGCAGAAAATGAAATTGTGTACTAACGTTTGGCGCCGGGATTGCTGCGCCTCGCCGCGCTAGGCGCAGAAAACCCGCTACGGTTCCGCGTGACGACGCAGCAGGTTGAAGTGGGACTTGTTGCTCAATGCAAGGGCGCGATGCGCCGCGCAGGCCCGATCCGGACCCATGACTTCCTGTTCAACCCAGCTTGCGTGCCGTGGAAGGATCCCGCCCAGTCGGGGTGGCAGCTCCCGTGACCGGCGTCCTCACACTGCCGCTACGAACCGGCACCTAGGCTCGGGTGGAATCCCGGCAGAGGTGGTTTGTGCCTGCAATGAAAATGCCAGTCCAAAATCAGATTTGGCCTTGAGAAATAGCGGCATTTGACGGGCATAGGTATGGAGCCGGTTGACCGCATCCGGGGCTTTCAGTCGTCAAGGGCGGTACGCCTTGTAGGCGCCGTGCTTGGTGTCGTCATAACGGTGGTTGTCGCGCTCTTTGTCTGGGCGGACCGTGACGCGCGAATTGAAGCGGCCAGGCGCCAAAGCGCGGCTTTGGCCAAGGGTGCTGATCGCCTGCTTTATGCGGAACTGACCAACCTGGAGCGGGCTGCAAGGGGGCTTGCGTCCGACGCGGGAACATTCGCCGAGCTTGCACCGGACCAGCTCCAGGCATTGATCCAGAGAGCAACCCTGCACACGGAATCGCGCCATCCCGAACTGACTCGCATAAGCCTGTTTGATGCTTCCGGGGCGCTGATCGTCGGTGATCCCAGCAACGCCTCCGTTCCGGCGTGGGAGCGCGGCTCGGGACGCAACCCGGGCCGGCTCCTCTTCGGCCCCATCACTGCGCTGCAAAGCCAGTCCTCGGTGGTTCCGCTCGCGTTACGCACGCCTCAAAACCAGAGGCTGGTGTCCGGTCTCAACTTGAGTCGATTTCAATGGATGATAGAGCGCCTGGATGTGGGTGAAGAGGGCAGCATCGCCGTGCTCGACCAGGGCGGCAGGGTGCTGGCGCGATACGGCGGTCGAGGCGCGTACGCAGGGCGCACAGTTGCGATACCCGCCTCGCTGGCCAAAGACAAGGCTGTCAACGTAGACCTGGTGAGCGAACTGGACGGCGTGAAGCGTCTCGCCGCCTTCAGCTCCGAAAGCGGTTACCCGTTTGTAGTAGTTGCCGGGATAAGCAGCGGGGAAGTATTGGGCCCGTGGCGCAGCAACGCCGTGGTGGCCACCCTGTTGGCTTTGCTGTACTGGCTAGGGCTGGCCTACCTGGTCAAAAGGTTAAAGCAGGCCGAGCGCGCCCGTGCAGCGATCCTGGAGGAGTTCGCGGCCCAGGCCGATTGGCTGCGCCAAGCCCAGATTGCCGCCGACTCGGGCGTATGGCGCATCGAATCCGACCCCGGACTGGTACGCATATCCGCCCAGGCGGCTGCGTTGTTCGGATTTGCACGGCAACCGGACACCATTCCGCTTGAAAGCTTCTTTGACAGAATGCACCCGGAGGACAGGGAACGGGTTGCGGAGGAATTCGCGCATGCCCGGGCACAGGGAACTCCATTCCATTCCGAATACCGGATTCTTGCCGGGGATGGCCTCGAGCGCTGGATCAGCGCTCGCGGTGCGATGGTTGGCGACGGCCGTGGACAGGGTTACATGGCGGGCACGATAGTCGATATCACCGACCGTCGGCGGCAGGAAGACCACCTCCAGCAGGTCCGCCTGCAGGCACAGGAACTTTTCGAACGGAACCCCCTTCCGTTCTGGGTCTTTGATTGGGAAACACTACGCTTCCTGGCCGTGAACGAGGCGGCGGTCAGGAGTTATGGGTACAGCCGGGAAGAGTTCCTGCAAATGACCATCCTGGACATACGTCCGTCCAGGGATGCACAGAATGTACGCGACTCTCTTCTTAAGGCCCTTGAGCCTGCCGAATCCAAACGCATCTGGATCCACCTGACCAAGGACAACAAGATCATTTCGGCGCTCGTCCACAGTTCCACCATAGTCTTCGACGGACGCGAGGCCAGACTGGTCCTGGCGGAGGACGTGAGCGAGCGCGTTGCCTTCCAGAAGGAACTATCCTGGCGAGCCACGCATGACGTGACAACGGACCTCCTCAATCTTCCTGCACTGATAGATTTTCTCGACGACACGCAACGCACAAGCCAGAACAGCAGCTACGCAATATGTTATGTGCAATTGCGTGACTTTGATCTTGTGGCACCGACGTTGGGTCGCTTGGTAAGCAACAAGATCCTGCAGGAATGCGCCCGGCGATTCGGTGCGGTCTCCGCCAGTCACGGCTTCGTTGCCTATCATCCGGCCGATGCCTTTGTCATTGCGGCCCTGGATACAACCCGGATCGAGGGGTTGGTCGAATCCCTGAAAGCGGCCATCGTGCAGCCGTTCGAGAACGAAGATGGCGGCATCTACCCGCTGGAGGCCTGGATCGGGGTTGCTCGTGGCCCGACATCCGGCGAGACGGCCGAAAACGTCATTGGCCATGCAGCGCTTGCGGCGCTCCGCGCACGCCGCGAAGAGCTACCGGCCCTTGATTATGACAACAGCATCGGCGAGGAAGCCAGCCGACGTATCGACTTGCTGAGTACGCTCCGGCTGGCGTTCGAACGGCGCGAGTTCGAGCTGTTCTTCCAGCCGATCCATCGGATCGCCGACGGCCGCATCGTCTGCTTGGAAGCGCTCCTGCGCTGGCCCCAACGTGATGGTTCCTTCATCCCGCCAGCGCAGTTCATCCCTCTATGCGAGGAGTCGGGCCTGATCGTGCCGATGGGCGCATGGGTCATCGAGCAGGCGGCACGCGCGCATGGCGAATTGACCGCCCACGGCAGGGGCGAAGTCGCTATTGCAGTCAATGTTTCGGCGGTCCAGTTCATGGCCGATTCGCTGCCGGATTCGATTCGTCATCTGCGCTCACGGTTCAATCTACCCAAAAGCGCCCTGCATATAGAGTTGACCGAGAGTGCCTTGCTCCGTCGCCCTGATGCGGTTCGAGCCTTGATGGACGGACTTCGGATGGAAGGGGTGTGCATATCAATCGATGATTTCGGGACCGGCTTCTCCAGCATGGCGTATTTGCGCGATCTGCCGCTTGACTACCTGAAACTGGACCGCAGTTTCGTGCGCGATGTCGACTGCGACGCGCGCAACGCCTCAATTTGCAAAGCCCTGATCGCGTTGGCGCACGGACTCGGATTGCAGGTTATCGCTGAAGGAGTAGAAACCGAGGGCCAACTGGCATGGATGCGTGACAACAATTGCGACCATGCGCAGGGGTACCTGCTTGGCAGGCCCACCCGCTTGTCCGACCTGGTGGCGTCCTGGCCCAGCAACGCACGCAAGGCGGGTT
>JAKFDW010000149.1:0-4573 GCA_036675955.1 Orrella sp. | reverse complement strand
TCCAGACGCTTGAGGCCTTCAAGAAGAATAGGGGTGATGTCGCGTTGCGCCACGGCGCCAACAATTCCGCACATAGATAAGCTCCAGCCGATGTAAAAGAGAGACTATTGTGCGCAACATGGCAAGAAATAAGGTTTCTTATTTACCGCTAATATGATAATTTATTTCCCATGGTAGCAACCGGGCAATATTATTTCATTTTAAAGCAAATAAAGACATAAATGATTGACGCTACCCCCACGCAGAGCCTCGATGACCTTGATCTCCGCATACTCGAGCATCTACAGGTCGACAGCTCCATGACTAACCAGGATCTGGCGCAACTGGTGCATGCCTCGGCCCCCACCTGCCTGCGGCGCGTTCGCCGGCTGGTGCAGGAAGGCATTATCCAGAAACAGGTCGCCATTCTTGATCCGGAAAAAGTCGGCCAGGGGCTTACCGCTATTATTGAAATCACGATGGACGTGCAAACCGCCGAGCATCTGGACGCGTTTGAGGCCTCCCTGGCCGACGATGCGGCCATCCTCCAGTGCTACCGTGTATCGCCCGGCCCCGACTTTATCGTTATCGCCCAGGTGGCCGACATGCCCGCCTACCATGCGATGGCTCATCGGGCCTTCACCTCGCGGGCTAACGTCCGCAACGTACGCACCTTCTTCTCCATACACCGCAGCAAGTTCGAGACGCGGATCACCTTGCCTAAAAAGTAAGCGCGATCGGGCGTAGCCTAGGCGTGCCGTCCGGCCAGGCCCTGATACTCAGCCAGATAGCGTTTGGCCATGACTTGGGGATCGTGCTCGCGCAAGACGTATTGGCCGGCGCTTTCCACCATGCTTGCCCGCAGGCCGCGATCGTTCAACACTCGGTCCATGCCGGCAGCCAGAGCCTCGTGGTCGCCCGTTGCGCACAACACGCCGCGACCCTCGGCCAGAATTTCGGGCAGGCCGCCTGCATCCGTTGCCACGACTGGAACCGAATACATGAAAGCATCCAGCACACTGGTTCCCAGCGCCTCGTACCGGGAGCTCAACACAAAGACATCCATAAGCCGGTACAAATCATCGATGCACGATTGAAACCCCGCAAACCAATAATAGTTTTCCATGCCCAGCTCGCGCACCAGCGCGCGGGCCTCGGTTTCCGCCGCCCCACCGGCGCCCAGATGAAGGAACACGAAATCGCTACGCGATTGACGCAGGCGATGCACGGCCCGTATCAAGGTGCAAGGGTCTTTCTCGGGCGTCAGCGCGGCAGCCGTAGCCAGCACCCGCTTACCCGCCAAATCGAACTGCCTGGCAAAAGCGTTGATATGCTCGGAGTTCACTGGCTGTGCCTGGATGGCGCTGGGGATGACGCTTACTTTCAGGCCCAGCCGGCGCGGCTCGGCGGCGGCCGCCTGGCTGATGGCGACAAGCGCGTCGGCGCTTTTCCATTTCCAGGCGGTTTGCCGTTCGCGCCGCCTTACCGGAAAGGCGGTACGCCGGGTGAAGACGATGCGGCGCCCCAGCAGAGGCTTGAGCAGGGCCAGCCAAGTCATCATATTGGCTGTTTGCGCATGCAGGATATCGTAGCGGCGGCCATGCCGCGCCAGGAATCCACATAAGGCCGCCGCGTTGGCGGGTTCATGCACGACAAAGCCCTCGGCGATGGCGCGTCGCGCCAGCTCGCCGCCGCGGCGCGCCAGCAGCGAAGCATCGTGCCCGGCATCCCGAAACTGCTGCATGCTGAGCAAGGTCTGCCTTTCGCCGCCGCGCCACCCGCGCTCGAAGTTTATCTGCAGTATGCGCATGACGTTCTAGAGCTCCAGGTCCACGGAGGGATTCAACTGTCGCGAAATATTGATCGCCACTGCAATCATGGCGCAAACAATAGACGCCGATACCCCCAGCACGGCGCCTTGTGTCTGGCTGACATTGAAGGCGATAGCGACCAGGGCCGTGCCAAAGCTTTGGCCGAAGACGCGCGTCGTGGCCTGCATGCCGCCGGCCGCGCCGCTGCGATGCCGCGGCGCGCCGGCCAACAGAGCCCGATTGTTGGGCGTCTGGAAGAAACCAAATCCCACGCCCCCCAGCAACATCGCGGCCATTAGCCATCCGAAGGCCGCGCCGACCGGCAACATAAGCAGCCAGAACAGGCCTGTTGCCATTCCGGCCGCACCGATTCCGCACAGCACGGCAATGGGATAGCGGTTCGACAACGATCCCGCAACCGGGGCCATGACGGCCACGCCTATCGACCAGGCGCCCAGTAGTACCCCGACTTCGGCGAAGGAGAAATCGAGCACCTGGTGGAAATAGAAAGGCAGCGAGACGAATGCCGCCATCTGCGCGGCGAATGAGAATGCCGACGCGCCCACTGCATACGCAATGGGCGTGATGCGCAGCAAGTCGATAGGCACGATGGGCGCGACTTGGCCGCGTGAACGGCGCACCAGTATCCATCCGGCCAGGCCCGCCACGATCAGGCAAAGCGCCGACCGCGTGGGATCTTTCACAATGGCGTCCAATCCCACGATGGACAAGCCGAATACCGGCACGCTCAGGGCGCACGCAATCCAGTCGAAACGACCCGGGCTGCGCGGCACTTCCGGCAGGAATCGAATGCAGAAGTATGCGCCCACGCCTATGGGAATGTTCACCAGGAATATCCACTTCCACGATGCCAGTTGTAAAATGAAAGCGCCTATCGTGGGACCCAGGACCGCCATGAGACCTACGGTCATGGCATTTATGCTGATCCCCATGCCAAGCTTGTGCAATGGATACGTGTTGCGCACCAGACCGCCAAACAAGCACATCAGCATGGCCGATCCCAACCCCTGCACGATGCGCGAGAAAGTCAACGTAAGCAAGGAGTTCGACAAGGCCGATGTGATCGACGAGAGCAGGAAGATGGTCATGCCGATGGTGAACATGCGCCGGAATCCGATACGTTCGGCCACGGCCGAGAGCGGCAGCAAGGACACCACCACGGTCAGGTTGTAGGCGATGACCACCCACACCACAGCGGCCGGATCGATTTCCAGTTGACGGGCAATGGCCGGCAAGGCGACGTTGGCCATGCTGGAATCCAGCACCGTGATGGTGATGGCCAGCAACAGGCCCAGCGCAGCCCAATAGCGCTCCGGCGTGGGCAAGCCGTCGGGCAGATTTGCGGCCCTGGACCGGGAGGGAGTGGCGTTGGGCACGGCTACGACTTCTTGACTGGACGTACCCAACCCTCGATGGTCTTCTGAACTGGCCGCGAAATCGTCAATCGGTCGGCAGGCGCGTCCTTGGTCAAGGTGGTTCCGGCGCCCAGCGTCGCGCCCCGGCCGACTCGTACCGGCGCCACCAGTTGGGTGTCCGATCCGATGAAGGCGTCGTCTTCGATGATGGTCTGGGACTTGTTCACGCCATCGTAGTTGCAGGTGATGGTGCCGGCGCCGATATTCACGCGCTGGCCGATGACCGCGTCACCGATATAGGCTAGATGATTGGCCTTGGACCCCTGTCCCAACTGGCTCTTCTTGATTTCCACGAAATTGCCGACATGGGCCTGGGTGCCGATATCGGCGCCTGGCCGCAGCCGCGCATATGGGCCGATGCGAGCCTCATCGGCAATCCTGGCTTCCTGGATGTGGCTGAAGGCCTCGACATGAGTGCCAGCGCCGATGACCGCGTCTTTGATGACACAATGCGGGCCGATGCGGACACCGTCGGCAAGCTTGACCACTCCCTCGAAAACGCAGCCAACATCAATATAGACATCGCGTCCGCAATCCAGCGAACCGCGCAAATCGAAACGGGCCGGGTCGGCCAGCGTAACGCCTTGCTCCAGCAGCCGCCGGGCTTGTTCGCCCTGCCAATCGCGTTCCAGCTGTGCTTGTTGCATGCGGCTGTTCACGCCCAGCGTTTCCCACGCCGCCGCAGGCTGCGCGGCATGTACCGGCAAACCGTCATTGACGGAAAGCCCCACCACGTCGGTAAGGTAATACTCGCCCTGGGCGTTATTGTTATTGATGCGCGTAAGCCAGTTTTTGAGGCGGCCCGTGGGCGCAACGAGAATACCGGTATTGACCTCGGCAATGGCATGCTCGGCCGGCGTTGCATCTTTGTGTTCGACAATGCGCTGCACTTCGCCGCTATCGTTGCGCACGATACGGCCATAGCCGGTGGGGTCGGACAGTGTCTCGGTAAGCACCGCCATACCCTGCCCGCGGGCATCCAGCAGACGTTGAAAAGTATCGGTTTGCACCAGCGGCACATCGCCATACAGCACCAGCGTGGCGTCCTGCGATGCCGTCCGCCCCTCGAGCAAGTGGTCAGCCGCTTGTTGCACCGCATGCGCTGTACCTTGCTGCGGAACCTGCATGACGAATTGCAGGTCTGTTTGGTCTGCAAAGGCTGCCTTCACGCGATCGGCGCCATGCCCGACAACAATAATGATACGGTCGGGACTCAGCCGGCGCGCGTTGTCCAGCACGTGCGCGAGCATGGGTTTGCCTGCAAGCGGATGCAACACTTTGGGTAAATCGGACTGCATGCGTTTGCCGAGACCGGCGGCAAGAATAACAATATTGAGCATGAAATAA
>JAKFDW010000148.1:0-3377 GCA_036675955.1 Orrella sp. | reverse complement strand
CGGCGTTACACTGTCCAAATTGCCAAACCAGGAGTGAAGACATGCCAGCCTCTACTGAACGCGCAGTCCTTGCCGGCGGTTGTTTTTGGGGTATGCAAGACTTGTTGCGCCGCCGCCCGGGGGTCGTTTCCACGCGAGTGGGCTACACGGGCGGCGACGTGCCCAACGCCACCTACCGCAATCACGGCACGCATGCTGAAGCCATCGAAATCACCTTCGATCCCGGTATGCTGAGCTTCCGGGCGCTTCTGGAAGTCTTCTTCCAGATCCACGACCCCACCACCAAAGACCGTCAAGGTAATGATCTTGGACCCAGCTACCGGTCGGCCATTTTCTACACCAATGATGAGCAGAAACGCGTTGCCGAAGACACAATTGCCGATGTGAACGACTCCGGCTTATGGCCGGGCAAGGTCGTAACCGAAGTCGCGGCGGCCGGGCCTTTCTGGGAAGCCGAGCCGGAACATCAGGATTATCTGGAACGCTATCCGAACGGCTATACCTGCCATTACGTCCGGCCGAACTGGACGCTTCCGGCAAAGCATCCAACGCAAGCATCCTGACTAGTCACTGCCAGCGCCCGCGGCCATGGTTTCCGAACTTCTGAACAATCGTCTTTCTTCCGACGAGGCCTTGGCGCAGCAATTGCAGTCCTTGCTGCAGCTTGATCCGCGCCTGTCCACGGTGCACGATATTGCCGGGCCTTTCTCACCCCGCGTCAGCGAACCCGGCTTTGCGGGCCTTGCACGCATCGTTTGCGGGCAACAGGTGTCCGTCGCCAGCGCCAATGCCATCTGGAGCCGCCTGCAGGCACAGCCCGGCGCAGCTACACCGGAAGGGTTTCTGGCATTGGGTGAAGAGGGATTACGCGGCGTCGGCCTGTCTAGCGGCAAGTACCGCACGCTCAAGGGCCTGGCGGAGGTTATCGTTGCGGGCGATCTCGACTTTTCCGCAGTAGAAACGCTCGGCGCCGAAGCCGCAATCGCAGAGCTTACCAGCCACAAGGGGATTGGGCCGTGGACGGCGGAGATCTACCTGATGTTCTGCGCGGGCCATCCAGATATATTTCCTGCCGGCGATCTGGCGCTACAGAAAGCCGTCGGCGACGCGTTCGGCCTGGATCCTCATCCCGACCGACGCGCCTTGATGGCGATTGCCGCCGAGTGGGCGCCGTATCGCGCCACTGCCGCGCTATTGTTTTGGCGTTTCTACGCAACAAGGCGCAATCGCGAAGGCATTGCACTGGATACCGGAGTGTAAGACCACAATGCCGGCCGGCACCGCATTCAGTTGATCATGGGACTTCCTTGAAGACGGCATCAAAGATACTATGACGGTTACAAGCGCAAACCGTCTGCAGCCTTTTGTAGCGGAACACGCAGCATATGGCTTATCGTAGATGAACAGGCGTTGCATGATCAATAATCAAAAACCCATTTCGGACATGAAGCACGGCTCCGATGTGCTGCGTTTGTCGGAACTGATTGGCTCACTCAGCCGGGCCCTGGACCTGACTGAAGGCCAACCCGCCGGGCACTGCATACGATGCTGCTGGATAGGAATGCATCTGGGCCGTGAATTCGGCTTGCAAGAAGACCAGCTCTGGGAGCTTTACTACACGCTGCTACTGAAAGATCTGGGCTGCAGCAGCAATGCCGCGCGCATTTGCGAGCTTTATGCTACCGACGATCTCGGCTTCAAGCGCGATTTCAAGTCGGTCGGCGACAGCCTGCCGCAAGTGCTCGCCTTTGTGCTCAAGCATGCCGGCCTTAATGCCCCGCTTGCGGAACGCTACCGTACTGTACTGACCATCTTGCGCGATGGTCCAAAAATAGCTCAAGAGCTGATCACGACGCGATGTCAGCGCGGGGCGGAAATCGCTCGCCTGCTTCGTTTTCCTCCAGGCGTGGCAATGGGCATATATAGTCTGGACGAGCATTACAATGGCAAGGGACGTCCGGAAGGAATAGCCGGCGAGGCGATTCCAGTCTATTCCCGCATCGCCCTTCTGGCCCAGGTGGTTGACGTATTCCATACCATCGGGGGAAAAGCCGCGGCCTTGAAAGAGATCCGCCTGCGTTCGGGACGCTGGTTCGATCCTGCCCTTGTCGTTGCATTCGAATGCGTCGCAGAATCCGCAGCTTTCTGGACTACTCTGGCATCGCCTGATGTCGACGCAGCGGTGCGCAAGCTGGAGCCCGGCAGCCAAGAGATCTTTCTTGATGACGACTATCTGGACGACATCGCCTCAGCTTTCGGCCAAGTCGTCGACTCCAAAAGCCCCTATACCAGTGGACACAGTGTGCGCGTCGCGCTTTATACGGACATGATCGCCGAGACACTTGGACTGTCGGATCAACGGCGCCGCTGGTTGAAACGCGGCGCCTTGCTGCATGATGTGGGCAAGCTGGGAGTCAGCAACAGCGTACTGGATAAGCCTGGCAAATTGGACCAGCATGAATGGGCAGCCATCAAAATGCACGCGTCCTACACTGGCGATATCCTGTCCCGAATCGGCGCATTCTCGGAACTGGCGCGTATTTCCAGCGCTCATCACGAAAGACTGGACGGAGCAGGATATCCCGAGGGTTTGCAGGCGGACCAGATCAGCCTGGAGACTCGCATTATCACTACAGCTGATATTTTCGACGCCATAACCGCGGCACGTCCCTACCGCGGCGCTATACCCGTAGATCGAGCACTGGAAATGATGGAAGAAACGCTGGACACTGCGATCGACCGAACGTGCTTCGAGGCGCTGAAGGTTGCGCTCACCCAGCTGCCTCGCTGACCGCAAGTGGAAGTCGGCGCGACATGAAGGCGCCGCTCAGGTCACAGGAGCCGGATTGAACAGGGCCAGTGAATTGTGCAGGCCCAGCGCTTCGGCCTTGCTTTGCTTGCGTCCGCTGGCAATATCGAGCATCAGGTGGAACAGCTCCCATCCCATTTCTTCGATAGTGGCCTCGCCATCAACGATGCGTCCGGCATTGACGTCCATCAGGTCATGCCAGCGCCTGGCAAGGTCGCTGCGCGTAGCAAGCTTGATGACCGGCACTTCCTTCAGGCCATAAGGTGTTCCGCGCCCTGTCGTGAACAAATGAAGATTCATTCCCGCAGCCAGTTGCAAGGTACCGCAAATGAAATCGCTGGCGGGTGTTGCTGCAAAATTGAGGCCGGGCTGCTCGCACAAATTGCCGGGCGACACGACGCCAACGATGGGCGAAGATCCCGACTTGATGATAGAGCCCATGGCCTTCTCGACAATGTTGGACAGGCCGCCCTTCTTGTTGCCTGGCGACGTATTGGCGCTGCGATCGGCGCTTCCGCGCCCCAGATAGCGGTCGTACCAATCCATTTCACGTATCAAGGCATCGGCC
>JAKFDW010000147.1:0-8217 GCA_036675955.1 Orrella sp. | reverse complement strand
GTCCGGGATCAGGTCGACAGGGCTGAGGGCATACGCTACAACTAGCACGCATAGCCCCTTGGCAAGCCAAGGCGTGTCGGGATGCCGGTAGGCAAACCAGAGTGTCACGCCGTCGCGCTTGAGACGGCGTGCCCAGGCGCGCAGCGTGTCGAAAAAGGCCATGAAGTTTGTTTGATGCCGGGCCAGCGTATGCTGGCTAACTGCGTCAGTCTTGTGCGGGACGGCCACCACGCTTGGTGAAAAATACGTCCACTTTGTGGCGCCGGGCCGCGACCTTTTCTTTCGGCAGCGAGGGGCGGGCCAGGAAACGCTCGAGCCATTGCGTATCGACCGTATCCAGACGCACCGGTTCCAGGGCCTGCAGGACAAGGTAAAACTGGTAGGCGGACAGTGGCTTGTCCAGCGAGACGGCGCGGCGCGCGAGAAAGTGGGCAGCAGCTGCTGCGGGGGCGTGGGTGTCGGGCGTATCGGCACGATAGCCGTCCAGAGCACCGCGGGGCAGTTTGGGTTTGTTCAGCCCTTTGAGTCGCCGCCCACGCCACCGGGTAAAGCGGCTGGCATCATGTGTCCATTGCTGTTGCTGGTAGACGGCGCGGATGACCTCGCCATTGTCTAGTTCAACCTCATACTCGCCCTCATGCAAGGGCGACGGTTGCAGGGCTCGCCAGGCTTCCCGTTTGAATTTCATTTGTTTGTTTTCCTTAAGGTGGAGGACTTTGCTGCTGTTTCCAGGGGCAGGCGCTACGGATATGTCGATCATACGAGGAATGTCGCTATGTACACCATAAAACATACGGTTTTCTGCGGGCCTTTGGCGTAGTGCTTGACCGCGATCCCTATGGCACGATTCAGGGTCGTCGGCATGTTCGAGCGGGGTCCACTGTACACTCCGATTACTAAATGCAGATAGAGGTTGATCGTCGGCATGTACGGTGAGGCGACGCGGCTGCATCTATCATATCCTCACTGGTCTTTGTTCTCCTATGAACATCTCCAACTTTGAACACGTCTTTTACGCGCTGGTGATCCAGGCGGTCGTGTGGCTGCCGACCCGTAGCTGGTGGATGGGGGCAATACTGACGATCGGCTTGTTCATAGGGCGCGAACACGCCCAGCGCGAGTACAAGATCGACGGCTCATCGAAGCTTAGTCCATGGGAGGCGTTTGATATCTGGAACTGGAGCGTCGATGCTCAGCTTGATCTGTTCTTGCCCGCGATTGCTGTGGTGCTTGTCGCATGGATCGCGGGCTATGTATCGCGCCGACGACGGCGGTCCGTCCACAGAACGGATTAGTGGATCGTGCACTTCGGCCAGAAAGTCTTGTCCACATGGCATGCCCGCTGGTAAATTGAACGACAGTTCGCATCAATAGCTATAAAAGTCCTGGAGACATACTGCATGTTCAAAGTTTATGCCATCGATGGCATCGTTCCCGTGGTCCATCCTTCGGCCTACGTCCATCCCACTGCGGTCCTGATCGGCGATGTGATTGTCGGCCCCGGCGTGTATATCGGCCCCCTGGCCAGCTTGAGGGGCGATTTCGGGCGTATCGAGCTGAAGGAAGGTTCCAATGTCCAGGACACCTGTGTCATACACGGCGTGGGCGGCAACGACACCATCGTCGATGTGGACGGGCATATAGGCCATGGGGCGGTATTGCATGGATGCGCCATCGGGCGCAACGCCATGGTCGGCATGAACGCGGTGGTCATGGATTACGCCGTAATCGGCGAATCCAGCGTCGTAGCCGCCATGGCCTTTGTAAAGAGGGAGCTGGTGGTGCCGCCGCGCAGCCTGGTGGTGGGCGCGCCGGCGCGCATTCTGCGCGAACTGAGCGACGCCGAGGTGGAGGGCAAGTCGTTTGGCACGCGGCAATACCAAAGGCTTACCCGTCGTTGCCTGCAGACCATGCAGGCGGTCGATCCCCTGACTGCCGTCGAGCCCGACAGAGCCCGCCTGACGCCGGAGCAGGTTAATCCGTCGAAATAGCAGGCGGATCGGAAAACGCCTGCTTAAGGCCGATCGAATATATCGCCGTTCAGCAAAATGGAGCGGTCGATATTGCGAATATCGGTATGGCCGCAAAATCCCATGGTGATGTCCAGTTCATTGGCGATCATTTGAAGGCAGCGCGAAACACCGGCTTCCCCCATGGCGCCCAGTGAGTACAGGAAAGGGCGTCCTATCATGGTGCCCTTGGCGCCCAGGGCTATTGCCTTGAGCACATCCTGGCCGGAACGGATGCCGCCGTCCATCCATACTTCAATTTCCTTGCCTACGGCGTGAGCGATTGCCGGCAGGGCTGAGATGGAGGACGGAGCGCCGTCGAGCTGGCGGCCGCCATGATTGGATACGACCAGGGCATCGGCGCCGCTATCGACCGCCAGGCGCGCATCTTCCGCGTCCATGATGCCTTTGAGTATCAGCTTTCCGCCCCAGCATTTCTTTATCCATTCGATATCTTTCCAGCTGAGTGCGGGATCAAACTGCTCGGCCGTCCACGAGGATAGGGAAGACAGATCGCCCACGCCTTTGGCATGGCCGACGATATTGCCGAAGCTGCGGCGCTTGGTTCCCAGCATGCCCATGCACCAGCTGGGCTTGGTAGCCAGATTGACCAAGTTTGCGAAAGTAGGGCGCGGCGGCGTGGACAGGCCATTTCTGATGTCTTTGTGGCGCTGTCCCAATACCTGCAGGTCCAGCGTCAGCACCAGGGCGGAACAATTGGCGGCCTTGGCGCGGTTGATGAGGCGTTCGATGAAGTCCCGGTCGCGCATGACATAGAGCTGAAACCAGAATGGTTTGTGCGTATGGGCCGCGACATCTTCGATGGAGCAGATGCTCATGGTCGACAATGTGAACGGAATGCCGAATTTTTCGGCCGCCTTGGCGCCCAGGATTTCTCCATCGGCATGCTGCATGCCGGTCAGGCCGGTGGGTGCGATGGCCACGGGCATGGCAACGTCAATGCCTATCATTGAGCTGCGATGGGTGCGCGTCTCGATGTCGACCGCGACGCGCTGGCGAAACTTGAGTTTTTGGAAATCGCTTTCGTTGGAGCGGTAGGTGCCTTCTGTCCAGGAGCCGGAATCGGCATAGTCGTAGAACATTCGAGGTACCCGGCGCTCGGCAAGCCGGCGAAAGTCCTCCATGCAGGTGATTTTGGTTGGGCTGAACAAGAAACATCTCCTTGGATTTTTGTCTGTCGCGGCGGCATCTGGACCGGCTTTTTATCGAATATCGCATCTTAACCAAAATCATCGAGCGATTGATGCCGGTCAGCATGCAGTGATGCAGATTTATCAGACCATATCGAGCTGTTCCACGGCATTGGCATAAACCATCAGCGCCTTGCAGCCATTCCACCACACCACGCGCGCGACCTGCGCCCGGCTGGCAATATCAAGCGCCTGCCTGGGGTCGCTTTCGATAAAGTGTGTGTGGCATCTTGCGAGAATCGCTTCAGCCTTGTGTGCGGCGCTCTGTTCCGCGCTGTGACGTGTCTCGTCGCGCATGATCAAGGGCCCGTGAAAGCCATGCTGATCCAGCCAGCGTTGCGTGCGTTCCCGATCTTGCTCCGGGCGTCCGGTAATAATAGTAATGTTGTTAAGGTCGAGCTGGGGCAGGCTGGTGCTGGGAGGCAGCACATCACGGCGCGCCAGGGTTTCGTGCAGCGCTTGCGCGTATTGGTGCTCGGGCAAATCCATGAGCAGCACGCCGTCCAGGTCGATAGCCCAGGACGCGTATTCGTAGTCGGGCCGGTCAGGGCAGTTCATGGTGGCATCGAACGATGGGGTAATGGATTCGCGTTCCCAGGGGAACCAGGCCCGGAAACCCGGCGGAATCTCCAGTCCGTAGTCGGGCTTGATACGGGATTCGCTGTCATAGGCCAAGGCAAAGACGGTAACGTCGTGCCCTTGCGAACGCAAATAATCCACACTGTCGAGCAACGTGGTGCCACGTCCGGCAACGTCTTCGACCAGAAGTATTCGGCTGTCCGGGTGGGGCTGATCGACTGTATACCAGGAGACTTGCCGGTCTGGGCGCGAATACGACAGCGCATGCAGTGGGATGCCCAGGCTTGTGGACGCCATGGCGCCGGGC
The DNA here is from genome assembly GCA_036675955.1 of Orrella sp. Taxonomy (GTDB): domain Bacteria; phylum Pseudomonadota; class Gammaproteobacteria; order Burkholderiales; family Burkholderiaceae_B; genus Pollutimonas. The sequence goes on along the minus strand of JAKFDW010000147.1, from coordinate 4,111 downwards.
GTCAGCGCGCCGCGCGCGATGGCTACAACGGCATCGAAGTCCATCAGTCGCCATGCGGGGACAAAACCTGAAATGACGGTATCGATACGCGAGTAGTCATAAGAGAAAGCAGCGCGGGGCGGACTCATTCCGTATTCCTGTGGGAAAACCCCATTTTACGCAGGGCGAATTGGCTTGCAAGACAGGCAAAAAAATCTATGTTATAGTTACGCCTCTTTCAAAGCGGCTGTAGCTCAGTTGGATAGAGTACTTGGCTACGAACCAAGGGGTCGTGGGTTCGAATCCTGCCAGCCGCGCCAGAATTTACCAATGAAGTCAATTGGTTAAAACCGCCTAGAGCTCCAACTCTCTAGGCGGTTTTTTTTCGTCTGGGGATTTTTGGGTGGTGGTGTGGTGATCTGATCGTGCTGCTGCATGCGCAGGGTCAGCCGACTACGACATCAATATGCCCGCTGGCCGTTTACTGCCGCTCCAGCGTAGCCCCAGCGACGCGACGGTATTCCTTTTCTTGCCGCAGCAGTGCCGGCAGGCTGCCGGGCGTTATGCAGCAGGATTTCAATCATCTTTTTGATTTCCTGGATGCTTGACCCTATTTCGGCATCTATGACGGCTGATTGGTGCTCCGATGCGTCGGGACGGGATTCATTTTTTGCGGATTCTAAAGCGCTGCGCGTCGAGTCGAGGATGTTGTCTATGTCCTCAAGAATTTTCTTTATTATTTCCTCGGTGCGGAAGAATCCGACGCGGTTTTCGACGCGTATCATGGCCAAAAGACGGGATCTTTGCGGTGGCCCGACAAGGCCATGCTTGGCCAGGACTTTGCTGTTGTTCGGAAGATGATTGACCGCTGCTATTATTTTTTCAAAGTCGCGGTCGCGGGCATGGATGAAGGCCTCGCCTTGCTCCCTCATTTCTGCCCCAAAAAAGTCTAGGCTATTAACTTGTCCGTAACCTACAAGCCTGTTTCGGATCACATCGAAAAGAAAGCTTCTTGACCGCTGCAGAAAGCTTATAAGATGTTGCCCGGATGGTTCGGTAATGTCATCGAACTCGCCGAAGTAGGACATGAAGCCTCCCTAATGCATTTGGTAAGGAAAGGCTTCTAAGTCTATCGACCATGGAATGGCAGGGCATTTGTCCTTACGGCTTAGGCCGAGCTTCGTATTGCGTTGGCGGTCCTGGTGAAATGCCCGAGCTGGTATGTGCCGCGGCCGGCTCGCATGGGTGATTTTCGCTGGGCGTCCAATTGCATCGACCAACGCGAGGTGCAGGTACTTCCGGATTGAGCGCCTATTTCCTGGAAATATAAGGATTGCCTTCTATATAGAAGCGCAATAGTTTTTCCGCCCATTCGCCGGCATAGTCCACTCCGATCCGTGGGCGTTGCACGATTTGTATGGTTTCAGGCGTGGGCGCGTCGGCAATGTAGAAATCGTCGCTGATCAAGTCGTGGCCGTAATGACTGCGGTCTATGCCCATGGCTTTGCAGAGCCGGCCTGGACCCTTGGTGTTATCTGAAAGGTTGTCCATTGGCTCCAGCGCGCGCAGGAGCACGGCCGCGCCTGTTCCGTCGGGTTCCGTCACCACATTCATGCAATGGTGCATCCCGTATATCAAGTACACATAGGCGAACCCGGGCGGCCCATACATGACTTTGGTGCGCGGAGTGATTCCTTTGGACGTATGCGCGGCAAGGTCGTGTGGTCCGAGATAGGCCTCTACCTCGACAATTTTTCCTATGCGCTTGATATCGCCGACTCGGCGGACCAGCAGTTTTCCGAGCAGGTCCCGGGCGACTTGTGTGGTGTCTCTGTCATAGAATTCTCGTGGCAGCGGCTGCATTTCATCTTTATGTTTGACTATTTTAGTTCCCGGTGATAGCATTGTCGGTTAGATTTTCAAGTTCGTTGAAGTTAGTACAAGTGAAGTACCAGGAAACCAGTATTTTTTTGTTCCAATCTCTACACCTTGACGGTCTTCTATAGAGTATATCGCTCGTCTTTTTAGGGATTGCAAAAAATGCAAACAGAAACTGGTATTGTAAAGTGGTTCAACAACGAAAAGGGCTTTGGTTTCATCAAGCCTGACTCGGGTGGCAAGGACTTGTTCGCGCACCACACCGACATCGTCGGTACGGGCTTCAAGTCGCTGGAAGAAAACCAACGCGTTTCTTTCGTCGCTGCCGAAGGCCAAAAGGGCCCACAAGCCAAATCGATCGAAGCTGCCTAAGCTTAGTCCGATTCAGAAGAACCCGCCTCGCGAGGCGGGTTTTTTTATGGGCGAAAGATTTTCGGCGCTGTCTTGTTCTACACGAACGCGGACAAGGCCTGCATATGCTTCTGCTTCAGCGCAGGCGGTAAAAACGATGCTGTTATGCTGTTTTGCGCCAGCATCACGAGTTCGCGCCGGGTCAGGCCCAGGTGTTCGGCACAGGCAATGTAATTGTCGGCCACGTAGCCGCCAAAGTAGGCCGGATCGTCCGAATTGATGGTGGCCATTACTCCCTGGCGCAGCATGCGCGCCAGATTGTGTTGGGGCATGCTGTGCACCACCTGCAGCTTCAGGTTGGAAAGAGGACACACGGTCAGGGGAATCTGCTGATCGATCAGGCGCTGCAGCAGCACGGGGTCTTCCTCGCTGCGTACGCCGTGGTCTATGCGTTCGACGTGAAGCAAATCCAGCGCGTCCCGCACATAGTCGGCCGGCCCTTCTTCGCCGGCGTGGGCCACCAGGCGAAAGCCCAGTTCTTTGCAGCGGGCGAAGAGACGGGCGAATTTCCCGGGCGGATTGCCTTTTTCCGCCGAATCCAGTCCGATACCGGTCCAGAGATCCTTGTATTGTTCCCGCAAGGGCAGGGCGGCCTCCAGTGTCGCAATGGCATCGTCTTCGGACAGGTGGCGCAGAAAGCTTAATATCAGGTAACTGCTGATGCCGGTGGATGCCCGGGTTTCGCGCAACGCCCGCGCAATGCCGGCGAAAACGGTTTCCATGGCCACGTCACGTTCGGTATGCGTCTGCGGGTCGAACATGATCTCCGCGTGCACCACGCCATCGGCTTCGGCCTTTTTCATATAGGCCATGGTCATGTCGTAGAAATCGCGCTCGGTGATCAATACGCCGGCTCCGGCGTAATACAAATTCAGGAACGACTGCAGGCTGTCGAAGGCATAGGCCAGTCGCAGTTCATCGACACTGGCGTAGGGAAGTTCAATGCCATTGCGGTTGGCCAGTTCGAACATCAGCTCGGGCTCGAGCGAGCCTTCGATATGGAGATGGAGTTCGGCTTTGGGCAGGCTGCGTACAAACGCTTGTAGCCCCGGCTGTGATGCTGATTCGGACATTATTACTGCTTCATGAAAATTGCTTGGCGTAAATATAGTCGAAGGCGCCTTTTATGTCGCTGTGCAGCGCTTGCCGGGCTTGCGCCGGATTGCCATGTTCAAGGGCCGCGATCATTCTGTCGTGATGTCCGACAGCGGTTTTTTTCTGTGTCCTTTCCGACCCCGCGCGCAAATCGTAATTCAAAATGGGGCCTATCCTGAGCCACAGTGTTTCGATGATCTTCTGCAGCATGGGCATGGCTGCCGCCTCGTATATCGAGAAATGGATCTCTTTGTTGAGCATCACGATCGACGCCTTATCGCTGCCGGCGGCATCCATTTCCCGCGCGAGCGTTTCGTTCAGATCTTTAAGCGACCGGATGAGTGCCGGCGTGACGTGCAAGGTGGCCTGCTCAACGGCGTAGCCCTCGATTTGCAGGCGGATATCGGTGATTTCCTTGAATTGCTCCGCGGTCAAGGTGGGTACCCGGACCGAGCGATTCGGGGCGACTTCCAGCGCCTGGTCGGCAACCAGCTGATATACAGCCTCGCGCACCGGCATTACGCTTACTCCCAGTGCTTCGGCGGTCGAGCGCAGGGAAAGTTGTTCGCCCGGCATGAGGCGCCCGCTCAAAAGCAGGTCCTTAATTTGAAACAATACGTTAGCGCCGAGGGTTTCTCTGCGGGGAGCGGGCTGGAGTAGCGTCTGCATGCGGGCTCGACAAGGGTTATTACTTACTGTGATCTGTGATCTCAGTTGCTAGTATAGCGGGAAAACGGCAGCCCAAAAC
>JAKFDW010000146.1:0-13034 GCA_036675955.1 Orrella sp. | reverse complement strand
TCCAGCGTTGCCGTGCTGCGATCCAGTTCCTGGTAAAGGAGGGCGAAGCGCTCCATGTTTCAGTCGTCCTCGCCAAATTGGGTCGTAAGTGTTTCGGCGGCGATTCCTTCTTCATTCAGGGCGCGCACCAGCGCGTGCGTATCGCCATGGGTGACGATGACCCGGCTGGCTCCTGTCTGCCGTATGGTGTCCATGAGATCCGGCCAGTCGGCATGGTCGGAAATGACAAAGCCGCGATCCATATTGCGCCGCCGCCGGTTGCCGCGCACGCGCATCCAGCCCGAGGCAAAACCTTGTTGCGCATTGCGAAAGCGCCGCAGCCACGAGCTGCCGGCCGCCGACGGCGGAGCCATGACCAGCTCTCCCGCGAAATCGGATCCGGCCGGCATTTCGCTGATGAGCCGGGTCGGTATCATTCCAATGCCGGCGCGGCGATAGACCTCTACGCCTGCGGCCATGGCCCCATGCAGCAGCACCGGTTTATCGGTGTGGGCCATGATCTCGGCGAGCACGCGTTGTGCCTTGCCCAGGGCATAACAGAACAATATGGCGGTTTGCCCCCGGGCCGCACAATGGTCCCTCCATTGCACAATGTCGCGCGCGACCAGAGAGGCGTCGGGCCAGCGATAAATGGGCAAGCCAAACGTGGATTCGGTGATGAAGGTATCGCAGGGCACGACTTCGAACGGGGCGCACGTGGGATCGGCCTGGCGCTTGTAGTCGCCTGAAACCACCCAGGTGCAGCCGTCGACTTCCAGGCGTACCTGCGCGGAACCCAGCACATGGCCTGCGGGATGCAGCGATACCCGCGCGTGGCCCAGTTGGAACACCTCGCCGTAGTCGCAAGGACGAAATAGCTGATCCTGCAATCGCCATTGCAGAATGGGCAAGCCGGCACGAGACGTATAGTATTCGCCCATCCCGGGCTTCGCGTGGTCGCCATGCCCGTGCGTAATCACTGCGCGCGCCACCGGCTGCCACGGATCGATATGGAAGTCGCCTGCCGGGCAATACAAGCCTTCTGGACGCAGCTGGACGATATCTTCCATGGCTGGACTTTGTTGTCTGGACCCCTATAGTGTACGGAAAATGGGGGCTTGCGGCCGGGATTGCTCAGTCAGGCGATGCCCGCGAAGCGCTGCTCCAGATAGGCGATTATTTCGTTGGACTCGTAGAGCCAGCGGGATTGGCCCTCTTCCTCGATATGCAGGCAGGGCACTTTGACCTTGCCTCCGCCTTCGAGCAGGCGCTCGCGCATGGGACTTTTCTTGGCGTCATGCAGCGTTACCTGCACGTCGAGGCGACGCAGGGCGCGGCGGGTCTTGACGCAGAAAGGGCAAGCGTGAAACTGGTAGAGCGACAGTCCGGCCGCTTCCTTGGCAACCTGGGCCCGGCCCTGGGCGGAACGCTGTTGCGGACGAGGGCGCGTCACGGCATCGCCGAGCACAATCAGCTGGCCAAGACCGACACGCAGGGTTTTCATCAACATAGGGAGTAATCTCGAAACTTGCAGGGAAGAAGGCCGAAGTTTACCCGGTTCGGTGATCCGGCATCGGGACATCGCGACCGCCGCGGGAGCCGAGCAGGTCGTGCTCGTCGAGCAGTGCATAGACAATCTCCGGATTCTGCTCCAGGCATCGGCGTATGGCGGCGGGTATGGATTGCCGCGTCTTCCTGCAAAGCCCTGGGCGAGGGCTGAGCTGGATCGTCAAGCCGCGCACCGTTCGCACGCCATGGACGCTGGGCGTGATATGCAACATTACACCGAGTTGCGCATGGATGCGCTCTTCGATGTGTTTCAAGTCGCTGTAGCTTGAGATGTTCTCGATGCGTGCAATGAGTCGCTTTTCCTGCTCTTTGGTGAGCAGGAGAATGCGGGTATCGCCACCGGGATCCTCGAGCAGGCTTTCCCGGTCGCACGTGCATGCACCTGGCGGACAGGCCTCGCGGATCGGAACAGGGCTGGAGGGCAACATAGAAGTCACTTGGCAACGTCGGCGGGAGCAAGCGACGATTTTAACGCCAGTACCGTGTTCCGCCCATTATTTGCTCGATTCGCGAGCTGTGCTTTCAGGAGATAATGACACATCACATCAAAGCAACAAAGGGACCATCATGAACTGGAGAGCGTGGCGCCGTCAGTGGCTGACTGAACCTCTGTACCGTATGGCGCGCGAAAGCATGCCGACCCTGTCGCCCACCGAGCAGCAGGCCATTGAAGCCGGCGACGTCTGGTGGGACGCTCAGATTTTTTCCGGCAGGCCCGATTGGAGCTCACTGGTCAATGTGAAGCCCGTCGCGCTTACCGCCGATGAACTCGCCTTCATGGATGGTCCGGTTGCCGAGCTCTGCCGCATGCTGAACGATTGGGAAATCACCTGGCAGCACGGCGATCTACCCGCAGCGGTATGGGCATACCTCAAGAAGCATGGCTTCTTCGGCATGATTATTCCCAAGGAGTATGGGGGGCTTGGTTTTTCGGCGTACGCGCATTCCGAAGTGGTGCGCCGCATATCCGTGCGATCGGTTACTGCCGGCGTTACCGTCATGGTTCCGAACTCGCTGGGGCCCGGTGAGCTGCTTATGCAGTTTGGCACTGAAGAGCAGCGCCAGTACTGGTTGCCGCGATTGGCCCACGGTGAGGAAATCCCCTGTTTCGGCCTGACCAGCCCCGAAGCCGGGTCCGACGCCGCGGCCATGACCGACTCCGGCATTGTATGCCGGCGCGAGGTCGACGGTATCAGCACCCTGGGCATATTGCTCAATTGGCGCAAGCGCTACATCACCCTCAGTCCCGTGGCCACGGTCATGGGCCTGGCTTTCAAGCTGTCCGATCCCGAGGGCCTTATCGGCAACAAGCGGGACCTGGGCATTTCGGTTGCGCTCGTGCCCACCGGGCTGCCTGGCGTCACCATAGGCCGCAGGCACTTGCCCGCGATGCAGGCGTTTCAGAATGGCCCGACCGAAGGCGCCGACGTGTTCGTGCCTATCGACGCCCTGATAGGCGGCGTGCAGCAGGCGGGCCAGGGCTGGCAAATGCTCATGAGCGCCCTGGCCGCCGGACGCGGCATCTCTTTGCCCTCCCTGTCGGCCGCCGCCTGCGTATTTTCGGCCCACACCTCGGGCGCCTACGCCCGCGTTCGCACTCAATTCGGCATTCCCATAGGGAAATTTGAAGGTGTACAGGAAAAGCTGGGTCGCCTTGCGGGCAACGCCTACCTGGTGGAAGCGGCTCGCCGTTTCACTTGTTCGGGCCTGCAATTGGGATACAAGCCGTCCGTTGTGTCAGCCATCATGAAACTGCATGCCACCGAGCGCATGCGGCAATCAGTTAATGACGCCATGGACGTGCACGCGGGCAAAGCCGTCATCGATGGACCCAGCAATTATCTGGGCAATTTATATCGCGCCTTGCCCGTGGCCATTACGGTAGAGGGCGCCAACATCCTCACGCGCAGTCTCATCGTCTTTGGCCAGGGCGCCATACGGGCCCACCCTTACCTGATGAAAGAGGTGGTGGCGCTTGGCAACAGCGATCAGACCGCGGGTGAAGACGCGTTCGATGCGGTGATATGGAAACATCTTGCCCACAGCGCCAAGAATGCGCTGCGTGCGACCGGCATGGCGTGGACCGCGGCGCGTTTCGTTTCCGCCCCTCGGGGAACGGGAGCTGCGGCGCCTTACCATCGCGGGCTGATCCGATATTCGGCGGCATTCGCGTTGGTCTCCGAAATTGCCCTGCTGACGCTGGGAGGATCGCTCAAGCGCAAGGAAATGCTTTCTGCGCGCCTGGGCGATGTGCTGGCCGAGCTGTATTTGCTTACCGCGGTGCTCAAGCGCTGGCAGAACGAAGGGCAGCATGAGTCCGATCTGCCGCTGGTAAAGTGGTGCGCCGAGCAGGCATTTGCGACGGTGGAAAAACGCCTGGACGATGTCTTGCTCAATCTTCCCGCGCGCGGCGCCAGCTGGGTGCTGCGCGCTTTGTTGCTGCCTCCCGGTTTGCGGGCGGCGCCTCCGTCCGACAAGACGACGGCGCTATGTGCCGACATACTGCTCGAGCCTTCCGATACGCGCGATCGGTTGGTGGGTGCGGTGTGGGAAGGCCACGACAGCCCCAGCGTCGAGCAACTGGAGCGCGCCTTCGAGCTGGTGGTGGAGGTCCAGCCCTTGCTCGATCGTGTCCGGCACGCCGGGCTCAAGGACTGGCGGCTTGCGCATGCCAATGGCGCCATCACGCAAGCCCAGGCCGATGCGCTGGAGGCGGCCGAAAAGGCGGTGGCTGCCGTTGTCGAAGTGGACGATTTTGCGGCCGGCGAATTCCGCAGGCCGCAAAATCCGGTCTAGAGCATTTTCGGTTCAAGTGTTTACGGCACTTTGCTTTAGTGACGTTGTCCTATTCTGATGGCGTTGTCCGGGGTGGGTGGGGGTAGTCCGGCACGGCACGGCGAGCTTGGTTCCGCGTCTGTGACATGTGTCCGTTTTTGTGACGTCTGCCGGCGCTTCTGACGTTTGCCAGTGCTTTTGACGTGCGTCAGTGCGTATCGTATTGCCTGAGATCGTTCCGCTTCACACACGCGCAGCATTACATACCACGATGCCTGGATGGCCCGGCTGTCGGGGCACCCAGGGCGAGCGCAATAGTTCTTCCATGCTGGAGTAGTCACCCGCAAGAAGGCCAAGCACTAGCCCCGTCCCAAACGCGTGACGCGACCCCATTGCAGCTGTCGGGGTGGCGGTGGGGTGGCCGGGACGTTCGGGGCCCTCCAGCGAGCTGGATGCGAAGGCAGCCCGCATGGGCGGACGAGTGAGCGACGCTGGTTCGGCGCGCAGGGCGCCGAATCGGGCCACGCGTCCGGGTCGCCCCACCGCCGCACCGACGGCGTCGCAAGAAATAGCGACATCTAAGAAATTGAGCGACATCACTGGCCCGACCGGGCGAATTTGCGGCCACCTCGACTTAAGAACGAAAAACCGTCCCCAACACCTGCGCGCTGCAGCAAGCCGTAAACACCTCGGCCAAAAATGCTCTAGTCCGCCCGCTCTTTACGCTGTATCAGCTCAATCTTGTAGCCATCGGGATCTTCCACGAAGGCAATGACGGTTTGGCCGTGTTTCATGGGGCCGGCTTCGCGGGTCACGTTGCCGCCCCTTTCCTTGATGCGGGCACAGGCGTCGTACGCGTCTTCGACTTCCAGGGCGATGTGCCCGTAGCCATTGCCCAGTTCGTAGGACGAAGTGTCCCAATTGTGGGTCAGCTCCAGCACGGCCCCTTCGCTTTCTTCCTGGTAGCCCACGAAGGCCAGCGTGAATTTACCGTCGGGATAGTCTTTGCGGCGCAAGAGTTTCATGCCCAGGACATCGGTATAGAACATCAGCGACCGGTCCAGGTCGCCGACACGCAGCATGGTATGTAGTAAACGCAACACAATCTCCTTGATCGTTATTCAGATAGGCGCATGCGCCCGGGGTCTAGATGAGCGGCAACGAGCTGGGATCGTGCTGGCGCAATGCATTGCGGGCCGTCTCGAAACCAGGCAGGATCGATCCGACTTCACGCCAGAAGTCTTTGCTGTGATTCATTTCGCGCAAATGTGCCAGCTCATGTGCGATGACGTAATCGATAATGTCATGTCCAAAATGTATAAGCCGCCAGTTCAGCATGATGTTGCCGTCGCTGCTGCATGAGCCCCAGCGCGTGGCAGCCGACGACAGCCGCCAGCGCCGGATCGTCAACTGGGTGGCATCCAGGAAATGTTGCAGGCGCTGGCCAAACCATGCCAGGGCTTGTTGCTGCAGCCAGGCGTGCACGCTATCGCGTATCCGGTTGCGATCGGCGTCCAGCGGCAGCGCCAGGCTCAGCACATCGCCATGGGCGGGTGAAAAGGCGTCACCCAGAAATAATGGAGTCTTTTGCGTGCCGTCCAGTTTAAGGACGATGCGGGTCCCAAGGTATGGAATGGTTCCGCCATCCTGCCACAGGGTAGCGGCAGTGGCTTGGTGCTGCTGGCGCGCCTGCCTGATACGCAGTTTGCCGAGTATCCAGGACGCTTTCTCGATAACGGTGGAATCAATCTGGCTCAATGTGACCCAATTGGGCGCCGTGACGTGCAGGCCATCGTCGTTGACGGTAAGCCCTATGCTTTTGCGCCGTGATCGTTGCAGCACATAGCCTATCGTCTGCTGCGCGGTCTTCACCTCCCGCCAGCGCGCGTTATGGGGCAGGGCGGGCGGACATGTGGTGGTGATGGCGTGTTCGGTCCTTGCCAAGGGCGCAGGTTGGCGCGTCGCGGTCAAAGCGGGGTTGTCGGAAAAGAGAGTCAGTTGTTCAGTCAAGCCCATATCGTTCAGGGTTCAATACCCGCATTTCAGATTCGATCCATTCCTGAACTTTACGGTTCACCGTTTCTGCGTCGAGTCCAGCGGTTTCGATCAAGGGGCCGATCGACACCGTAATTAGCCCAGGTTTCTTGATGAAGGCGTTGCGTGGCCAGCACTCGCCCGCATTGTGGGCCACCGGAATGATGGGCGTATTGGTGCGAGTGGCCAACAGCGCCCCGCCCAACTTGTACCGCCCGGTCTTGCCCGGCAATATGCGAGTGCCTTCGGGAAACAGTATAGGCCAGCGGCCTTCATTGATGCGTTGCTGTCCTATCTTGACCACTTGCTCGAAGGCATCGCGGCCCTTCGCTCGATCGATGGGGATCATCCGGAGCTGGGCAAGGCCCCAGCCGAAGAACGGCACGCGATGAAGTTCCCGCTTGTACACGAAGCACATGTCTCGCGGCATGTAGCCGATGATGAACATCGTTTCCCAGGCGGATTGATGTTTGGAAAGCATGACGGCAGGACCGTCGGGAAAGTTTTCGGCCCCTTTTAGTTCCCACCGGATACCAAGAATGACCTTGGCGGCCCAGATGCCGAGGCGGGGCCAGCCTATGGTGAGCTTATAGCGCCAGTGCAGGGGCAGGGGCGCCCACAACAAACAGGCGATGGCATAGGGAATGACAGTAACGATAAGAAAAATTTGATAGAGCGTTGAGCGGATTACTGCCATGTTTATTCCTCGGAAAGCCAAGCATCGACGACTGCAGCAAGATCTGTCCTGATCTGAGTGCCGGCGGGCAAGTCGGGGTGATTCTGCGTTTTCTGTCCGTTACCGGTAAGGACCAGCCACGGTGCGCAGTTGGCCGCTGCGGCCGCTTGCAGGTCGCGCAGGGAATCTCCGACCGCGGGAACGTTCTTGATGTCGACATCATAGCGGCCCGCTATGTCGAGCAACATGCCGGGTTTGGGCTTGCGGCACGCGCAGCCATCGTCAGGCCCGTGGGGGCAGATGAAAATCGCGTCGACGTTGCCGCCTACGTGTGCCAGTTCGCGGCGTAGTTTTCCATGTATGGCATTGAGCGTATCCATGCTGAACAGGCCGCGGGCCACGCCGGATTGATTGCTGGCGATGACTACGCGCCAATTGGCGCGCGACAGGCGCGCAATGGCTTCCAGGCTGCCTGGAAGGGCTATCCACTCGTCGGGGTTCTTGATGAACGCGTCACTTTCGTGATTGATGACCCCGTCGCGGTCGAGTATGGCAAGTTTCACTGGGCTAACCTGGAAATGTCGGCGACCTGATTCATCAGGCGGTGAAGTTCTGCGAGCAGAGCCAGACGATTGGCGCGTACGGCGGGATCGTCGGCCATGACCATGATGTCGTTGAAGAAGGTGTCGACCGCCGCCCTGGCTTGCGCCATGGTGGCCAGGCTGGCGGTGAAGTCGCCTTGCGCCAGCTGGGCCTGTGCTTGAGGCTTGAGCTGGCGGATGACGGCGTCCAGGGCTTGTTCGGCCGGCTCGGACAACTTGCCCGGGTCGACGGCTTTGGTTTGCTCGTCGGCTTTCTTGAGCAGGTTGGCAATGCGCTTGTTGGCGGCCGCAAGGCTTTCGGCCTCGGGCCGTTGCGCAAAACTGGCGCAGGCCTGTATGCGGGCGTGCACTTGATGCAGCGGTGGTTCGAGCGTCAGCACCGCATCGACGACGTTGCGGTCAAAGTCATTGTTCAACTGGTTCCGGTAGCGTTCGTACACAAACGCCTGGACCTCGGCGGCCGCGGTCGCGCTTATGGCTCCCGGCGCGAAGCTTGCTGCCGACTTGGCGAGCAGATCGGCCAATGGCAGGCCCTGGCTGTTGTTGATTGCCAGGTAGCCGCCGGCCTGCAACTGCTCGAACGCGCTGATCAGGCCCAGTGCGGCACGGCGCAAGCCGTAAGGGTCGCGCTCGCCGGTAGGCACCAGGCCTATGCCCCATATGCCCAACAATGTTTCGGCGCGTTCCGCGATGAACAGCACGGCCGAGGTGAGGGTGCCGGCCGAAACAGGCGTGTCGATGCGTATGCGGTATTGATCCTGGAGCGCCAGTACGACATCGGCGGGCTCGCCGTCCGCCTTGGCGTAATAGCCGCCCATAATGCCCTGGAGCTCGGGGAACTCGCCGACCATATTCGAGCCCAGGTCGGCTTTGGCCAGCAGCGCAGCCCGGTCGGCGTTGTCGATGTTGGCGCCCAATTGCCCGGCGACGTAGCGTGCTATCTGCCGCACCCGCTCTACGCGTTCGAGCTGGGAGCCCAGCTTGTTGTGGTAGACGCTGGTCGCAAGTCCCGCAACGCGGTCGGCCAGCCTGACCTTGCGGTCGGTGTGGAAAAAGAACTCGGCGTCCGCCAGCCTGGGGCGTACCACGCGCTGGTTGCCTTCCACGATATGCACGGGGTTGTCGACCTGCATATTGCTGACGATAAGGAAGCGGTGTGTGAGCTTGCCGGTATCCGGTTCGAACAATGGAAAGTACTTCTGGTTCAGGCGCATGGTCAGGATCAGGCATTCGGGCGGCACCTGCAGGAACTGCTCTTCGAATTCGCCGACATACACCGTGGGATGTTCGACCAGGGCGGTGACCTCCTCGAGCAGAGCCTGTACTTCGGGACCGGTTCCTATCGTGGCGCCCAGCACCTGCGCCTGAACTTGCAACTGTTCGCTGATCAGCGTCCGGCGCGCAGTGAACGACGCAATGACCTTGCCTTCGTCGCGCAGCTGTTGTTCGTAGGTATCGGCAGATGCGATATCGATGGCCTGGCTGGCCATGAACCGATGGCCCAGGGTGGTGCGTCCTGCGTCCAGCCCCAGGGCTTGCGCAGCGACGATTTCATTGCCCCACAAGGCGATAAGCCGGTGGGCGGGCCGTACGAACTTGACGCTGCTGACGCCATCGGCCAGCTGATAGCGCATGACTTTCGGTATGGGCAGGTGGGCCACGGCGTAGTCGAGCGCTTCCTGCAAGGCTGTGCCGAGCACGGCGCCGGTGGCGACGCCTCGGGCATACAAATAGTCTTGTTTTCCGTCGGATTCGCTGATGAGTTCGGCCGCCGTAAGATGGTCCAGGCCCTTGCTTGCCAGTTTCTTTTTCAGTGCCGGACTGATTTCGCCCGTTGGAGTAAGGCCAATCTGGGCCGGCATGAGTTTTTCGGTATAGGCCTGGTCGGGCGCCTGGGACAGTACGGCTCCAAGCACGACACCCAGGCGCCTCGGCGTGGAATAGTCGGTCGTAATGCAGCCTGCCGCCAGCAAGTGATGCTGCTCCAGCGTCTTGCGTATGCCTTCTGCAAATGCCTGGCCCAATTTCTGTAACGCCTTGGGGGGCAGTTCTTCCGTGAGCAGTTCGACCAGCAGTGGCCGGATATCTGTATTGGGAGCCGTAATCATTGTGCGGCCTCCGCAGCAGTGTGCTGGACGAGCATGGGGAATCCAAGTTTTTCGCGTGAATCAAAATAAGCCTGCGCGACTGAACGGGACAGGTTGCGGATACGGCCTATATAGGTTGCCCGCTCGGTGACGCTGATGGCGCCCCGCGCATCGAGCATGTTGAATGTGTGCGCCGCCTTGAGCGTGGCTTCGTAGGCTGGAAGCGCCAGCGGAACTTCTATCAGCCGGCGCGCTTCTGCTTCGTAATCGTTGAAATGGGCCAGCAGCATGGGAATGGAGGCGTGCTCGAAATTGTAGGTGGATTGCTCGACTTCGTTCTGGTGGAAAACGTCGCGGTACAACACTTTTTGTCCTCCGACGCCTTCGGTCCACACCAGGTCGTATACGCTTTCGACCCCCTGCAGGTACATTGCCAGGCGTTCCAGGCCATACGTGATTTCGCCGGTCGTGGGAGTGCAGTCCAGGCCGCCGACCTGCTGGAAGTAGGTGAACTGAGTAACTTCCATGCCGTTGAGCCAAACTTCCCAGCCCAGGCCCCACGCGCCCAGCGTGGGGTTCTCCCAGTCGTCCTCGACGAAACGGATGTCGTGCTCACGCGGATTGATGCCCAGGGCGACGAGAGACCCGATGTACAGGTCCACGATATCGGTGGGCGCGGGCTTGAGCACTACTTGGTACTGATAATAGTGTTGCAGGCGGTTGGGGTTCTCGCCGTAACGGCCATCTTTGGGCCGGCGCGAAGGCTGCACATATGCGGCGCGCCAAGGCTCTGGCCCGATGGAGCGCAAAAACGTGGCCGTGTGCGAGGTGCCGGCGCCGACTTCCATGTCGTAGGGCTGCAGAAGGGTGCATCCGTGCTTATCCCAGTATTGCTGGAGCGTTAGTATTATTTGCTGAAAAGTGAGCATGTCCGAGGCCATTAAAGCGAGAAGCTGCAAAATTTTTCAATTTTAACTGGTTCCGTGCCAAAGAAGACAGGCCTGGGCTGAAGGCCAATAGCAATTGGTCGTATGATATTGGGTTACCGACCATCTTTAACAGGCGTTGCGGCGCCGCTGCTATTTCAAGGGATTGCTCTATGTCTGACTTGGTAAAGGTTGAAATCGTTGATCGCATCCAAATCATTACGGTCAACCGGCCCGATGCGCGTAATGCCATCAATTACGAGACCGCGCATGAACTGGCCAAGGCGTTCGATCAGCTCGACGACAACGACGACGTAGCCATCGGCATCCTGACCGGCGCGGGCAATACTTTCTCGTCCGGCATGGACCTGAAGGCGTTTGCCCTCAACGGGCAGCGTCCGCTGGTCGAAGGACGCGGCTTTGCCGGGCTGTGCGAACGGCCTCCCAGAAAACCGCTGATCGCCGCCGTCGAAGGCTATGCACTGGCCGGCGGCTGTGAAATGGCTTTGGCCTGCGACATGATCGTGGCTGCCGACAACGCCAATTTCGGCTTGCCCGAAGTCAAGCGCGGCATCGTGCCGGGCTCGGGCGGCATGGTGCGCCTGCCTTCGCGCATTCCTTACCATATTGCCATGGAAGCCGTACTTACCGGTGAGATGCTGCCCGCCACGCGCGCGCATCAGTTCGGTCTGGTCAACCGACTGGTCCAGGCGGGCCAGGCGCTCGAGCAGGCCATGGTGCTGGCCCGCATCGTTGCCGAGAACGGTCCTCTTGCCGTGCAGACGGCCAAGAAAATCGTTACCGAGTCGCGCGACTGGCGCCAGG
This sequence comes from Orrella sp., assembly GCA_036675955.1. Taxonomy (GTDB): domain Bacteria; phylum Pseudomonadota; class Gammaproteobacteria; order Burkholderiales; family Burkholderiaceae_B; genus Pollutimonas. The sequence goes on along the minus strand of JAKFDW010000146.1, from coordinate 1,561 downwards.
CCGACATGTTCGACCTGCAACGCCCGCGCGTGGCGCATATCTTTGTTTCGGCCGATGCCAAAGAAGGCGCAACCGCCTTTGCCGAAAAGCGCAAACCCGTCTGGACCGGCAAATAAGCGTCGTCGAGCCGGATCCGAAACCTTGGCGGGCCTCGCGTTGCCTGCCTTTTTTACGATTCAACAACCATCATGACAACTATTATTCGAGAAAGCGACTTGATCCAGTCCGTCGCGGACGCAGTGCAGTTCATCAGTTACTACCATCCTGCCGATTACATCCAGCATCTGGCGCGAGCGTACGAACTTGAGGAAAGCCCGGCCGCCAAAGACGCCATTGCACAGATATTGACCAATTCGCGCATGTGCGCGGAAGGCCACCGGCCTATCTGCCAGGACACGGGCGTGGTCAATGTGTTTCTTAAAGTCGGCATGGATGTCCGTTTCGACACGCAACGCAGCATGCAGGAAGTGTGCGACGAAGGGGTGCGCCAGGGCTACCTGAATCCCGATAACCCTTTGCGCGCGTCGATTCTTACCGACCCTTTGTTCACGCGCAAGAACACTCGCGACAACACGCCCTGTATCGTCAGTGTCGAACTGGTTGCGGGCAACAAGGTCGACGTGCAGGTTGCCGCCAAGGGCGGTGGCTCGGAAAACAAATCCAAGTTTGCCATGCTCAATCCCAGCGACTCTTTGATCGACTGGGTTCTGAAGACCGTGCCGCAAATGGGTGCGGGCTGGTGTCCGCCGGGCATGCTGGGCATAGGGGTGGGCGGAACCGCCGAAAAAGCCATGCTGATGGCCAAGCAGTCGCTCATGGAAGACATCGACATGTACGAGTTGCTGCAACGCGGGCCCGAGAACAAGCTGGAAGAACTGCGTATCGAGCTCTATCAGAAAGTGAATGCGCTGGGCATAGGCGCCCAGGGGCTGGGCGGGCTCACCACTGTGCTGGACGTCAAAATCCATACCTTCCCCACCCATGCCGCCTCCAAACCCGTTGCGATGATACCGAATTGCGCCGCGACGCGTCACGTGCATTTCGAGCTCGACGGTTCCGGGCCTGCGCAATTGACGCCGCCGTCCTTGTCGGACTGGCCCGATGTCCATTGGGCGCCCGACTACAACAAATCTCTGCAGGTGGACCTGAACACGCTTACCAAAGAACAGGTTGCCAGCTGGAAACCCGGCCAGACGCTGCTCTTGTCGGGAAAAATGCTGACAGGGCGCGACGCGGCGCATAAGCGCATCCACGACATGCTGGAAAACGGCGAACAGCTGCCGGTCGACTTCACCAATCGTGTCATCTATTACGTGGGCCCGGTCGATCCGGTAGGCGACGAAGTGGTCGGACCTGCCGGCCCGACCACCGCGACCCGCATGGATAAATTCACCGACATGATGCTCGAGAAAACCGGGTTGATCTCCATGATAGGCAAGGCCGAGCGGGGTCCCGTGGCCATCGATTCCATACGGCGACACGGGTCGGCCTATCTGATGGCGGTCGGCGGCTCGGCCTATCTGGTATCCAAGGCGATCCGGGGCGCCAGGATCGTAGGCTT
>JAKFDW010000145.1:0-8720 GCA_036675955.1 Orrella sp. | reverse complement strand
GATCAAACCGCTTGCACAGCATCCAGAGCTTGGCCGACAGGGCCGGCCGGGCTTGCCTGACTGGCTGCGCGAACTGGTCGTTCATCCGAACTACATCGTTTTTTATCGTGTGCTGGCCGAGGCCCGCACGGTCGAGATTTTGAGAGTAAAGCACGCGGCCCAACAGATCCCGTGATTACAGCTCCGGCGCGCTGACTCGATTATGTCACGTCGGCCATCTTGCTGAAGACCGGCGTGATGATTTTTCCGCGGAAAGCTGCCACTATTGGGGTATCGGTTCGATTCCAAGGAGAACAGCGTGCCACTAAACCAGCCCGTAAACATAGTCGCCCTTGAACCCCGACACTACGACGACTGGCTGCGCGTGTGGAAAGGCTATCAGGCCTTCTATAAGGTGGATATCCCCAAAACCACCACGGACCTCACATGGCAAAGGCTGCTCGACCCCGAAGAACCCATGATGGGGGCGCTGGCGCAGCGGCAGGGGCGTGTCATCGGCATGGTGCACTGGATTTTCCACCGTTCCACCTGGACCGTCGGCGACTACTGCTATCTCCAGGATCTGTTTGTCGATTTTGAAGCGCGCGGGCTGGGCGCCGGGCGAACATTGATTGAATACGTGTACGCGCAAGCCAGGAAGGCCCAGGCCTCCAGGGTTTACTGGCTGACGCACGAAAGCAACGCCGATGCCATGCTTCTGTATGACCGCATTGCCGACAAGTCGGGGTTTATCCAATATCGGATCGCCTTGTAGCCTGCCGAGGCGTGTTGCACGGCATCCGCACTTTCCCTTGGTTGTGAGCCAAATGCTTGCGACTTGAATTTTCTGTCTTTATTATCGAAGCCTCAAGGATGGTCGCCTTCCTTTATTGATTTGATTACTTTGCAGCGTGAAGGGTCCCATGTGGCAAGAGGGTGCAATGGTAAAGATCATAGTGTTAGAGCGTAATGTCATGCTGCGCACCGGTATCGTGCAGTTGCTCTCGCAGGTATTGCCCGATACAACCATCGAAGCGTATGGCTACGCAACGCTGGATCAGCCGCCTGATGCGTCCAGGCAAGGGGGACTGGTGTTGTTGTCCATTCCATCCCCCGAACGGCGTGATTCGCTGATTAAAGCCAGCGAACGAGCTTTTGCACCCAAAGGCATTATCCTGATGCTGGACGGCGAGCCCACTCCCTGCTCGATGCACGCGCTGCCGCCCATCGTGGGCGGCTTTGTCGACAAGGCGGCTGCGCCCGAGGTCTTTTTGGCTTGTATTCGCTTGCTGCTGTCCGGAAAAGAGTCTTCCAGGGGATTCATGGATTCTGAACCGCCACCGGGGTCCCCGCGTGCATCGACCTTAGCGCCAGCACGGGTATCGGCATCCGCACGTGCATCGACGTCATTGCCTGTGAAACCGCATGCAAAACAATCGATTGGTCCGTCGCGCAATGGGTTGCCCATGCTTGCGCCGCCGGCCACATCCACGATAGAACCGGATGCCGCGCGTATGGAATCTTCTCTGTTGGGACTTACTCCCCGGCAATACGAGGTCCTGGTGCTGCTGGCCCGGGGCGATGCCCTGAAGTCCATTGCGCGCCAGTTGAATATTACGGTGGCAACGACGAAGGCGCATACAGAAGGCCTGTATCAGCGCCTGGACGTGCATAATCGAAACGCCGCTGTCTACGTCGCCAGGTCGCGGGGCGCGGGGCTGGGATGGGCGCCCCGGCAGGCCGCCCTTGAACTGCGGGCGCCGCAGGACTGAGTCAATCCACCGCCAGTTTGCGGTCCAGCATCAATACGGTTTCATACAGCACGCGCGTGCCGTCCAGCAGTTGTTCGGGCTCTATCCATTCTTCCGGACAGTGGCTGCGGCCTTTGAGGCAGGGTATGAAGATCATGCCCATGGGGCCGGTCTTGGCCAAATAGACCGCATCGTGACCGGCGCCGCTGGGCATGCGCATGGATGCATAGCCCAGAGTTTGGGCCGCCTGTTCGATCAGGTCCACCATGAAGGGCGTGCAATCGGTCGGCAGTGAATGGCTGACTTGCGTATAGCCAAGCGCCAGCCCCAGCGATTCGACGCCGGCGCGTACCGCCGACATGACTTCTTCGACAAAGGTCTCGAGCACGCTCGCGCTGTCGCTGCGTACTTCGAGCATCATTTCAATATGGCCGGGCACCGCGTTGGATGCATTGGGTGTAAGGATCAAGTGCCCGATGGTCGCCACGACGTAGTTCGGGCCGCCCAGCATGCTGCGCGCATGGCCATTGACGGCTTCAATGATGCGGGCCGCACCCACCAGGGCATCGCGGCGGATATCCATGGGCGTGGTGCCGGCATGGTCGGGCTGGCCGTCCACCACCACCTTGAAACGCCGGATCCCCACGATATTTGTAACGACGCCGATGGGCAGCCTGTTTGTTTCCAGCACCGGTCCCTGCTCGATGTGCAGCTCGACAAAGGCAGCCGTGCTGCCGGCGGGGCGCAAGGGCATGGTCAGCGCCTGTGGGTTGCCGCCAATGCGGGCGATGCCGGCGGCCAGGGTTTCACCCGCCTGGTCGCGTTCATTGAGCATGGTTTCGTCGAGCAGCCCGGCCAAGCCGCGGCTGCCGACGCAGGAAATGCCGTAGTCGCTGGGTTCTTCGGACAGGAAGTCGATGACTTCGAAAGGATGCTCCAGGATGATGCCTTGTTCGTGCAGCGCATGTGCGACTTCGATGCCGGCCAGCACGCCTATGATGCCGTCAAAGCGCCCGCCGCTGGGCACCGTATCGCAATGCGACCCAGTGATGATGGGTTTGGCCTTGGGGTTGCGGCCCTCGCGCCGTCCGACAAGATTGCCGGCGGCGTCCAGGTGAACGGTCAGGCCGGCCGCCTCAAATTGTGTTTTAAGCCAGGCCCGGCCTTGCAGGAACAGGTCGGAAAAGGCGCGACGTGTCCAGGGCTGGTCGGCAACGGTGTATTGGGCCAGGGCGTCGACGCGCGACCATAGGCGGGTGGGGTTGAGCGCGGGCATATTCGAGGCAGAGTCAGGCATATTCGGGGCAGATTTCATGGCGTGCGGTGGCTTACGCTTGTGCGTACAAGTCGTATTCGTCCGAATCGGTAACGCGCACGCGCACCATGTCGCCGGGCTTCAGCACTTTTTCGGTATCCACGAATACATTGCCGTCGATTTCCGGCGCGTCGGCGCTGGAACGGCCTATGGCGCCGTCTTCATTGACTTCATCGATCAATACATCGATGTCGCGGCCGACTTTCTGCGCCAGGCGCGCCGTGGAAATGGCCTGCTGATGCGCCATGAAGCGGTCCCAGCGTTCCTGCTTGACTTCGTCGGGGACATGGTCGGCCAGTTCGTTGGCCCGGGCGCCCTGCACGGGTGAATACTGGAAGCAGCCGACGCGATCCAGCTGGGCGTCGGTCATCCAGTCCAGCAGATACTGGAAGTCTTCTTCGGTTTCGCCGGGGAACCCGACGATGAAAGTCGAGCGCAGGGTGAGGTCGGGACAGATCTCGCGCCAGCGCTTGATGCGCGCCATGGTGCGGTCTTCGAAGGCCGGGCGTTTCATGGCCTTCAGGATCTTGGGGCTGGCGTGCTGGAAGGGGATGTCCAGGTAAGGCAGTATCTTGCCGTCGGCCATCAGGGGAATGACTTCGTCCACGTGCGGGTAGGGGTAGACGTAGTGCAGCCGCGTCCACACGCCGAACCCGGCAAGCGCTTCGCTGAGCTGCGTCATGTGGGTCTTGATGGGGCGCCCGTTCCAGAAGCCGCTGCGGAACTTGACGTCCACGCCGTAGGCGCTGGTGTCTTGGGAAATGACCAGCAGTTCCTTGACGCCGGCCTTGACCAGGCGCTCGGCCTCGCCCATGACGTCGCCGATAGGGCGGCTGACCAGGTCGCCGCGCATGGAGGGAATAATACAGAAGCTGCAGCGGTGGTTGCAGCCTTCGGATATTTTCAGATAGGCGTAGTGGCGGGGCGTAAGCTTGATGCCCTGTGGCGGCACCAGGTCGATATAGGGATCGTGGTCTAGCTTGGGCGGCGCGGCTTCGTGCACGGCGCGCACGACTTGCTCGTATTGCTGCGGGCCGGTCACGGCCAGCACGGCCGGATGGATTTCGCGGATAAGCGATTCTTCGACACCCATGCAGCCGGTCACGATGACCTTGCCGTTCTCGGCAATGGCCTCGCCGATGGCGTCCAGCGATTCGGCCTTGGCGCTGTCGATGAAGCCGCAGGTATTGACGACCACGACGTCGGCGTTGTCGTATTCGGGCGTGATGACATAGCCTTCAGTGCGCAATTGCGTCAGGATGCGCTCGGAGTCAACCAGCGCTTTTGGGCATCCCAGACTGACAAAGCCGACTTTTGGGGAACTCATGTATGTATAACCTCGTTGAGCCGCAGGCTCGATTAAGAAAAAGAATTTTAGCGGTTCGGGGATCTTGCCGCGGGGCCCTTGGCCAATTGATGATAAAGTCGAGAGCAAATCCTGTTTAGTTCCTTGCCCGGTGACCGATATTCTTTCCAAGCCCGTCCGCAGCTCCGCAACCTTGTCCGACACCATCCTGGCCAGCGCTCAAAACGTACAGGCCGTGCTGGCGGGCGCATCATTGACCGATAGCCTTGCGTCCACCCCTGTACCGTTGCGCGCTGCCAGCCAGGCCATCGCGTTTCATGTGATGCGGCGCCTTGGACTGGTGCGTGAAATAAAGCAGATACTGGTGCAACGCACGCCGCCCAATGCCTTGTTCGACGCCGTGCTGCTGGTGTCGCTGGCATTGCTGGATGCCGCCGTGGAGTTTGCCGACGATGCGTCGCCCGACCACGTTGCGCGCCGCGATGTTCCTGTGTATGCGGTGCATACGGTGGTGGACCAGGCGGTCAATGCCGTGGCCGGCCAGCGCAAGCTGCAATCCTATAAAGGCTTGCTCAACGCGACGCTTAGGGGCTTTATTCGGGAAAGAAGCGCTATTTTAGCTCAGGCAAGGCAAAACCCGGTAGCGGTTTTCAATCATCCCAAGTGGTGGATCACGCAAGTGCGCCGTGCTTACCCGGCGCAATGGCAGGAATTGTTGTCGGCGGCCAACCGTCCGGGCCCCATGGCGCTGCGTGTGAATGCCAGGCGCTCCTCGGTGGAGAAGATGCTGGCCGAACTCGACGCGGCCGGCATACCGGCGGTGTCGCCGGCGCCTGGCGCGATTGTGCTTTCCACGCCACGTCCGGTCCAGTCGGTGCCGGGTTTCGAGCAGGGCTGGTGGTCGGTGCAGGACCTGGCGGCGCAGCAGGCCGCGCAACTGCTTCCCGTCGAGCCCGGCATGCGGGTTCTGGATGCATGCGCCGCGCCCGGGGGCAAGACGGCCCATTTGCTGGAACGCGCCGATCTTGAGCTGCTGGCGCTGGACGCCGACGGCCTGCGCCTGGAACGGGTGGAACAGAACCTGCATCGCCTTGGGCTGGACGGCGCCAATGTCACGCTGCGCTGCGCCGACGCGATGGACGTGCCGGCGTGGTGGGACGGGCGCCATTTTGATGCCGTATTGGCCGATGTGCCGTGCACCGCATCGGGCGTGGTGCGCCGTCATCCGGATATCCGGTGGCTGCGCCGCGATACCGACGTCGCGAAAACGGCCGCCCTGCAGGCCGGCATTGTCGATGCCTTGTGGCAAACTGTGAAGCCGGGCGGTCATCTGCTGTACGCGACCTGCTCTATATTCCCCCAGGAAGGTGAACAGCAGGCAACGCAATTTGCGGCACGCCACGCCGACGCCATCCGCAAACCCGCGCCGGGCCAGTTGTTGCCGCTGGCACAAGATCCACTGCTTTCTTGCGATGGTTTCTTTTATGCCTTGTTTGCCAAGAACGCATGAGTCGTCAAAAATGACGGATAGTTTTTCCTTATAGGGTATCGGTGAGTGGTAATGCTACGACTCTTGCTGTCTGTCTTCCTGTGTCTGTCGCTGGCCGCGTTCGTCGATGTCGGCGCGCAGACGGAAACCGAGCGCGTGCTGCGGGTGGAGCCCGTCGTGCGCGACGGCAAGCTGTATATCGATGCGGATATCGATTTTGCGGTAAGCGGCGACTTGCGCAATGCAGCCGAGAAAGGGGTGCCCATTTATTTCACCGCCGATCTGGAAATCGTGTCCAAGCGCTGGTGGTGGTTCGACAAGACCGTAATCAGCGAGCAAAAGACCTGGCGGGTGGTCTACAACGCCCTGACCCGCCAGTGGCGCGTGGGCACGGGCGACTTGTCCTTGCCGGAGTCGTCGCTGGACGATGCCTTGTCGCTGCTGCGCAATATACGCGGCTGGGATGTGGCCAATATCAAGGATCTGGAAACCGATGAACTTTATGAAGGACGGCTGCGCTTGCGTTTGAATACCTCTCTGCTGGCCCGGCCCTTCCAGGTCGACGCTTTCAACAGCAGTGCCTGGTCTCTTGCCACCCCATGGAAAAATTTCACTTTTTCAATCTCGCTAGACGCGCCCCGGCCCTAGTGCGCTGGGGCTTGCGCGTGGCGCTTTTCGTGGCTGCATGCAGCGCGCTGGCTTTGCTCGCCCTGCTGGTGTGGTCCACCGGCAATGCGTCGCGCTATGCGCAGCAATACGAGGCCTTGCTGGTACTCAACGGCATTCTGGCCGTTGCCCTGATTTCCTGGGTGGCCATACTGGCCGCGCGCCTGTTGCGCCAGATCCGCCGGCGCCAGTTCGGCGCGCGTCTTACCGCCCGCTTTGCCTTGTTTTTTACGCTTATCGGCGTGTTGCCCGGCGCCTTCATCTATGTGCTGTCTGTGCAGTTCATGTCCAAGTCCATCGAGTCCTGGTTCAATGTGCGGGTCGACAGTGCGCTGGAGGCGGGGCTGAATCTGGGACGCGCCGCGCTGGATTCGCAGCTGGCCGAGCTTAACGCGCGCGCCAGGGAAATGGCCGATCGCCTGGGCAGCGGCAGCGATGCCGATATGGCGATGTCCATCACCCGCCTGCGCGAGGGCAGCGACGTATCGGAAGCGCTGGTCTTTACCGGCAACGGCCGGCTGGTGGCGTTTTCGTCGGCGGCCTATGGGCAGTTGCTGCCCGACCTTCCGCCCACCAGCGTGATGAATCAGCTGCGGGTTTCGCGCGGCTACTCCGCGGCCGAGGCAGGCGAAATGCGCAGCGACGCCACCGACCCTGAAGCGGCCGACGGTACTGGCTTGCGCTTGCGGGTGGTCACACCCATCGTGACGCCCGACCGCCTGACGACCACGCTGGGCGTGGCTTCCGACACCCGGTGGCTGCAGGTCATACAGCCGGTGCCCGACCAGATCGCGCGCAATGCCAACCAGGTGCAGCAGGGTTTTCGCGATTACCAGGAACTGGCCCTGTCGCGCCTGGGCCTGCGCAAGCTGTATGGCATTACGCTGACGCTGGCCCTGATATTTGCGGTGTTTGCGGCCGTTGCCGTGGCGCTGGCGGTGTCCAGGCGGCTGGTGCGGCCCTTGCTCACGCTGGCGGCCGGCACGCAGGCGGTGGGGGTGGGCGATTACCGGCCCTTGCCCGAGCCGCCGGAAAAAGACGAGATCGGCCAGCTGACGCGGTCGTTCAACGCCATGACGCGCCAGCTGGACGAAGCGCGCCATATGGTCGAGAACAATCGGCAGCAGCTCGAGCGGTCCAATGTGTACCTGGAATCGGTGCTGAGCAATCTTTCTTCGGGCGTGCTGGTATTCGATGAGATGTTCCGCGTGACCATGTTCAACCAGGGCGCGCAAAGCATACTGCGGGTCGACTTGCGCTCGGTGAAAGGCCGTCCGCTGGAAACCGTGGACGGCGCCTTCGCGTTGTCGCAGCTGATACGCCAGGCCTTTGCCGCGCATACCGCGGTGGGCTCGGAGCGGCCGTATTGGCAGCAACAATTCGAGCTGGAACTGGAAGGGGCCACCGACAATGAAACCAAAAAGCACATCGTTGCCTTGCTGGCCCGCGGCACGCACTTGAGCGTGGACGGGCGCGGCAATGGCTACCTGGTGGTGTTCGATGACATCAGTGAAGTGATTTCGGCCAATCGCACCGTTGCCTGGGGCGAGGTTGCGCGGCGCCTGGCGCACGAGATCAAGAACCCGCTCACGCCCATACAGTTATCGGCCGAACGCCTGGCCATAAAACTTGGCGGGCGTTTGAATGAAGCCGATGCAGCAATCCTGACACGTTCTACGAATACAATCGTCAACCAGGTGGCGTCGCTCAAGAAAATGGTCGATGATTTCCGCGAGTATGCGCGCACGCCGCCGGCGCAGATGCAGCAAATCAATATCAATGGCCTGATCGGTGAAGTGTTGAGCCTGTACGGCTGGGACCCGGCCGGCGGCATCGTACGCGAAGACGGGCGCAGTGTGCCCATCGTCGTGGAATTCGATCCCGAAGTCCCGGCTATCGAAGGCGACGTGACACAGCTGCGCCAGGTCATTCATAATCTGCTTGCCAACGCGCGGGATGCGGCCACGCAAGATCAGCCACTTGCCGACGCGCGCATTTATGTGCAGACTAGGTTGACCAAGACTCGAAGCGACGATGGCCCCGAGCACCTGGCAGTGCGTTTGACCGTGTCCGATAATGGTCCGGGCTTTACGCCGCAAGTGCTGGCACGCGTGTTCGAGCCTTATGTCACCACCAAGGCGGCGGGCACGGGTCTGGGTCTTGCTATAGTAAAAAAGATTGTCGAGGAGCACGGCGGGCGGATCGATATTGCCA
>JAKFDW010000144.1:0-7865 GCA_036675955.1 Orrella sp. | reverse complement strand
GAACGAAACTATAGCACAGCTAAATCGCGCCATGCAAACGGCAAGGAGGGGTTTTCTTCAGAAAAAGGCGGCTAAAGGCCTGGGCCAAGCGTAAGGTGTTGAAACAAAAATGAAATATATTTTCGAGCAAGGAAAAATAAATTGCCGCTGAGGGCCAGGGCTGCGGAAAAAGCGCAGGAACAAGGCTGAAATCGATCCATTTGGCTCTCTGATTCCTGGCACGCCGCGTCAAGATATCTCCTTCCTTACACAGAAATATCCGGCGAATCGCTGTATGCATGCGCTCCTGCGCGGCCCGTCATTCGCCATCTATCTTATATAGACGGCGTATTTATATAGACCGCACGCTGATATAAACCGCTCACTGATATAGCGTGCTTATTTATACAGCACGCTTATTTATATAGAGAGAGCTCAATTATGCAGAACGTCTTCTGTACAAGGGCTCCGTTCATATAGAGCAAGCTGCTTCTTATGATCGAACCTGTCTGATACATAGCTCGGCACTCTGTATGGCTTCGGCACCCCGTATGGCTTGAAACTCTCCCTCTGATAAGAGGCGTCTGCCGGGCAAGGCAAGATGCGGGCATCCGAAAGAGCGTGTTTCTTATTTCTTATATTAGTAGTGAGAGACCTGGTGCACGGCATACTCACCATGCCGCGGTCCGGTCCGACCATAGCCAGCATGTTCGCCTCGCGCCCTACAACGCGCAGTAATCACACTATATATAGAAGGTTGCTCATGGGACGCCCTCGTCTGCGCCGCTACACAGCAAGCTCGGTCGTTTCCTTGATTCTTTGCAGGGTAAAGCTGGACCTCATATCGACGACGGCGGGATGCTGCATCAGCTTGTCCATGGCGAAACGCGAAAATTGCGTGAGGTCTTCAACCTGAACACGCAACAGATAATCCATATCGCCCGACATGGCGTAACACTCCACGACTTCGGGCCAATCCTGCACATCGTGCGCAAAATCGGAAATAGGAGCGTGACTTGCCCTATGTATCTTGTTCAGCCTGATGGTCACGTAAGCCAGCAGCTTCAGCCCGATCTTATCGGGGTCGACCAGCGCGACATAGCGCTGAATATACCCCTCGTCTTCCAACCTGCGCACCCGCCGCAAGCAGGGGCTGGGCGACAAGGCCACCTTATCGGCCAAGTCTTGATTACTAAGGCGGCCGTCGCGCTGCAACGCTGCCAGAATTTGCTTGTCTATCCGGTCCAGCCCGTTTTGTGCCATAACCTGCCCCAGTTTGCGGAAATAACGATATTAGATTGCTTTAAACATATTCTTTCAAGGGGATTTAGCAAGCGGCTGCTACGGCATATTCCTTAAAATCTTGCTATTCACCTTCAACCACGACATCAAATTGCGCAGGAGCCTTTCATGAGCACTCCATTTCAGCCATGGGACAACCCCATGGGCACCGCAGGTTTCGAATTTATCGAATACACCGCTCCGGACCCCGTCGCACTTGGCAAGGTCTTCGAGACCCTGGGCTTTAAAGCCATTGCGAAGCACCGCAACAAGGACGTAACCCTCTACCGCCAGGGGGGCATCAATTTTCTCATTAACGCCGAGCCAGACTCCTTTGCCCAGCGTTTCGCCCGCCTGCACGGCCCGTCCATCTGCGCCATCGCGTTTCGAGTCGAAGACGCGGGCAAAGCCTACAAGCGCGCTCTTGAACTGGGCGCATGGGGCTTTGATTCGGGCAGCGGTCCGATGGAACTCAACATCCCGGCCATCAAGGGCATAGGCGATTCACTCATCTATTTAGTGGATCGCTGGCAAGGCAAGCAAGGGCATGGCGGAATTGGCGACATCAGCATCTACGATGTCGACTTCGAGCCCATCGATGCCTCCACAGCACAGGCCGACCTGAACTACGCGGGCGCAGGACTGAATATCGTGGATCACCTGACCCATAACGTACATAAGGGCCGCATGGACGAATGGGCCGACTTCTATGAGCGGCTGTTCAATTTCCGCGAAGTCCGGTACTTTGACATTGAAGGCAAGGTTACGGGCGTGAAGTCCAAAGCCATGACCTCGCCCTGCGGCAATATCCGTATTCCCATCAATGAAGAAGGCACCGAGGAAAAGGGCCAGATCCAAGAATATCTGGATCTCTATCGAGGCGAGGGCATACAGCACATCGCCCTGGCCAGCGACGATATCTACAGCACGGTCGAGCAATTACGAAGTGCTGGGCTCCAGTTCCTGGACACGCCCGACACTTATTACGAACTGCTCGATCGCCGCCTGCCCAATCATGGCGAGGATGTCTCCCGCCTGCAGGCAAACAAAATATTGCTCGATGGCGCAGCCGAAGGCGGCCTGCTGTTGCAGATATTCACCGAGAACCAGATCGGCCCGATCTTCTTTGAGATTATCCAGCGCAAGGGTAATGAAGGCTTCGGCGAAGGCAACTTCAAGGCTCTGTTCGAGTCCATAGAACTCGATCAAATGCGACGAGGGGTGCTGAAAAACGTCCAATAACATGGAATCGGGCGCGCGGTACAGCCACGCGGCCCGGAAACCGATAAAATCGCTTCACTCAATATGCAGGGAAGCGTGATGCTCTCGTATCCAAAGACCATGCTGCGGCGCAGCTGGCACATGTTTATTGCCGTCAGCAAGGTCATGCTGCCCGTCATGGTCATCGTGCAAATCGCACAGGAATTCGGCCTGGTGGATCTGGTCGGCCGACTTATCGCACCGGCCATGTCGCTGCTGAACCTGCCTCCGGAGGCCGGCATCATCTGGGCCACTACCCTGCTGATCGGAATATACGGCGGCATCGCGTCATTAAGCAGCCTGGCCGGGACCATAGACATGACGGCGGGGCAACTGAGCGCACTCTGCGCCATGATGCTTTTTGCACATGGCCTACCAGTGGAACAAGCTATCGTACGACGTGCGGGCGCCGGCTTTTGGGTAACGGGCGCATTGCGGGTCGGAACCGCCCTCGTCTACGGTGCCGCCGTGTCATGGGCCTGCCATTTCACTGGCGCCCTTTCCGATCCGGTATCTTTCGAATGGCTCCGAGGATCGGACACGGCTGCGGTCGCAGCGTCCAGCAGCTACCTGGAATGGGTACGGGCCACGGCGTTTTCACTGGCACTCACTTTTGTAATCATCGCCGTCCTTGTTGTAATACTGGACGTGCTGGAGCGGCTGGGTATAACCCGGCGCATCACAGCCGCCATCATGCCCCTGCTTCGAGTCTCGGGACTGAACGCCCAAGTCGCGCCGGTCACCACCGTCGGGGTATTGTTGGGGCTTACCTACGGCGGCGCCCTTATTATCGAGGAAGCAGAAAAGCAGAACTTCTCGGCACGAACGCGACTACTGGCCTTGTCATGGCTGTCGCTGTCCCATTCCCTGATTGAAGACACGCTGCTGCTGCTGGCGCTCGGTGCCGACATATGGGTGATACTGGTCGGCCGTATTCTGGTGACTCTGGCGATTGTGGCGGCGCTGGCGCGGCTGACAGGCGGCGGCAATCGAAGCGCTGTTCCAGTCAGTGCCCAGCGCTACTGAACTACCCGCCACTTTGAATGCAATACCTCAACGGTCGGCACTGATCTTATTCGACCGCGGGCGCGTCTTTGTTGGCCAGCGACAGTATCCATGCGGCAATCAGTTGCGCATCCCCTGGGCTTACCTGCGGCTGCGCCGGCATGGGTACCGCGCCCCAACGGCCTCGCCCGCCATGTCGTATGGCATTGGCCAGGTATTCCAACGCGCCGTCCTGATCGGCGAATCGCTCGGCAATGAGCGTGAAGGCCGGACCCACCCTCTTTCGTTCAACCTGATGGCATGCCAGGCAATTGTTGGACTTGGCCAGATCAATGCCAGTGGTCTGGGCGGCCACATCCGCAGTCAATCCAAGGGCGGCCCAGCATAGCAATACGGAAAAAAAACGTGAATACATATAAAACCTGACGACATAAAAAGAGATGCCGGACGCAAGGCGGGCTGGCTTGCGCCGGTATCGGGGTATTATCGGCCATATTTCATCAAGACAATTACAGCCATGCTTCACTATCCACAAATCGACCCAATTGCCCTGCAGATCGGACCGGTGGCCATCCACTGGTATGGCCTGATGTATCTCATAGGCTTCGCGCTGGTGTGGGTGCTTGGGCGATGGCGCATCAATCGCGGTTACACCGACCTGAGTCTGCGCGATCTGGAAGATATCATTTTTTATTGTGTGCTGGGCGTGGTGGCGGGCGGCCGCCTGGGCTACGCATTGTTCTACAAGCCGTCCGAGTATCTTGCTCATCCGCTTGAGATTTTCTATTTATGGCAAGGCGGCATGTCGTTCCATGGAGGACTCGTGGGAGTAATCGTCGTACTGCTGATCTTCGCACGCAAGCGAAACAAGCCACTGCTGGAGATCGGCGATTTTGTTGCACCGCTGATTCCATTGGGGCTGGCGGCCGGCCGCCTCGGAAACTTCATCAACGGAGAGCTTTGGGGAAGACCGACCACGTTGCCATGGGGCATGGTATTCCCACAGACCCAGGACGGCATCGCGCGCCACCCCTCCCAACTGTACGAAATGGGTCTGGAAGGATTCGTGCTTTTTGCCGTGGTCTGGCTATTCGCCCGCAAGAAGCGCCCCATGGGCCAAGTCAGCGCCGTATTCCTCATGGGCTACGGCACCTTCCGGTTTCTGGCCGAATTTACCCGCGAACCCGACTACTACCTGGGCCTGCTGGCGGGCGGCCTGTCCATGGGCCAGTTGCTGTCGCTGCCCATGGTGCTGGCCGGCGCAATTATTTTTGCGTGGTCTGCAAAAAAATCGAACCGCGAATCGATACCGTGACGGTTTCCATACCGCCTTCCAATGGAACGCTGGCCTTGTCGGCAGCCATTCCCACCATGCGCTGAGCCGGCTGGTACTGCGCGCCGGCACCGCTCAGATCGATATTGCGTATGGAGTAACTCGCGAAGCCCAGTGCATCGGTCAGCGCCTTGGCCCGATCGCCGAACGCCTGTACAGCTTGCGTCAGCAAAGCCTCTTCATGTTTGGCCCGGGCTTGCGGCGATACTGAAAAATCCAGGTTCGCGATAGGCATGCGATCGCCCAGCTTTGCCGCCAACTCGGATGCCGCGGCAAAATCCATGGACTTAAGATAAATTTCGCCGCGTCCGCGCCAGTTCGATATCCTGCCCTGCTCGTCGTTCATGGGCCACACATGGTAGTTGCCGCTACTGACCTCTACCTTGGGGTTGCCCTTGGCATCATTCATTACGCTTTGCAGTGTCGTGCTGAGCACTTTGGCCACGGCGGACTGCGTTGCATCGCTGACCTCGGAAGCCAGAGTGATTTTCACGGTGTCCTGGGCAATCTGTTCGGAGGCTTCGGCGCGCAAGCTCGCTTGCGGCCACTTCCCGCCCTTGGGCTCAGCGTCGACGTCTTGTTGGGCCAAAGCCTGAAACGCCATGGCGCTTGCGCCTATGCATAAAGCAAGCCCCGACAGCCATTTTCGTTTTTGCCTTGTCAGATACATATCGTCATCCCATAAAAATAAAGCTCGTCCGAAGACGAGCTTTGAAAAAACTGCCCCGCCTGTGCCGTCTAGGCCGGCATCCTGGAACCGAGGGTTCAAGGTGGTCGCCTTCAGTCAAGCTTCGGGTTCTCCATAAATGGAGAGCACTCCTACTTGTCAATCCAGCAACCTGTATGCCAATAGCATTGGTTCAAGGAATGTATGGCCAAGTCACGAACACGGCAGGGACTAACTGGTGAATATTGAACAACCAATATCCGAAAACTGTGTACTGATACTACCTTTGAGCTTGAGTTGCAGGCCCGACCGCTTGGTCGAGCATGTTGTTCATATCATCAATTTTACGCTTGAAATCGCCCAGCGCAAGATTACTTAGCGGTCCATCGGGTGCTCGCATGGCCAAAAGCTCGACAGCGATTTGAATTGCCGCCATGACAGCAATGCGTTCGTTGCTTGCAACCTTGCCCGAACCTTTAACGCCAAGCATGCGTTGATCGACATGGCGCACGGCTGCCAGAAGAGCCTCTTTTTCGGCTGGCATGCAGGCCAGGGAATAATCGCGACCCAAAATGGATACGTCTATGCGTTCCATAATACTCTACTCCTGCGGCGCGCCGGGCAGGCGCACCAATATCGAATCGATATGTTCGCGGGCCTTGTCGGCAACAAGGCGCAAACGCGAGGTATCGGACTGGCTGACCGCGAGCTTCTGCTTGAGCGCCTCGCACTCGGCCCTGTACTGCGTAACTTCTATTTGCAGCGTAGCCTGGGCCGCATCGGCTTCGGAACGCAGAGTGCTTACTTCAGCTTCGTGCACGCTGGCCCGCTGCGCCATGGACGCGTATTCGGCT
This sequence comes from Orrella sp., assembly GCA_036675955.1. Lineage (GTDB taxonomy): Bacteria > Pseudomonadota > Gammaproteobacteria > Burkholderiales > Burkholderiaceae_B > Pollutimonas. The sequence continues at coordinate 1,486 of JAKFDW010000144.1, read as the reverse complement.
TCGCGCCGCAATAGCTGGTCGCGCAAGGCAGTGCGCTCATCCTCGAGATTTTTGAGGCGAGCCTGCAAGGCAGTGCGCTCGCTTTGGAGCTGACGAGCGAACTGCACCATTTGCCCGATACGGGCGGCGAGGGAATCTAGATCTTGCAACATGGGCGTTATCGTAAACCATCCCACCATGATGTGGATAGGGAAAAATGAAAACCAATCATAACCTTTCACACCTCTTTCCAATACCTTTCATTATTCTTTCACAACCGCGTAAAAATCGCTCCAAAAGCCTCCTGATTGCAAAAGAAAAGTCACTTCCAGGGTAAACCCTAGATCAACTGAGGCCCATCTTGCTTCTCAGCCCCCGCCTCGTCCATTACCATTCTTCACCTTTGATATTCAGCCAGTCTGATTGTCCTCGCGAAGCGCAGGGACTCATCGCAGATACGGTGCCGAATATCTTGTTTTATCACGCTGTCAGGGAGTTTTCATCAACATGCAGCTCAGAAATAAACAGGACTTCTGGTCCGGTATTATGTTCGTCGCCATAGGCGTCGGCTTTGCGTTGGTCGCCACCAACTACTCCATGGGCACCGCTGCCCGCATGGGCCCCGGCTATTTCCCATTTTGGCTGGGCGTATGCCTGGCCGTGTTGGGCGCCTGCGTCACGCTCGGTTCCATGTCCAAAAAGGCAGAAGAAACCGAAGTCGAAAAGTTCGACTGGAAGATCGTATTCGTAGTGATCGGATCGGTCGCGCTGTGCGGCAGCGTACTGGACATCCTCGGTGTCTATATTTCGGTTTTCCTGCTGGTATTCCTCAGCAGCATGGCAAGCCATATCTTCAACTGGAAGGTCGCGGCGGTGAACGCGATCTTTATCGTCCTGTTCGTCTGGTTGGCATTCATCAAGGGTCTAGGTTTGATCTTCCCCTTGTGGCCCAGCTTTCTCGGCAACTAAAGGGAATCTGAAATGGAACTATTTGAACATCTGGCCCTTGGCTTTTCCGTCGCCCTTTCGGCTGAGAACCTGGCGTACTGCCTCCTCGGCTGCCTGCTGGGCACATTGATCGGCGTGTTGCCGGGCATCGGTCCCGTACCGACCATCGCCATGCTGCTGCCCATTACCTACGTACTGCCGCCCGTGGCAGGTTTGATCATGCTTGCCGGCATCTACTACGGCGCCGCCTACGGCGGTTCCACCACGGCGATATTGGTGGCGCTGCCCGGAGAAACGGCCGCGGTGGTCACCGTGCTGGACGGCCACCAGATGGCGCGCAATGGGCGCGCCGGGGCTGCCCTGGCCATCGCCGCGCTGGGCTCCTTCTTTGCAGGTTGTGTCGCCACACTCATGATTGCCGGCTTTGCGCCTCCCTTGGCCGAGGTCGCATTCAAGTTCGGTCCTGCGGAATATTTCTCCTTGATGGTATTGGGCCTGATCGGCGCCGTCGTATTGGCATCCGGCTCGCTGCCCAAGGCCATCTGCATGATCTTGCTGG
>JAKFDW010000143.1:0-35347 GCA_036675955.1 Orrella sp. | reverse complement strand
CCGAGGGTTTCTCTGCGGGGAGCGGGCTGGAGTAGCGTCTGCATGCGGGCTCGACAAGGGTTATTACTTACTGTGATCTGTGATCTCAGTTGCTAGTATAGCGGGAAAACGGCAGCCCAAAACCCAGGAGAGAGACATGACTGAGAAAAAAACCGCAGTATCGGCATCCCGTCGGCGTTTGTTGCTTCAAGGTTCCGCGGCCATGGCGGCAGGACTGGTGGCACCGGCATTCGTACGTGCACAGGACACCGGTCCCATACGTATAGGTCATTTGACGCCGCGCACCGGTTTCCTGGGACCCATGGGCGAATACGCAGTGCTGGGCGCTACGCTGGCCGTCGAAGAAGTCAATGCTGCGGGCGGCGTCATGGGCCGCAAGATCGAGCTGCTGACGGAAGACAGCGTCAATCCGCAGACTGCCTCCACCAAGGCCCAGCGCATGGTGGAACGCGACAAGGTCGACGCCATTGTCGGTGAAATCAGTTCAGCATCGGGGCTGGCGATTTCCCAGGTGGCTGCAAGGGCCAAGACCATATTCCTTCAAACCGGCTGCAACTCCGACGAGCTGCGCGGCAAGAGCTGCAGCCGCTACATGTTCCATCTGGAAGCCTGCAATACCATGTACGTTCGCACGATAGGCCAGGCGCTGTTGCGCGACGGTATGGTCAAGGGCAAGAAATGGATGGCCTTCACCGCCGACTACGCCTTCGGCCATGACCTGTTCAAGCAGACCAAGAAGTTCATGGACGAAAACGGCGGGATTTTCATCTCCAACGATAACCTGCCCACCGACGCCACCGAGTTCAGCGCATCGTTGTTGAAGATACGCCAGCAAAAGCCCGATCTCGTGATCAGCAATCTGGCGGGCAACCAGACCACCAACTTCACCAAGCAGTACAACGAGTTCGACATCGGCATCCCTTTCGCGGGCGCCGACATGAACATGACCAGTATCTGGGGTGCCGGCAAGTCGGGATTCAGCGGCATCTGGCCCATTATCTGGACGCATCAGGTGCAGGCGGCATCCGCACAAGACTTCGTAGCGAAATTTGAAAAACGCTGGAACAAGCTGCCCGAGAACCAGGCGGTCAACGACTACCTGGCCATCAAGATTCTTGCAGAGGCCATGAGCAAGACAAAATCCGTCGACACCGAAAAGCTTATTGCCTATCTCGAGTCGGACATCAAGTTCGATGTCCTGCGCGACAGGCAGGGGTACTTCCGTCCGTGGGATCACCAACTGATGTACGAGATGTATATCGTCACGCCCAGCACCGACAAGGACGCCGGCAAATTCGATTTCATGACGACCAGCAAGCCCGTGCCGGGTGCTGACGACAGCCTGGAAATCCTGGCGCCGACCCAGCAAGAGAATATGTGCAAGTTCGCCTGAATAAAGCATATTGCGCGCTGGGTCCGCCAGCGCGTTTTCCCGGCCTGGAGAACGTGTTTTGCCCACGGAATTGATTTTCATAGTCCAGCAGGTCGCCAACGGCCTGCTGCTCGGCTTCTATTACCTGCTTATCGCACTCGGCCTGTCCATCATATTCAGTCTGGGCGGCGTGGTGAACCTGGCTCATGGGGCGTTCTACGCCATCGGCGCCTATCTGGTCGTATTTCTGACCGATCAATTGGGCTATGGCTGGGCTTTTGTCGCATCGCCCATTCTGGTCGCCATGCTGGGCATGCTGGTCGAGCGCGTATTTCTAAAGCGCTTCTACCGGTCCGATCCGGTGCTCAGCCTGTTGTTCACGTTTGCCTTGTCCATGGTCATAGAGCAAGGCCTGCGCATGATCTTCGGCGCGTCTCCGCTGTCGTTTTCGGTGCCGGAATTCGCCCACGGCCAGGTCATCATCGGGGACTTCTTCTATCCGGTCTACCGCGTGGGCATGCTGGCGGTCGCCATCGCCGCCGTGGCGGGCACTTGGGTGCTGTTGAACAAGACGGCGTTCGGGAAAATCGTCAAGGCCGGTATCAATGATCCGGACATGGTCAGGGCCATGGGCATTTCCCTGACACCCGTCATGACGGCCATCTGCGGTCTGGGCATAGGCCTGGCCGGACTCTCCGGCGTGTTGCTCGCGCCTATCACCGGCGTGCAGCCGGCCATGGGGCAGGAGATCCTTACCGCAGCGTTCGTGGTTGTGGTGATCGGCGGGCTGGGCAGTTTCTGGGGAGTGGTGGTTGCTGCCATGCTGGTGGGCGTGATCCGGGGATTGACCTCCTACTTCTATCCGCCCGCATCGGAAGCCTCGCTATATCTGCTTATGATTCTTATCCTGATCCTGCGTCCGCGAGGCCTGCTGGGCGAAAAATTCGAACGTCTGGAGTAAGGCCTCATGTCCAAGCAAGAAATGAAAACATTGGGCCCGATAACGCTGGGTTTAATACTGCTGCCCATCATCCTGCAGTACGGCGGGCTTACCTACAGTACGGCGGTCGAGTGCGTGGTGCTGGCGCTGGCCGGCCTGGCGGTGAATATTCTGCTGGGCTATACCGGGTTGGTGTCTTTTGGCCACGGCGCCTGGTTCGGAATAGGCGGCTACGCGGTCGGGATATTGCAGCTGCGCTTGTTCCCGGGGTCTTCGCTGCTGCCCCTGGCCGCATCCATTGCGCTGGTGGCATTCGTGGCGCTCATTGTCGGGCTGCTGGTATTGCGTCGGCGTGGCGTGTATTTTTCCTTGCTCACCCTGGCCTTTGGCGCCTTGTGCTTTACCGTGGCTTATCGCTGGACGGCGCTGACGGGGGGCGAGAATGGCCTGGGGGGAATCGAGCGGTTCTCGGTGCTGGGCATCAGCCTTGATTCTTCCTTCAGCTTCTACGTTTTCGTGGCGGTCATTGCCTTTGTTGTGGTGGCGTTCCTGTTGCGGCTCACGCAGTCGCCATTCGGCAAGGTGCTTACCGCCATCCGTGAAAACGAACTGCGCTGCAAGTTCATTGGCTTCAATATCGATTCCTACAAGCTGCTGGCCTTTGTCCTGTCGGCCGTCATCACCGGCCTGGCCGGCGGATTGTCGGTACTGAGCCACCGGATCGCCTCGGCCGAAAGCATGTCATTGGCCTTTTCCGGCGAACTGCTGGCAATCGTGCTGATAGGCGGCATGCGCAGCTTCACGGGCCCCATATTCGGCGCGCTGTTCTATGTCTTGTTCCGTGAATATTTGTCGATGTACACCTCCAACTGGTTGCTCTACTTCGGCCTGATCTTCATTTTCTTCATTCTTTTCACACCCTCGGGACTGACCGGGACCTGGTCGCGCGTCAAGCGCATGGTCATTCCGGAGAAGACCACGGACGCGGCCATGGGCAAGCGCGTGGTCGCGGCAGGTTCCGATTTTTTTCCTTCGTTTCTTGCTCATCAGCATCCGGCGGTTCTGCGCTGCACTGGTATCGACAAGCATTTCGGCGGCATCAAGGCTGTGGACGCCGTCGACCTGGAGGTCAACGGCAAGGGCGTCCATGCCCTGATCGGACCGAACGGGGCGGGCAAGACCTCGCTGTTCAACCTGATATCGGGACTCTTCCAGGCGGACGACGGAAAAATTCTGCTGGGTGCAACAAGGCTGAATGGCTTGAGTCCCGACCGCATTTGCGCAAACGGGCTTTCCCGCTCTTTCCAGATCACCAATCTGTTCAAGGGCCTGACTGTACGGGAAAACTTGTGCCTGTCTGTGCTGAGTCGCGATCCGCAACGATTCTCCATCTTGAAGCGTCTCGATACCCTGGCCGGCACTCAGTCCCAAACGGACGAACTGGTGGAGTACCTGGGTGTGCAGGGTATGGAAGAAGCCGTGGCCGAAGATCTGTCGTATGGCGGGCAGCGTGTGGTGGACATGGGACTCGCATTGGGTGTGGCCCCGCGTATTCTGCTGCTTGACGAACCGCTGGCCGGCCTGGCGGCCGCCGAACGCGACCGGATAGGACGCTTGATACGCCGGCTGGGAGACCGTATTGGCGTACTGCTGGTCGAGCACGACGTGGACCGCGTTTTTTCCATGGCCGACATGATTACGGTGATGAACCAGGGCAGTGTGCTGATCGAAGGCGATGCCGATGCCGTACGCGGCGACGCCAAGGTGCGGGAAATCTACATCGGCTCGGGCAGCCAGGCGCTTGCCGCGAAAGTGCAGGCGGGAGTCATTCAAGATGAGATCGCCCTGAGCGTAAACAATCTGGATGCCTACTACGGCAAAAGCCATATTCTCTCGGATATTTCATTCCAGGCGCGCAAGGGCGAAGTCATTGCTGTGCTGGGCAGGAATGGGGCCGGAAAATCCACGCTGTTGAAAAGTCTGCTGGGCCTGGCGTCCATGGGCGCCGGCAGCATCGATATTGCGGGCCGGCATCTTTCGTCGCCGATACCGGAAGTCATGGCCCGGCTGGGCGTGGCTTTCGTGCCGCAGGGGCGCCGGCTGTTCTCGGGGCTTACTGTGAAAGACAACCTTATGCTTGGCCGCCTGAAGCGTTCGGGGCGGGGATCCAACGGATGGACGGACGAAGAAATATTCGCCGTTTTCCCGCGGCTCAAGGACCGCTACGATGTCGATGCCACCTTGCTGTCCGGTGGCGAGCAGCAAATGGTGGCCATTGCCCGCGCCCTGGTCGGCCACACCGAAGTCCTGCTTCTGGACGAACCATTCGAAGGCTTGTCGCCCGCCATGATCGAAGAGGTCTTCAATGCCATTCTTCAACTGAAGTCCCGCTTGACCATATTGATCGTCGACCACAATCTCGACCTGGCGCTGGCCATCTCCGACACAGCCCTGGTGCTGGACCGCGGCAAGGTGTCGCATCACGGCCAAGCGCGGGAACTGCTGCTGAACCTGGATTTCCGCAAAGAAAAACTATGGGTATAAAAGGAGGTGTCTATGTTTGAAGATGTGAGCATGAAAGGCAGGAAGGTCCTGATTACAGCAGGGGCCAGCGGCCTGGGGCTGGAGATGGCGCGCGTGTTTATTGCGGCCGGATCCAAGGTCTTTATCTGCGATGTGGACCGGGAGCTTCTTCAGCAAGCCAAGGCGGAACTCCCGCAGCTTCATGCCGCGGTCGCCGATGTATCCGATGAAGCCAGTGTCGCGACCCTGTTCGATCAGGTCGCCAGCGCATTCGGCGTTCTGGATGTGTTGGTGAATAACGCAGGCATAGCAGGCCCGACCGGCTATGTCGAGACACTCGAAAAGGCCGATTGGGACAAGACCCTGGCGGTCAACATCACCGGACAATTTCTTTGTGCACGGCTGGCCATCCCCTTGCTCAAGAAGTCGGACGCCGGCGTCATGATCAATATGTCGTCGGCGGCCGGGCATCTTGGATTTGCCGGCCGTGCCGCCTATGCCGCGTCAAAATGGGCGGTAGTGGGTTTCACGAAAAGCCTGGCGATAGAACTGGGCAAGCATGGCGTGCGGGTCAATGCGATTTTGCCGGGGGCCGTCGAGGGTCCGCGTATCCGGGCAGTCATAGCGGCCAAGGCCAAAACGCTGGGCAAGCCAGTGCAAGAAGTGGCCGGGGCGTACGAGCAGCAGGCATCGCTGGGCCGCATGGTCACGGCGCGCGATATTGCAAACATGGCCCTGTTCACGGCAAGCGCGGCGGCGGGCAGCGTGAGCGGGCAAGCCCTGGTGGTCGATGGACATACCCAGGCGCTGGTTTAACCTGACAATAGCGAGACAATGATGAAAATTGCGGTGATAGGAGCAGGACTGATAGGCCAGGCGTGGGCCATCGTGTTCGCACGGGGAGGCTGCGATGTGCAGCTGTGGGATGGCGACGAGCAGGCGCTGAGCAATGCGCTGGCGCTTGTTTCCAGGCAAGTGTCCGAGCTCGAGAGCCAGCGCTTGCTTCAAGATGCCGCCGGCGTCATGTCGCGCATAAAGACATCGGCCAGTCTGGAAAATGCATTAAGCGGCGCCGAGTACGTTCAAGAGAACTTGCCCGAAAGACTGGACGTAAAAAAGGAAATCTTCGGCAAACTGGATACCTTGAGCGATCCGCGCGCTGTGCTGGCCAGCTCCACGTCCAGCATTCCGGCATCGGCCTTTACCGAGCATCTGGCCGGACGGCATCGCTGCCTGGTTGCGCATCCGGTCAATCCGCCCTATCTCATCCCGGTCGTCGAACTGTGCGGCGCTCCGTGGACCGATGAGTCCGTGGTTGAAAATGCGCGAGCCATACACGAATCGGTAGGGCAGAAGCCGGTGGTCGTGCACAAGGAACTCGAAGGCTTTGTGCTGAACAGGCTGCAAGGCGCGCTGTTGCGCGAGGCTTTTCGCCTGGTCCAGAACGGCTGCATTTCGGTCGAGGACCTGGACACCACGGTCAAGGATGGGCTGGGCCTGCGCTGGGCCTTCATGGGGCCGTTCGAGACCATAGACCTGAACGCGCCGGATGGTCTCCAGGACTATTGCAATCGCTACGGGGGCATGTACCAGTCCATCGCCCGGGACCAGACTTCGATCGACGCATGGGATGCCGAAGTCGTGGCCCGCATCGAGCAGCAGCGACGCTCTTTGTTGCCCAGGACCGAACTCCTGGATCGGCGTCTGTGGCGCGACGCGCGCCTGATGGAATTACTGCGGCTTAAAAATGTGCCGGACGCCGGCGTATCCAACTGACTCATATCGCATCATCAAGGAAACCAACAATGGCCAGCAAGAAGAAAGTCGTCATCACCTGCGCGGTAACGGGGGCCATCCATACGCCCAGCATGTCCGAATTCCTGCCCGTCACGGCGGATGAAATCGCCGATGCGGCCATTGCCGCAGCGGAAGCCGGTGCAGCGGTACTGCATCTGCATGCGCGCGATCCGGCAAATGGCAAGCCGTCGCAAGAGCCGGATTTATTCCGGCCGTTCCTTGAGCGCATCAAGGCAAGCACCGACGCAGTCGTCAACATCACCACCGGTGGCAGCCCCCACATGACGGTCGAGGAACGCATGCGTCCCGCCATGACGTTCAAGCCCGAGCTGGCTTCGCTGAATATGGGATCCATGAATTTCGGGCTGTTTCCCATGCTTGAACGCTTCAAGACCTTCGAGCATGAGTGGGAGCGCGAGCATCTGGAGAACAGCCGGGATCTCATCTTCAAGAACACGTATAAGGATATTGAAGCCATACTGAGGAAGGGCACCGAGAATGGCACGCGTTTCGAGTTTGAGTGCTACGACATCAGCCACTTGTACAACCTGGCGCATTTCATGGATCGCGGCCTGGTTCAGAGCCCGCCGTTCATACAATCGGTATTCGGCATTCTCGGGGGCATCGGTCCCAATCCGGAAGACTTGATGCACATGCGCCGTACCGCGGACCGGCTGTTCGGGGATAACTACGAATGGTCCATCCTAGGGGCCGGCCGCAACCAGATTCCGCTGGCAACCATGGGCGCGGCCATGGGCTCGAATGTACGCGTCGGCCTGGAGGATTCCTTATGGATAGGCCCCGGCAAGCTGGCGTCGTCCAACGCGGAACAGGTAGGGCGCATACGCATTATTCTGGAGGCCCTGAATCTGGACGTGGCGACACCGGATGAAGCGCGCGCCATTTTGCATTTGAAAGGCGCCGACAAGGTCGCGTTCTGATCATTGCATCCTGGCCGCGCACTTGCCGCGGCCAGGCCAATTCCACTATCTACTCGAGTCGACTATGTTTAACTTGTCAGGTCAGGTTGCCCTGATCACGGGCTCATCGCGCGGAATCGGCTTGGCCGCCGCGCGCGCCTTGGGCCGCCAGGGCGCCACCGTAATCATCAATGGCCGGGACGCGGACGCGCTGGAACGGGCCCGGGAAAGCCTTGCCGCGGAGGGTATCGACACGTTCGTCCTGCCTTTCGACATTACTGATATAGAGCAGTCCACTCAAGCTGTCGACACGGTGTTGAAGACGGTGGGCAAGATAGACGTATTTTTTTCGAACGCCGGCATACAGCATAGGGAAAAACTTCTCGACTTTCCGCTATCGGACTTTGAACGTGTGGTGTTTGCCAACCTGACCGCCCAGTGGGCGCTGGGCCGGCATGTGGCGGCCGGCATGCATGCGCGGGGATACGGGCGCATTATTTTCACCGGATCGATCACGGCTTTGCTGGGTCGCCGCGAAGTGACTGCCTATACGGCGGCCAAGGCGGCCATGCACGGTATCGTGCGGCAGTGGGCGGTCGAATTGTCGGGTTCGGGTATTACCGTCAACGCCGTTGCGCCGGGCTATATAAAAACTGAACTCACCGCCAAGCTATGGACCGATCCTGAATTCACCTCGTGGCTGGAGAACCGGGTTCCGGTAAAGAAATGGGGCGAGCCCGACGATATCGCGTCGGCCCTGGTCTTTCTTGCGGCACGCGAATCCCGTTTCATGACCGGGCAAGTCCTGGTCGTCGACGGAGGCTTGTCTTCAAGCATGTAGGCGCCTCATGCGCGCCGGTCGCGCAGGCTCTGCTTGGTTTTTTCCAGCACTCTGCTGACGTTGTTGCCGTACTTGATGGCCACCCCCAGAGCCAGTACATCGATCAGGGCCAGATGGACCAGGCGTGAGATCATGGGGCTGTAGATATCGGTATCTTCCTGCGTATCGGCCCGCAACAGCACCGTGGCCATTTGCGCCAATGGCGTGTTCGATGCGGTAACGGCCACGACCGGGCAACCATTTTTCAGCGCGATTTTGACGGCATCCAGCAGTTCCCGGGAGCGCCCCGAATGCGAAATGGCCACCAGCACATCCGCCGGGCTCAGCAGTGAAGCGGCCATGAGCTGTGTGTGCGTATCCGAATAGGCAACCGTCGACAGATCGAAGCGAAAGAATTTGTGCTGGGCGTCGGCGGCGACAATGCCGGAATTTCCGACGCCGTAGAACTCGATGCGCCGGGCGCCCGCCAGGAGGCCTATTGCCGTGTCCAGGCGGTCGGCGTTGATGTCGTTGCGCACGCGAAGCAAGGCCGACACCGCATTGTCCAGCACTTTGGCGGCCAGCACGGCGGTGCCGTCCCCGGCACTCAGCGAGGAATGCACGTAGGGCACGCCCACCATGAGGCTGGCGGCCAGCTTGATCTTGAAGTCCGGCCAGCCGTCGTAGCCTATCGATCTGCAGAACCGGATCACTGTAGGTTCGCTGACGGCGGCCAGTTGCGCGACCTCTGCCAATGCCGAGCGGGCAACGGCATGGGTCTGATCAAGAATGAGGCGCGCCACTCGGCTTTCGGCCGTACTGAGGCTGGGAAGCTGCCGTTCTATTTGCACGAGTACGGACTCATTCATCGATGCATGAATCCAGATAGGCGGCGGCCCCTGTGAGCGCCGGGTTATCGGTGGTGATGACGAAGACCGGTATGGCCGCCATATAGTCCGAGAAGCGCCCCTTGTCGTTGAAGCGCTGGCGAAACGGGGAATCGACGAAATAGTCGCCCAGCCTGGGGATGATGCCGCCACCTATATAAATGCCGCCGCGCGCGCCGAGCATGAGCGCAAGATTGCTGGCTACCGTGCCCAGAATGGCGCAGAAGGTGTCCAGTGCCTGTCGGCAATAGCGGCAGCTGTCGGCGATCGCGTGACGGCTGATGTCGGCAGGCAAATAGTCTTGCCCCCTGATGCCCGCGCGCCGGCAAAGCTTCTGGTAAATAAACTGCAGGCCGGACCCCGAGACCAGGCGCTCCATGGATACATGCCCGAATTCCGCATGCGCGTCTTGCCAAAGAGCGAGTTCTTGTTCGTCGGCGGGTGCGAAACTGACATGTCCTCCTTCGGCGGCCAGGGGCAACCATCCTTGCGATGTCGGGATAAGCGCAGATACGCCCAGCCCGGTGCCGGGGCCGACGACGCCCAGCGGTGTTCCGGCCACAGCCTGCCCGCTGCCGACCGCGCGCAGCTCATTTTGCGGCAGATGCGGCAGGGCCAGCGCCAGCGCGGTGAAGTCATTGAGGAAATGCAGCTTTTCGAAGCCGCAGGCCAGTCGCGTGGCTTCAATCGAAAATTCCCACGGGAAGTTGGTCATTTTTACCTGATCGCCGATGATGGGATTGGCGATTCCGATCGCGGCATGCTTGATTGCGTGATGACCGACGCGGCGCAGATAGTCATTGATGGCCTCTTCGATGCCGGGATAGTCGGCCACGTTGACCACGCTGACTTCCCGTATGTCATTGACCGACGTCGACAGGGCGAATCGCGCATGCGTGCCGCCTATGTCTGCAATAAGGCGGGAGGATTTTCGTTCAGGGGTGCCAGTAGACATCGAGAGGTGCTCCGGTTTGTTGGATAACGTAGCTTACTGGCAGGCGTGGTGTCGCCTGAAGCGCGGCCTGTTCGAAAATGCGGAGTTTGTGGGAGCCGCTGATGGGAAGCATGAGGTGCTCTGTCTTCAATATTGCCGCCAGCGTCATGCTGATCCGCTCATGCGGTGCATGCGGCGGACTGATGTGGAGATAGCGTTGGCTTGCCTGTGGATCCAGCGCCTGTGCGAGCTGCGGCGCATCGGGAAATAAAGACGCGGTGTGGCCATCATCGCCCATGCCCAGCACAGCCAGGGTGATGGGGTGAGTTTGCCGGTTGGCGTCCTGCACGCTAAGAGCAAGGTTCTCCGGATGGCTGACCAGGCCGGTGAATCGTGCGTGCCCGGCCCGGTTCTTCAACAAATGGCTGCGTACCAGCAATTCATTGCTGTCTGGGTGATCGGGGGAGACAAAGCGTTCATCGACCAGCGTGACATAAATTTTTTCCCACGGCAGATCTTCCAGGCTCAGCTGCTCGAACAGTGGCACGGGCGACCGTCCGCCGGAGACGGCCAGCCCGGCATTGCCCGTCCGCTCGATGGCATTGCGCAGCAATGTGGATATGTTGCCGATGATGTCATCCAGGCAGTCTTGCTGCGTGTCGAAATCATGTCGCATTTCAGGTCTCCTCGTGCCACAAGACGCCGGCACGCGAAGCCAGGGCGCTGGAAGCCGCCGGTCCCCAGCTGCCTGCCGTGTAGGTTTTTGGCGGGATGGAATACTTGCTCCAGCACTCCAGTATGGGTTCGACCCAGGCCCAGGCCTGTGCCTGTTCGTCGCGGCGCATGAACAGCGACAATTGTCCGCGTATGACTTCCAGCAGCAGTCGTTCATAGGCGTCGGCCCGGCGCGCCTTGAACATGGTGGGGAAATCAAGGTTGAGGTAAGTCGACTGCAGATTCATGGCATCGCCCGGCTCCTTGGCCAGGAAATACAGGCGCACGCTTTCTTTGGGCTGCAAGCCTATGACCATCCGGTTGGCGGAATGCAAGCCCATGGGCGAGGGGAACAGCGCATGCGGAACATTGCGGAAGTTGATGACGATTTCCGCAACCCGCTCTTGCAAGCGCTTGCCGGTACGCAGAAAGAAAGGTATGCCGGCCCAGCGCCAGTTGACGACTTCCGCCTGCAGGGCGACAAAGGTTTCGGTATTGCTGTCTGCGGCAACGTGCTGTTCTTCACGGTACCCGGCCACCGGCTTGCCGTTGATGGCGCCGCTGCGGTACTGGCCCCGCACGCTTTTGGACAGCACGTCTTCAGTACTGAATGGTTTCAGCGATCTGAGCACTTTTAGCTTTTCGTCCCGTATTGCATCTTCTGAAAGACTGGGAGGAGGCTCCATCGCCACGATGCACAAAAGCTGCAGAAGATGGCTTTGCAGCATGTCTCTCAGCGCTCCGGTGCGATCGTAGAATTCGCCGCGCCCTTCCACGCCCAGGTCCTCGGCGATGGTGATCTGTATATTGTCTATCCACTCGCGGCGCCACAGCGGTTCGAAGAGTGTGTTGCCAAAGCGGATCGCCATCAGGTTCTGTACCGACTCCTTGCCCAGGTAGTGATCAATACGGTAGATCTGGTTTTCCGTGAAGCATTGTCCCACCGCCTCGCTGATGGTGTCGGACGATTTCAGGTCGTGGCCCAGGGGTTTTTCCAGCACGACCCGCACATGTGGATGGTTCAGTCCAACCGCAGCGAGATTCTGGCAGATCGATATGAACAGATGGGGGGCGGTGGCCAGATAGCATACGGTAATGCGCTCGCCCGAACTGTCCATGGCCTGGACCAGATTCCGGTAGTCCTGCGCATTGTTTGCATCCAGGGTCTGGAAGCGCAGGCGGCTGACAAAGCTTTCCCATACTTCTTCATCGTAGTCGCCGCCCAGCTTGGGCCGGACCCGCTGCTGCAGCAGTTCGAGATAGCCTTCAAGGCCGATGGGCTCGCGGCCCAGCGCAAAAATGCGGCCGTCCGCATGCAAGGCGCCTGCCTTGTGGGCCTGATATAGAGCGGGAAGCAGTTTGCGCAGTGCCAGGTCGCCAGTGCCGCCGAAGAAAACAATATCGAATGCGGGCGTGGTGGCCATGGCAAGCTCCGTAACTGAAAATGTAATTAAGCTACATATAGCGGACGATGTAAAGTGCACAAAATTAGGGGTAAGCCCTCAATTGAGCAGCAAGAAGGTCGATGTAATAATGTAATCGATTACATAAATCAAGACGGAGGACTGATGCGCAGCGTGTCAATTGCCAAAGTCGCCGAACATGCGGGCGTATCCGTGGCGACCGTATCGCGCGTCCTTAACGGCAATCTTGTCGTCAAAGAGTCCACGCGGGCCCGGGTGGCGGCATCCATCCACGCCACGGGCTATCGGGTCAACCATCTGGCGCGCAGCCTGCGCACCGATGAAAGCCGCTTGCTGCTGGCCATGGTTCCCGACATCGGCAACCCTTTCTACGCGCAAATCGTGCAGGGAATCGACGGGGTAATGCAGCAGCGGGGTTACTCCCTTTTGCTGTGTGAGACTGGGGGCGATGCCGGGCGCGAACGCAGGTACTTCGACTTGCTTGAATCGCGCCGGGCCGACGGCGCGATCTGCCTGGATGCCGACACCGTACAGCAGGCCTTGCATGAGCAAACCATGAATTTCCCATGGGTAGCGTGTTGCGAATTCGATCCACAGGCAGCGGTTCCTTATGTCGGCATCGACAACCGTGCCGCGGCCCGGGAAGCGACAGCGTGCCTTATCGAAAAAGGCCATACGCGCATCGCATTCCTTAATTCGGACATGCGTTTTATGTACGCCCGGGAACGCCTGCATGGCTATATCGAGGCCATAGAGCGGGCCGGTATTGCAATGGATCCCGATTATTTCATCGCGCTGGAAACCCTGGACTTCTCGGCCGGCAAGAAGGCGGTGGCACGGCTGTTGACCCTGCCGCGGCGGCCCACCGCCGTGTTCGCCGTTGCCGACACGCTCGCGATTGGCGTTCTAAGGGGACTGCACGATGCCAGGCTACGCGTGCCTGAAGACATGGCCGTCATGGGGTTTGATGATATTGCCCTGGCTGAACAGACTTGTCCGGCCTTGAGTACGGTAAGGCAGCCGATGCGGACGCTTGGCGAACAGGCGGCATATCTGCTGCTCAGTCGGCTGGATGACCGCGCCGCGCCCGCCGCGGGGGTGGTGCTGCCGCATCATTTAGTGCTGCGGGAGAGCGCCTGATGAGCCTTGCCGTCAAATTTGAATCGATCAGCAAGGATTTCGGTCCGGTACGGGTTCTGCACAAGGTCAGTTTCGACATGGATCGCGGCCGCGTCTACGGTCTGCTGGGCGAGAACGGCGCCGGCAAGTCTACGCTGATGAAAATCCTGTGCGGCTACGAGAAGCCGTCCGAAGGGCGTTTGCTTATCAACGCCGAAGTGCGTGATTTCGCATCCTTGCGAGACGCCGAACGCGAGGGCATCGTCTTGATTCACCAGGAAATCAACCTGGCCGACGACCTTACTATCGCTGAAAACATTTTCCTGGGCCACGAAAAAAAGCAGGGCTGCTTTCTCGACAACAAGGCCATGGACCGCGAGGCGGCGCGCCTGCTGGAAAAAGTAGGCCTGAATGCCGATCCGGCTACACGGGTGGGACGCCTTATCGTCGCGGAAAAGCAGCTTGTTGAAATTGCCAAGGCGCTGGCCAAGGACGCGCGCCTGCTTGTCATGGATGAACCGACGGCCACCTTGACGCCCGGTGAAACGGAAAGGCTGTTCGCCCTGATCGAGCAATTCCGCAAGGCCGGCGTCACCATAGTCTATATTTCGCACAAGCTGGACGAGGTAAAGCGCATTACCGACGAAATCGTGGTGATGCGAGATGGCAAGTACATTACCCGCGCGCCCACGTCCAGTGTGTCGCGCCAGGAAATGGCCAGTCTCATGGTGGGGCGCGAACTGGCCGATCTGTTTCCGCCCAGGACGCCGATGCAATCCAGCCTCGCGCCCATACTCGAAGTCCGTGGCCTGACTGTGCCGGGGTGGGCCGCCGACGTGAGCTTCGACGTTCGCCCCGGCGAAATACTTGGCTTTGCGGGCCTGGTCGGTGCGGGGCGAACCGAGCTTTTCGAAGGCTTGCTGGGCTTGCGGCCTCGTACCGAGGGACAAATCTTCCTGAAAGGCAAGGAGACACAGCTGCGCAGTCCCCGGCAGGCGGCCCGGCATGGGGTGACCTATCTTAGCGAGGACAGAAAAGGCAAGGGCATTTTGCTGGCCTTCGGAATGCGCCAGAATGTGACCCTGATGGCCCTGGAGCGCTATGCGCGTCCTCTGTTGAACGAGCAGGCGGAGCGCCGGGCCCTGGACAAAGCCATACAACAGTTCGGCATACGCAGCGGCAACGCCGGAAATCTGGCCTCGGCCTTGTCCGGCGGAAACCAGCAGAAGCTTGCGCTTGCAAAAGTGCTGCATCCCGATCCGCGCGTGGTCATTCTCGATGAGCCTACGAGGGGCGTCGATATCGGAGCCAAACGCGACATCTACTTCCTGATCCATGGCCTGGCGCAGCAGGGCCTGGCGGTCATCGTCATTTCATCGGAACTGATGGAACTCATCGGTTTATGCCACCGCGTCGCCGTCATGCGTTCCGGACGCCTGCAAGCCGTCCTCGCGGCCGAAAACCTCAACGAAAAGGAACTAATTGCTCATGCCACCGGAACACACCAAGCCGCCTGAAACGCCGTCCCCGGCCAGGCCCATGGCGCGGCGGGACGCCCCGACATGGGCCAGCCGCCTGCATGGATTGGGTCCTGTCGCCGGCCTCGTGCTCTTGTGCATCGCCGGTACGATGCTCAACAGCAATTTCGCCGATATCGACAACATCATGAACGTGCTTACGCGCACCGCGTTCATCGGCATCATTTCGGTGGGCATGTGCTTCGTGATCATATCGGGCGGCATTGATCTTTCCGTCGGATCGATGGCGGCACTGATCGCGGGCAGCATGATACTCGTCATGAACGCGCTGATGGGCGCCATTGCATCGCCGCTATGGGTCATCGTGCTGGGCATGGCTTTCGCCCTGGTGCTGGGAGCGCTGCTCGGCCTGGCTCATGGCCTGCTTGTCACGCGCGGCCGTATCGAGCCTTTCATTGTGACGCTGGGTACGCTGGGTATTTTTCGGGCCTATCTCACTTACTTGTCAGACGGCGGCGCCATCACGCTGGACATGAGTATTTCTGACGCTTATAGCCCGGTCTATTACGGTAGTTTGCTGGGCGTCCCGATACCTGTCTGGGTCTTTATTGCCATTGCCTTGTTGGGCGGCTTGCTGCTCAACCGCACAGCGTTCGGCCGCTATGTTCAGGCCATAGGTTCAAACGAGCAGGTGGCGCGCTATGCGGCGGTCAATGTCGACAAGACCAAGACGCTTACGTATGTGCTGCTGGGCGTATGCGTCGGCATTGCCACCGTGCTGTATGTGCCCCGTCTGGGATCGGCCAGCCCGACTACAGGCCTGCTTTGGGAGCTCGAGGCCATTGCCGCGGTGATCGTGGGCGGCACCGCGTTGAAAGGCGGCGCGGGAACCATGACGGGCACCGTCGTTGGCGCCATATTGCTGTCTGTCATCGGCAATATCCTGAATCTTACGAGCATTATCAGCGTTTACTTGAACGCAGCAGTGCAGGGCTTTGTCATCATTGTCGTCGCTTTTCTGCAGCGTCGGCGTTCCTGATGTTCATCGCAACAGACGGTTGCGACCTTTGAAGTATAAAAACTGGAGACCAACATGAAATTCTCGATACGAAAGCTGGTTATTGCCGTGTCGGCGGTGGCAGCCGCCGGCCTGGGCTCAGGCGCCCTCGCTCAGGAAAAGGTCAATCTTGGCGTGTCCATACCGGCCGCGACGCACAGCTTTACCGCCGGCGTCGTCTGGTGGTCCAACAAGGCAAAAGCCGAGCTTGAAGAGGCGCATCCCAACTTGCAGGTAACGGTCAAGACCTCCAGCGGTGCGTCGCAACAGGCCAACCAGCTCCAGGATCTCCTGACGGTAAATCGCATCAATGCTCTGGTGATCATGCCTTTCGAATCCGCCTCGCTTACCCAACCCGTTGCGCAGGTCAAGAAGAAGGGCGTGTATGTCACGGTGGTGGACCGGGGTTTGACGGATACGAGCGCTCAGGATGCTTACGTGTCGGGCGATAACACGGCATTCGGTCGCCTTCCAGCCGAATACCTGGTGAAGAAGCTGGGCGGCAAAGGCAATATCGTGGCATTGCGCGGCATTGCCACTACGCTCGACAACGAACGCATGGATGCCTTCAACGCAGTCATAAAGAAATATCCGGATATCAAGCTGCTCGATGCCCGCTACGGCAACTGGAACCGGGACGACGCCTTCAAGGTCATGCAGGATTACCTGACGCGCTTCAAGCATATCGACGCGGTCTGGGCCGCCGACGACGACATGGCATTCGGCGTGCTCAGGGCCATAGAGCAGTCCAAACGCACCGACATCAAAGAGGTATTCGGCGGCGCGGGCGCCAAGGGCATGGTCAAGACCATTATTGATGGCAGCAACCCCTTGATCCAGGCCGACGTATCGTACTCGCCCAAATTCATCTACGACGCCATAAAGCTGACTGCCGAGGCCAGGCTCAAGGGTGAGAAGCTGCCCGCGACCACGATTATTCCGTCGGTGCTGATCACCAAGGAAAATGCCAAAGACTTTTATTTTCCTGATTCCCCGTTCTAGGCGCTGACATGAAGACGATCAAGGGTCCGGGAATTTTCCTGGCGCAATTCGCAGGCGATAAGCCGCCATTCGACAGCCTTGCCGGCCTGGCCCGATGGGCGGGAAGCCTGGGCTACAAGGGTGTGCAAATACCCACCGGCAACCCGGCCTTGTTCGACCTTCAGCAAGCGGCGGACAGTCAGGGATATTGCGACGACATACGCGGAATGCTGGCCGAGCATGCTGTGGAAATCACTGAGTTGTCCACGCACTTGCAAGGGCAGCTGCTGGCTGTTCATCCCGCCTACGATGCCTTGTTCGACGGTTTTGCCGCGCCTGAAGTGCGAGGCAATCCGGCCACGCGCCGGCAATGGGCGCACGAACAATTGCTGCTGGCGGCGCGGGCATCGCAGCGATTGGGCCTGAAGGCGCATGCGACGTTTTCCGGGGCGCTGGCCTGGCCCTACCTGTATCCCTGGCCCCAGCGGCCGGCTGGTTTGATCGACGAAGCCTTCGCCGAACTGGCCAGCCGCTGGATGCCGGTATTGAATGCCTTTGACGAGGCAGGCGTGGACATAAGCTACGAGCTTCATCCCGGCGAAGATCTGCACGACGGGCTGACTTTCGAGCGCTTTCTCGACGCCGTGGGCGGACATGCGCGGGCGAATATCCTGTACGACCCGAGCCACTTCATGCTGCAACAACTGGATTACCTGGCTTTCATCGATATCTACCACGAGCGCATCCGTTCTTTTCATGTAAAGGATGCGGAATTCCGGCCCGACGGCCGCCAGGGCGTATACGGTGGCTACGCCGACTGGATAAACCGCGCCGGACGCTTCCGTTCGCTGGGAGACGGGCAGGTGGACTTCGGATCCATTTTTTCCAAGATGGCGCAGTACGATTATTCCGGCTGGGCGGTGCTGGAGTGGGAGTGCTGCATCAAGCATCCGGAGCAGGGCGCGGCGGAAGGCGCGCCCTTCATCGCCCGGCATATCATCCAGGTGGCCGAGCACGCCTTCGACGATTTTGTGAAAACCGGAACGTCGACAGAGCAGCATAAAGCCCTGCTGGGAATCACTTGAGGAAAACCGTGATGCATAGGCGTATAAAACTTGGCATGGTAGGAGGCGGCCGTGGAGCGTTCATCGGCGCCGTGCACCGCATGGCGGCGCGCCTGGATGACCGTTACGATCTGGTGGCGGGCGCCATGTCCAGCGATCCCGACCGGGCCGCGGCAAGCACCGCCGACGTCGGAATATGCTCCGCGCGCAGCTATGCCGACTGGCGTGAAATGGCGGCGCGCGAAGGCGAATTGCGCCGTAGCGGGCAGAATGGGATTGACGCGGTTTCCATTGTTACTCCCAATCATTTGCATGCGCCCATTGCCAAGGCATTTCTGCAAGAGGGCATACATATCATCTGCGACAAGCCCATGGCGATATCGCTGGACGAGGCGCTGGAACTGCAGAAGCTCGCGCGCCAAAGCGGCCTGCTGTTTGTGCTGACGCATACATACACCGGTTATCCCATGATACGTCATGCGCGCTCCCTGGTGGCGGAAGGCGCCATAGGTGAACTGAGGTTGCTGCAGGTCGAGTATTCGCAAGACTGGTGGGCCGATGCCTCAGCCCTGACCGGCGAAGGCGGCTGGCGGGAGAATCCGGCCGTGGCCGGACCCGCCGGCACACTGGGCGACGTAGGCATACATGCGTATCAGTTGGCAAGCTACGTCAGCGGTCATGAGCCCAGTGAAATTGCCGCCGAACTGCATTCATTCGGACCGGGCAGGGTGCTGGACGACCACGTCCAGGTCATGATGCGCTATGCCAATGGCGCGCGCGGCACGCTTTGGGCCAGCCAGGTGGCCACAGGCTGCGAAAACGCGCTTACCCTGCGGGTGTACGGAACCGCCGCGCAACTGCGTTTCAACCAGGAAGAGCCGAATGTACTGTGGCTGATTCCGCAAGGCGGCGAGGCGCAACGGCTTACGCGCGGACGTGTGACCGGCGACGCCGCCATGAAGGCCACGCGCATCCCCGCGGGCCATCCAGAAGGTTATATCGAAGCCTTCGCCCAACTGTACCGTGACGCGGCCGACCAGATTGCCGCCCTGGAAGCGGGTCAGGCGCCGGCGACTGGCGCGGGCTTTCTCACCGGAGTCGACGATGGCGTATCCGGTCACCGGTTTATCGAAACGGTATTGAAGAGCCACCATTCGAACGCGGCATGGGTTAGGCTATAGCATTGCGCGCAAGCCGGCGCGGCATCGATTCACCCATTCCATCTGTTGAACGCATCATGATCAAAACTCCGGCCCGCAACACGATCGCCGACGTGGCCCGTCACGCGGGCGTTTCCAAAGCCACCGTATCGCGTTTTCTCAATCATCGCGAAACTCTGCTTTCTCCCGAAATCGCCAGCCGTGTGGAAACCGCTATTGCGCAGCTGGGCTATACGCCCAGCCCAATGGCCCAATCCTTGAAGCGCGGCCGCTCGCGCCTCATCGGCCTGGTCGTGGCCGATATTACGAACCCCTATTCAGTGGCCGTTTTGCGGGGCGCCGAACAGGCGTGCCGCGAAGCCGGCTATTTGCTCATGCTGTTCAACCTGGGCAACGAAGTCGAGCGCGAAAGTGCGGGTATTCATGCCTTGTCATCGTACCGGGTCGAAGGCTTCATTCTCAATACCATGGGGCACGACGCGGGCGCGCTGCTGGAAACCGCAAGGCAAGGCAAGCCTATGGTATTGGTCGATCGCCTGCACAAAGGCCTGGATGTGGACTTCGTCTCGCTGGACAATCGACAGGCCATCTACCTGAGCGCGCAGCACTTGCTGGACGCGGGCTACCACGAATTGTTGCTGGTTACAGAGCCGCTGGGAGAAGTCAGCTCGCGCGTCGAACGCGTTCAAGCCTTCGATTCTTTCGTCGCCGGACATGCCGCCGTTGCGGGGCGTTGTACTGAAAGCCTCGAACATGATCATGACGGCCTGGCTGCCGCGCTGCTCGCATGCCGCGAGCGGGCGCAGGCGCGGGGAACAATGCCGGCGATCATCGCCAACAACGCTGTCGTGACCCTGCGCATCGTCGCCGCCGTCGACCGCCTGGGATGGCAGCTGGGCAAGGATCTGGGACTGGTCGGCATCGACGATACTGAATGGGCGCCCTATGTGGGGCCAGGCATCAGCACGGTTTCCCAACCTACCTACGAGCTTGGACGCAAGGCCGCGCAATGCCTCATGCAAAGGGTGGCGGGATCCCATGTTCCGGCGCGCCAGACCTTGTTGCCGGGTACCCTGATGGCCAGGGGTTCATCGCGCCCCGCGACCGCCTGTTCGAAAGTGCTGATATAATTTTCAGTCTTGTCGCCCTGACTTGAAACCGGTTTCACAGTAAACAACTCGGTAAGTTCGATCCGTCGGCGATACCTAATGTCTGAGATAACGTGAATTATTCTTTCCAATTTGGCCCGGTCTTCGACGCTTGGCCTTTATTGCTTCACGGCACCTGGATGACTATTCAGCTGTCATTCATGGCGATGGTGCTCGGATCCCTGGTCGCAATTTTCTGCGCATGGGGCAAGACAGCCGGCCCGGCGCCGCTGCGCTGGATCATCAACGCGTATATTGAAGTCATACGCAATACACCGTTCCTGGTGCAATTGTTCTTCTTTTTCTTCGCGCTTCCCGCGGCGGGAGTGCGGTGGTCGCCGTATACGGCCGCTTTGGTCGCCATGGTGTTCAATCTGGGGGCCTACGCAACCGAGATCGTGCGCGCCGGTATCGAATCCATACCCAAGGGGCAGATCGAAGCAGGCACGGCCTTGAGCCTGTCGCGAGTCGAAATCTTCCGTTTCGTGGTGCTCAAGCCGGCGCTGAAGGCAATATATCCGGCGCTGACCAGCCAGTTCATCCTGCTGATGCTGGCATCGAGCGTAGTCTCGGTGATTTCAGCCGATGATCTCACTTCGGTGGCGGCCAATCTTCAGTCCGAAACCTTTCGAAGCTTCGAAATCTATATCGTCGTCACGGGTATCTATCTATTGCTTACCCTGGCCTTTTCTTACCTGTTCCGACTGATCTACCAGTGGGGCCTCAATTATCCGGACCGTCGATAATGCGTACTTTTGGCTATTCCGATTTCTGGTTCATTGTCGAAGCCGCCCAGTGGACCATCGCCTTGTCCATCATGGCCTTTATCGGCGGCGGTATCGTCGGACTGATCATTGCGCTGGCGCGCGCCTCCGACAACACGATTGCACGCGGCGCGTCCATGGGGTTCATAAAGCTGTTCCAGGGCACGCCCCTGCTGCTGCAGCTGTTCCTGGTTTTCTTTGGCGCACCGGTCCTGGGCCTGGACGTGAATCCCTGGATCGCGGCAGCCGTCGCGCTTACGCTCAACAGCGGCGCCTTCCTGGGTGAAATATGGCGGGGCTGCATCCAGGCAATTCCGCGCGGCCAGTGGGAAGCGGCCGAAGCGCTGGGCCTGTCGTACCGCCACAAGATGCGCGATGTCGTCCTGCCCCAGGCGCTGAAGATTGCCGTGCCGCCCACGGTGGGCTATATGGTGCAAATCGTGAAAGGCACGTCGCTGGCCGCCATAATCGGCTTCACCGAGCTTACCCGGGCGGGCCAGATCATCAATAACGCTACTTTTCAACCTATGGTCGTGTTTTCGGTGGTGGCGGCCATCTACTTCCTGCTGTGCTGGCCGTTGTCCTTGCTGGCCGCGCATATGGAACGACGCCTTGCCGTGTCGCTTTCCCGCTAGAACAGGGCGCAGGGATATCCCCGCGCCTTTGCTTTGTTGACGTTTAGTTCAATCCTGGAGACATGAAATGTTCGTAATCAAGAAAATGCGCAGCTTTGTGGGTGCGACTTTGCTGGCCAGTTGTACTGCGCTGGCGCTGGGCGCCACCGCGGCCAAGGCCGAAACCTTGGACCAGATCAAGGAAAAGGGCGAGCTCACCGTGGGCATGCTGGTTGACTTCCCCCCCTACGGCATCCTGAACACCGAAAACAAGCCCGACGGCTACGATGCCGATGTGGCTCGGCAACTGGCCAAGGACCTGGGCGTGAAGCTCAACCTCGTTCCCGTGACCGGCCCCAACCGCATTCCCTACCTGCTGACCAATAAAGTCGACATGCTGATTGCTTCGCTGGCGATTACGCCGGATCGTGCAAAGCAGGTGCAGTTCTCGCATCCGTATTCGGCTGCCCAGATCGTCGTGTTCGGCGGTAAAGAAACCAAGATTGCCAAAGCCGAAGACCTGTCTGGCCTGCGCATAGGCGTAGCCCGTGCCAGCACCCAGGATATCGCCGTAAGCAAGATTGCTCCGAAAGACGCAAACATTCGCCGCTTCGATGACGACGCGTCCGCCATGCAGGCATTGCTGTCGGGCCAGGTCGATGCCATAGGTTGCTCGACTACCGTCGCCGGCCAGATCGCCAAGCGCGCGCCGGACCGTTTTGAAAACAAATTCGTCCTGCTTCAGCAGGAGATGGCGGTAGCCATGCGTCCGGGCGAGGCCAAGACGCTTGAAACCATCAACGGACTGGTCGACAAGAACATCGAGAACGGCGAATTCAGCAAGCTGTTCCAGAAATGGCTGGGTACGCCGCTTCCAGAGCTGAAAGCCTCCTGATCAACTTAGCGATTCATCATGACTGACAGACAGACCACTATGGCTGTCGATGCATCGAATGGTCCCGCCGAGCAGGGCGGGACCATTATCGAGATCGAAGCCCTCAATAAATGGTACGACAAGTTCCATGCGCTTACCGATATCGACCTTACGGTTGCATCGGGCGAACGTATCGTCATCTGCGGGCCTTCGGGTTCGGGCAAGTCGACGCTGATCCGCTGCATCAACGGCCTTGAAAAAATTCAGCAAGGCCGTATCGTGGTGGACGGCATCGACCTGACCGCCAACGTGCGCAATATCGATGCGATACGCCAGGAAGTAGGGATGGTATTCCAGCAGTTCAATCTGTTCCCGCACATGACGGTGCTGCAGAACTGCATGCTGGCTCCCATGCGCTCGCGTGGCATCAGCTCGCAGGACGCCGAAGCAATGGCCATGAAGTACCTGACCCGGGTGCGTATCGCCGACCAGGCCCGCAAGTATCCCAGCCAGTTGTCCGGCGGGCAGCAGCAGCGTGTGGCCATTGCACGCGCCTTGTGCATGACGCCGAAGATCATGCTGTTCGATGAGCCGACCTCCGCGCTCGATCCGGAAATGGTCAAGGAAGTGCTCGACACCATGATAGGGCTGGCCGAAGACGGCATGACGATGCTTTGCGTGACGCATGAAATGGGCTTCGCCCGCAGCGTCGCAGACCGGGTCATTTTCATGGCGGACGGCAAGATAGTTGAGCAAGCCGCACCGGAGAAGTTTTTCAGCAATCCCGAGAACGAGAAGACCCGCAGCTTCCTCGGTCAGATCCTGAACTCCTAGATTTTATTGCAGCGGTACCGGCAACCGCGGGTACATTGCCGCGTCCCTCACTTGCGCGTCCCGTTCACGCGGCGCCTATGGAACCATGACCTCGTCCAAGCAGATTATTATTTCACTGACATCCTTTGGCGCAAGCGAAGTACGGCGTCATGGGCAGGGTTGGTTCGTTGAATTGTGCCATGCCGCCGGAGCCGACGGCGTTGAAGTCCGCGGCGAACTGCTTCAGGGCCATGCAGGAGAATTGGACGAGCTTGCCGCCGCCATCGGCCAGGCAGGATTATCCTGTGTTTATTCCTGCCCCGAGATGCTGTGGACGCCCTCCGGCGCATTGAATATCCCGGCGCTGCAGCAAAGCCTCGCCAGCGCGGCGACTTTGAACGCGCCAGTCCTGAAGATGTCCATAGGTCATTTCGCACGGGCCAGTTCGGATACGCTCGATGTGCTCAAGCAAAACCTGGCGCAGCGGAAGGTCCGGCTGCTTATCGAAAACGACCAGACGGCCAGTGCGGGTTCCCTGGAATCCCTGCAGCACTTCTTCGGGGCTGCCGATGCTTTCGGGCTGGATCTGGGCATGACCTTCGACATGGGCAACTGGCACTGGGTGGGGGAATGCGCCGTTCAGGCAGCCGACCTGTTTTCCACGCGCGTGCGCTATGTGCATTGCAAGGGTGTGCAGCGTCAACCTGCGCGCTGGGTGGCGGTCCCCCTGGCCCAGTCGTGCGCGCCATGGCGAGCGATACTGCGGGCGCTGCCCCGCGATACGCCGCGAGCCATTGAGTATCCGCTGGTCGGCGAGGACTTGCTGTCTGTTACCCGCGACGCCATCGATGGCTTGCGCAACCTGGAGAGAAATCCGTGAGCGGCGAACTGGATGTCGTGACTTTTGGCGAAGCAATGATGATGCTTGTGGCCGACCAGCCCGGGCCGCTGGAGCATGCCAAGGCCTTTCACAAACGCACGGCAGGGGCAGAGACCAATGTCGCGATCGGCCTGTCGCGGCTGGGCTTGAAAGTCGGCTGGGCAAGCCGCCTGGGCGCTGATTCGATGGGCCGCTATCTGCTTGCCGAGATGCAGCGCGAAGGCATCGATTGCTCCCACGTAGTCAGCGATCCCGCACAGCGCACCGCCATGCAATTCAAGGGCCGCGTTACCGACGGCAGCGATCCGCCGATCGAATACCACCGCAAGGGATCCGCCGCGAGCCAGATGCAGGTTTCCGATATCGACGAGCCATGGTTGTGCGGCGCCCGGCATTTGCACAGCACCGGTGTCTTTGCGGCGATCTCCGGCAACTGCTTCGATGTCCAGCGCAAGACCATGGCCTTGATGCGCCAGGCAGGCAAGACTGTTTCATTCGATCCCAACCTGCGGCCGACGCTATGGTCGTCGACCGAAGCGATGCGCGCAGGCATCAATGAGCTGGCGTTTTCAGCGGACTGGGTCTTCCCCGGGATCGAAGAGGGCCGCCTGTTGACGGGCCGGGAAACCCCGGAGGACATCGCCGGTTTTTATCGCAGGGGCGGCCCCCGCGACCGCGGGCCGGCACTGGTCGTGATCAAGCTGGGCGCGGATGGGGCCTATTTCGACAGTGGCGACGAACACGGCTACGTGCCCGGATTTCCAGTCGACAAAGTGCTTGATACGGTAGGCGCAGGCGACGGATTCGCGGTCGGCGTCATCAGTGCCCTGTTGGCGGGGCTGCCTTTGCGCAGGGCTGTCGAACGCGGAGCATGGATAGGGTCGCGGGCCGTGCAGGTACTGGGCGATACCGAAGGCTTGCCCACCCGCGACGAGCTCGAGCAGGCCGGCCGCTGACTGTCAAACAGCCCGAAAACAATGGAACCCCGACAATGAGCCGCAAACAGGTATTGGTTTACAGGCAACTGCCGCCGGATCAACTCGCGCGCATACAGCAAGAGCATGATGTCGTGATCGCGAATCCTCGCGTAGCAGGACAGCAGGATGCTTTCCTGAAGGCCTTGCCCACTGCCGAGGGAATGATAGGATCCAGCTACGCCATCGGCGACGACTTGCTGGCGCAAGCGCCACGGCTGAAGGTCATCTCCAGTATTTCGGTGGGCCTGGACAAGTTTTCCCCCGACGCCTTGCATCGTCGCGGTATTACCTTGTGCCATACGCCAGGCGTACTCACCGAGACTGTCGCCGACCTGCTTTTCGCCATGGTGCTTGCCACCAGCCGCCGCGTCGCCGAACTGGCGACTTATGTGCGGGACGGAAAATGGAATCGCAGCGTAGGTGAAGATCTCTACGGCTGGGATGTGCACGGCAAGACCATGGGCATCCTGGGCTATGGGCGTATCGGCCAGGCCTTGGCGCAGCGCGCGGCGCTGGGGTTCAATATGCCGGTGCTTTATCATACGCGCACACCGGCGCCCAGCGGATTGCCAGCGGGTCGGGCGCGTGCGGCCACGCTGCGCGAGGTGCTGACCGAGTCGGATTTCGTTGTGCTGGTGCTTCCCTTGACCGAGCAGACGCGAGGCTTGATCGGGCCCCAGGAATTTGCGCTCATGAAGCCCGGCGCCATCCTGATCAATGGCGCCCGCGGGCCTGTTGTGCAAGAGGCCGCCCTGCTGCATGCGCTGGACCATGGGCAATTGCGGGCCGCAGGCCTGGATGTGTTCGACACCGAGCCTTTGCCCCTCGATTCCCCGTTGCGCACCCATTCCAGGGTGCTGGCGCTGCCGCATATAGGCTCGGCGACGCATGAAACGCGCCAGGCCATGTGCGAGATGGCGACCAGCAATCTACTGCTTGCCTTGCAGGGCCGGCCGCCACTGGCTGCTTATACCCCACAGCCGCTGCCCTAAAGGCGGCGGCTGCCAGGCGCGGTTCAGGATTTGCGCAGCAGGCACGCTTGCTGAGCCAGGCGCGTGATGGCGCCCCAGTCTTTGGCCGCCACGGCGGCGTCGGGCGTGAGCCATGAACCGCCGACACACTTCACATTGGGCAGTTCCAGGTATTGGGCGGCATTGGCCGCGTTGATGCCGCCCGTCGGGCAGAACACGATATCGGGCAGGGGGCCGCGCAAGGCCTTGAGCAGTGTCACGCCGCCGACGGCCTCGGCCGGAAACAGTTTCTGTACGGTAAAGCCGTGATCCGCCGCGAACATGGATTCCGAGGGAGTGGCAACGCCTGGAAGAAAAGGGATTCCGGCCTGGCGCGCCGCTTGTGCGATATCGGGCGTCAAGCCCGGGCTTACGGCAAACCGCGCACCTGCCCTGACAGCGGCATCGAGTTGCTGCGCACTGCGTACCGTGCCTACGCCAACCAGGGCCTCGGGAACCGCCTGCGCGATCAGGGCAATGGCCTGGAGCGCGGCGTCGGAGCGCAAGGTGATTTCCAGGCTGCATACGCCGCCTGCCACCAGCGCACGCGCCAGCTCTACGGCGGTATCTAGGTCTTTGATGACCATCACCGGCATTACAGGACTTTGTTCGAGCAGTTCAAGGGCATTCATGGATTTCTCGCAATAGTTGAGCGTGCTAAGGCGCCGCCCAGTCGGGGTGTTGAAAAATGGTGGCGCCGGACTCCGCCGTGCCGGCATGCTCGCGCGCCGACGCGAAAAGCTCGCGCCCGAAACCGGTGCCGTGCGCTTGGATGTTTACCGGTACTGCGCAACGTTGCAGCCAATCGGCGGGCTCCACGACGGTCAGCAACCCGGCGTCGGCGTCCAGCCTTACGATATCACCGTTGCGCAGCAAGGCCAGCGGTCCACCGGCAATCGCTTCCGGGCTGACGTGTATGGCGGCGGGCACCTTGCCCGATGCGCCGGACATGCGCCCATCGGTAACCAGAGCAACCTGAAAACCCTGATCCTGCAGCACCGATAAGGCCGGCGTGAGTTTGTGCAGTTCCGGCATGCCGTTCGCGGATGGCCCCTGATAGCGGACAATGGCGACAAAATCGCGAGCCAGCTCGCCCTTGGCGTAGGCCGCCAGCAAGTCGT
This sequence comes from Orrella sp., assembly GCA_036675955.1. Lineage (GTDB taxonomy): Bacteria > Pseudomonadota > Gammaproteobacteria > Burkholderiales > Burkholderiaceae_B > Pollutimonas. The sequence goes on along the minus strand of JAKFDW010000143.1, from coordinate 7,956 downwards.
CCTGGCTATCGAACACCACGGCAGGTGCCTGAACCCGGCGGTGTTCGGGTTTGACCGCCGACACTTTGATCATGGCCCGACCCAGATTTCCCTGAAGCAGCTTGAGTCCGCCGTCCGCGCTGAAGGGATGGCTTGCGGGACGGATAACGTCCTGGTCCAGGGTTGCGGGTGCAACGGGCCGCCAGTCCAGCTTGCCGTCGGCCAGGTATGGCTCCTGCGTGTAATGCTGCAGGCCGTCGCCGGCGACTGTCTTGACATCCGCGTGCAATAGCCCGGCATTCAAGAGTTCCGCAATGACCAGTCCGATTCCGCCCGCGGCATGAAAGTGGTTCACATCGGCGCCGCCATTGGGGTACACGCGCGCGAGCAGCGGTACGACAGCCGAAAGATCCGAGAAATCGTCCCAGTTGATAGCTATGCCTGCCGCGCGGGCGATGGCGACCAGATGCAGGGTGTGGTTTGTCGAGCCCCCGGTTGCGAGCAGGCCCACAATGCCGTTCACAATCGCTTTTTCGCTGATCACTTCGGCCACGGGCGTGAACTGATTTCCCTGTGCTCCCAGCAGTAGCGCGCGCTGCGCGGCGGCGCGGGTGAGCGCTTCGCGCAGTGCCGTATTCGGCGGCACGAAGGCTGCTCCGGGCAGATGCAGGCCCATGATTTCCATGAGCATCTGGTTCGAGTTGGCCGTACCGTAAAAGGTGCAGGTGCCAGGGCCATGGTAAGACTGCATTTCGGATTCAAGCAGTTCGGATCGCCCGACTTTGCCCTGGGCAAACAATTGGCGGGTATGCGCTTTATCGCTGTTGGCAATGCCTGTGCCCATGGGACCGGCCGGGATGAACACGGCAGGCAGGTGGCCGTAGCTCAAGGCGCCTATCAGCAGGCCCGGTACGATCTTGTCGCAGACGCCCAGGAATACGGCCGCGTCGAACATCTGGTGGCTAAGGGCGATGGCGGTCGACATGGCGATGACATCGCGCGAGAACAGGCTTAATTCCATGCCGGTTTCGCCTTGCGTGACGCCGTCGCACATGGCCGGCACGCCACCGGCGAATTGCGCCGTGCCCCCGGCTGCGAAAGCAGCCTGTTTTATCAAGGCAGGGTAGGCGGCCAGCGGCTGGTGGGCCGACAGCATGTCGTTATAGGAGGAGACTATGGCCAGATTGGGACGTGATGCTTCTTTCAGCCTCTGTTTCTCCTGGGCGGGCATGGCGGCTATGGCGTGCGCCAGATTCGTGCAACCCAGGTGGCCGCGTTCGATTTTTTTTCCATAGGCGGCTCGCGTGCGCGCCAGGTACCGTTCGCGGGTAGTGCGGCTGCGTTCGGTGATGCGTTCAGACACAAGCTGAACGGCGGGATGCAGTGCCATGATCAAACCTCGGGGAGAAGCCATCAACTATATGTAGTTAAACTACATATTAAAGGAATGATCTCAATAAAACAACGAAATTGTGTTATTTTATTATGTAATTTTGCTATATTTCCGACATCCTGCCGGTTCGGCAATCAAGCGATGGTTTTCTTCCATGCCAGTTCGGCGGCCGTCGACAAAGGGCTTTTCGGGCGGTACAGGCGGACCTCGTAGGGGATCTCGTTTGTCCGGTTTCCCAGAACGGACAGGATGTTCGATTCACAATCCCGCTTGACGGCGGACCATGGCAGCCAGGCCATGCCCAGATTTTTTTTGACTAGGCTGTAAGCCACGTCGACAGAGTCGCATTGAGCCACTTCCTGCAGGTGATAGCTGCTGGATCGCAGATGATCGTTAATGATGTGCTGCAAAGCCAGGCTTGAGAAAAAACTGATGTGGGGCAGTGGCGTGATCTCGTCTTCCAGTCTGTAGGCCGTGCCGCCGCCGTCACCGGTGTTAAGGCTTACCGGAATCAGCCGGTCTGAGCTCAGGCTGACGTACTGGAAGTCTTTGGTGCTGATGGGTACGGACAGGGCGCGATGTTCGTAGCAACACAGGAAATCGACCTGGCCCTGCTTCAGCAGCGTAATCATGTCTTGCGTAATGCCGGTGTGGATCTCAATGGGAATTGGACAGCCCATATTGCGCTCCACCTGCCGCGCGAGTTCGCTGGCCCAGTCCGCGATCAGATAGTGCGCAAGCGTACGTCCGGTGGCTATGCGCAGCTTGCGGTCCGCCTGGTTCTCCGGTTTGCAGATTTGCTGCTGGACGGTATTGAGCCGCGCAATGACGTGCTCGGCGACCACAAGCAGGTTGACTCCGGCGTCGGTCAATGTGATGGGCATCTTCTTGCGGTTGATCAACGATGTGCCGGCCCATTCCTCCAGCTCTTTGATGCGCCGGCTGAACGCAGGGTGGGTCACGTGCCGGAGTTCCGCGGCTTTGGTGAAGCTTCCCGTTCTCGATAAGGCGATGAAGTCTTGCAGTAGTTTCGTTTCAGTCATTGGCTTGCTTCGATTGGCACATCGTTGTGCCGTAATGGCACGGAGTGATGCTTACTTCTTATTACCATAGATCTCCGGAGCAAATAAACAAGGAGCACGCGAAATGATGAAAAAAATAAGCACGCTGGCATATGCGGCATTGGGAACAAGTATGTTGTTCAGTCTGGCGACTGTTGCCAATGCCGAGGAAGCCTATCCGGCCGACAAGACCATCAATATTGTGGTGGGCTATCCGGCTGGGGGCAGTGTCGACTTGAACGGGCGTCTGCTGGCTGAAGCATTCGAACAGAAGCTGGGCCGCACGGTGGTTGTGGAGAACCTGGGCGGCGCGGGCGGCGCGATCGGTGCCCAGAAGGTCGTCAACCAGAAGCCCGACGGCTATTCTTTGCTGGTCGGTTCGGTCAATGAAATCATTATTGCCGGCCTGATCAATCCCAACGTCAAGTACGACGGTGTGGCCGATCTGCGCCCCATAGGCTTTATCGGCTCGCAGCCCATGCTGCTCGCGGCATCCAAGGCGACAGGCGTGGCGACAGCGGACGACTTCCTCAAGATGGTGGAGGCCGGCAAGTCGCAGGACGCCAATTTCGGCTCGTCCGGTGTGGGCACCGCCTTGCACCTGGCCGGGGAAATGATCAACACCACAACAAAGGGCAAGGTGCAGCACGTGCCTTATAAAGGCGTCGCGCCGCTGTTGACTGACATGGTCGGCGGTCAGTTGCAGTTCGGCATGTTTGTGTTGTCGTCCGGCCTGCCGCAGGTTGCCGCAGGCAAGATCGTTCCCATAGGCGTCACGTCGACCAAGCGCGCTCCCACGGCCCCCGAAATCCCGGCCCTGTCTGAAAACCCAGGGTTCAAGGGCGTCGACATCAATATCTGGTTCGGTTTGTTCGCCCCTAAAGACACGCCCGAACCCGTCGTCAAGAAATTGCAGGCCACATTGGCCGATGTGTTGAAAGATCCTGCGTTCCAGGAAAAATATAAGCGCACGGGCGGTGTTGTCATGACCGAACAGCCCGATCTGGCGAGCTTTCTTCCCGGTGAACGCGAGAAGTTCAAGAAAATGGTGGATACTGCCGGCATTGGCGTGAAGTGAGACCCTCCCATGACCTTCAAGATTGATACTCCCGACTTGACCGAAGAACGCGCCGGCAACACTGGCACGCCTGGCGTATGGCATTTTGATTCAGGCAGACCCGGGCCCAGCGTTCTCATTTCCGCGTTGATACACGGGAACGAACTCTGCGGGGCATGGGCGCTGAAGGATCTCCTTGCCAGCGGGTTGAGGCCTGCAAAAGGCAAGCTTACGCTGGCCTTTTGCAACCTCGCCGCGTTCGACCGCTTCGACCCGCTTGCGCACGACGCATCGCGCTTTGCCGACGAAGACCTGAACCGGGTATGGACAGAACAGAAACTCGCGCAAGCCACCACTGTCGAACGCCGGCGGGCGACCGAGCTGCTCCCCTGGGTGAAGCAGGCTGATCGCCTGCTGGACCTGCACTCCATGCACGAGCCTTCGCCGCCATTGTTGGTCACGGGCGTGCTGCAGCGAAATATTGACCTCGGCCTGCGTCTGGGCGTGCCTCGCCATCTTGTCGTCGATGCCGGCCACAAAGACGGCACGCGCATGCGCGACTATGCCCAGTTCGGCGATCCCGATGGCCAGGCGCTTGCCTTGCTGGTGGAGTGCGGCTTCCATGGCGATCCATCGTCAGTGCGCATTGCCAGGCAGACCACTGCCCGGTTCCTGCTCGAGTCCGGCATTGTCTTGCCGGGTCAGTTGCCTGCCGAATGGGAAGAGCGCGATGGCCAGGGTATCGCCCAACAAGTCTTGCAAGTCACCGAGCCGGTTGTCGCGAAATCAAAAAATTTATCGTTCACCAGCCCCTGGCAAGGCATGGAGTGCATCGAGCGTGCCGGAACGACCATAGGACTTGATGATGGCGTTCCCATCGTCACACCCTACGACAACTGCGTACTGATCATGCCTTCCTTGCGGCAACTTCTGCCCGGCGTCACCGTCGTGCGTTTTGCCCGGCAGGTTCACTAAGGGCCGCCACGTTCACTGGGGCGACCGATAAGCCGCCACCGCCACCAGGCCCCAGGCAGCAATAAATGCCAGGCCGCCCAGGGGTGTGACGGCACCCAGCCACTTGACCCCGGTCAGCGCCAGCACATACAGGCTGCCGCTGAAAACGACGACGCCGGCAAACATCAGTGCGCCGGCGATACTCATCAGGGGGGAACCGAAGCGCGCCCCCAGGCTTGCAATCAGCAACATGCCCAGCCCGTGCACGAGTTGATACAAAACGGCCGTTTGCCAGACCGACATGAGGTCGGCGCTGATGATGGACTTGAGTCCATGCGCCCCAAATGCGCCTGCGCCGACACCGGTTAGCAGTGTCAGGGCAGCCAAAATCACGAGTAGACGGTCGCTCATGGAGTGATCCCGAAAAACGACGGCAGGGACGATGCCGGCAAGCGTCCCGGCATTTTTTTAAATGGCCGCGCCGCGGATCAAACCGCGCGCGATGATGACCTGCTGTACTTGCGAGGTTCCTTCGTACAGGCGAAACAGCCGCACGTCGCGATAAAAGCGTTCGATGGCATAGTCGCTGACGTAGCCTGAACCGCCATGGATCTGCACAGCCCGATCGGCAACGCGACCGCACATCTCGGTGGAGAAGTATTTGGCGCAAGACGCCTGTATGGATACGTCTTTTCCCTCATCGCGCTGGCGGGCAGCATCGAGCACCATGCATTCGGCTGCATAAATCTCGGTCTTGGAGTCGGCCAGCATGCCTTGCACAAGTTGGAAGTCGCTGATGGGGTGGCCGAATTGCTTGCGGTTCATGGCGAAGTCCAGCGCATCGCCCAGCATGCGTTTGGCCGCGCCGATGGCCACTGCCGCAATATGCAGGCGCCCCTTATCGAGCACCTTCATGGCCGTCTTGAAGCCCACGCCTTCGCGGTTGCCGATCAGATTGGCGGCTGGCACTTTGCAGTCGGTAAAGATGACGTCGCAGGTATGCGCGCCTTTCTGCCCCATTTTTTTGTCGATCTTGCCTAATGAGAGGCCCGGAGTTCCCGCTTCCACAATGAATGCGGAAATGCCGCCAGCGCCTTTGATGCTGCTGTCGGTGCGCGCCATGACGGTGAAAATCCCCGCTTCGGGCGCATTGGTGATGAAGCGCTTGGTTCCGTTCAGAATATAGTGGTCGCCGTCGCGTACTGCCGTGGTCCGCAGAGACGCCGCATCGGAGCCGGCTTCAGGCTCGGTCAAGGCGAAAGATCCGATCAATTCGCCGCTGGCCAGGCGGGGCAGATATGCCTGCTTCTGTTCGTCGGTGCCGTCCAGGTAGATGCCCATCGCGCCGATACCGTTGTTCGTGCCGATGAGCGAGCGAAACGCCGGCGAGGTCTGCCCCAGCTCGAAGGCGATACGCACTTCTTCTTCCATGGTCACGCCCAGGCCGCCGTACTCTTCCGGAAGCGACAGGCCGAACAAGCCGATTTCCTTCATCTGGGTAACGATGTCGGCGGGAATCTGGTCGGTTTCGGCAACCTCTTCTTCGCGGGGGATCAGTACTTCTTTTATGAAGCGGCGCACGCCCTCTTCAAGCAGGGTCTGAGTTTCAGGATCTCGGATCATGATAAGTCCAGTAATTCTTGGCTGACGTTGTAAAGCAATACTTTAACAGTGCGTACCGGTTCTGGCCGTCTGCCGTCCCGGACGTTCATCCAGCGGACGCGGCCCATGGTGATATGATGAATTCACTGTTTTTTGGGCGACGAGTCAGCAAAGGAAAATCCCGGTATGGTCATTGATAGTCCAGATACGCCTCCGGCGACTCAAGGGGTGGTAGCGTCGGTTCTGTACCGACCCGGTCTTGATCCGCTGCATGTGGAACTGAACCAGGTGGCTACTCACGCGACGTCGCCGAATGGCTCGCCGAATGGTTCGCCGAATGGCTTGTTGTGGATAGGCCTTAAAGAACCCTTGCCATCGCAGCTGCAGCAACTGGGCGCCGACCTCGGTTTCTCGCGCAAAGCCATGGAAGAAATCCTCTCCCCGCATAGGCGGCCCAAAGTCGTCGAGTACGAGCAATTGACCTTGGTCGTGGCGATTACGGTTGAAGTCGACAATTTGCGTCCCAGCTTCGGCGAAACCCAGATCCTGATCGGAAGAGGTTTTCTTGTGACCATACGGCGCGGCGCCTTGGCCACTCACCAGGAACTGCGCGACCAGCTCGAGAACTCGCCGGAATTTCTTGGCCGCGGCGCCGACTACGTGGCATCGGCTTTGCTGGATTTGCTGGTGGACCGCTACATGATCGCCTTGAACAAACTGGAAAGCATAGTCGAAGGAGTCGAGCAACAATTCCTGTTGCGCGGATTCCGGGAAACGGATGTGCGCCGCCTGTATCGCCAGCGTCGCGACTTGCTGCGCATCCATACGGCCATCTCTCCCATGACGGAAATCTGCCGGCGCCTGTCGCGGGTCGAGATGCGCAATATCGATGCGGACAGCCGCGCCTATTTTGGCGAAGTGGCCGACCGTGTATTGCGGGCCAATGAATTCATCAACAGTCTGCGCGAGGCACTGGCGTTTGCGTTCGAAGCCAGTCTCATGATAGGGCAGTCGCAGCAGACGGATACAACGAAAAAGCTGGCGGCGTGGGCGGCCATATTGGCGGTGCCCACGGCGGTGGCGGGAATCTATGGCATGAACTTCAAGTACATGCCGGAGCTAGACTGGGTCTATGGCTACCCCGCGGTGATGGGCGTTACATTGGCGGCATGCGCCATACTGTATTGGAAATTCAAGAAGTCCAACTGGTTGTGAACCGCTGCGGCGATATGGGTGGCACCATGAGCACTACGACACATGAAGTGACTAACCAGGTCCCCGAACTGGGCGACTACAGTCTTTATGAAAGCGACATCGCCTTGCGCGAGGGCGCCAGGCGCGAAGGTGCACAGTGGCATGACGAAGCCTTGAAGCGCTATGGCGAGCAACTGGGCCGGAAGGGCGTCTTTGCGCTGGCGCACGAGGTCAACCGTCACAAGCCGGAGCTCGAAGCGTTCGACCGGCAAGGCCATCGCGTCGACCGCATCCGCTTTCATCCCGGTTGGCACCAATTCATGAGCATGGCCTTCCGGCAGGGCATGCACTGCAGTGCGTGGTCCGCGCCGCAGCCGGGCGCCCACGTGGCGCGGGCGGCCGCCTACCTGATGCACGGGCAGATCGAGGCGGGATCCTTATGCCCTACGACGATGACGTCGGCGTCCATTCCGGTGCTGCAGCGCGAACCCTGGTTCGATTCCCTTGCCGGCCTGCTTTATTCGCCCGAGTACGACGAGCGCGACGTCCCGTTGTCGGAAAAAAGCTCAATGATGGTCGGCATGGGCATGACTGAAAAGCAGGGCGGTTCGGACTTGCGCAGCAACACAACGCGGGCTGTCCCCGTCGATGCAGGCGGTCCCGGGGCCGCTTATCGATTGGTCGGCCACAAGTGGTTTTTTTCTTCGCCCACCTCG